>JADIMO010000070.1 GCA_017694755.1 Candidatus Cryptobacteroides merdavium
GTCTTCGAAGGATTCTTTGACTTCCTTTCCTTGCCATTGATAAACCGAGTAATGTACTCACGACCGCAGTTTGCGCATGTCTTATGGAAATAAATGTACCCATCCTTCAGGAATGCACCCAAAGATTTGTCATACGTCTGAATTTGCTCAAGGCGTTTCTTGTTTGCCTCAGCTCGCTTGAATTTGAAATAGCAGCTCTGAGAACAGAAGACCGTCGGATAACGGGTCGTCTTAAAAACTGTTCCGCACTGTTTACACGTTTTTTGAAACATTGTTTTGTTCTTTAGTGTGTCCGAGTACGGGACATGAAAAAGTGTTTCATCGTGTTTCAGAATGTTTCAGAATGTTTCAAACCTTCTATATTACTTCACATTTCCCTACACTCCGTCCTACGAGTTTGCTCCCTGAATTCACTTTTGGTACAAATACGGTACAAAAACAGCGAAAACATTGATAGTTAGTGATAGCTATCGTCATACAAACAAAAAAAGAAGAGCTGCCGAAACAACTCTTCTTCAATCATTTATATGCAAATGTGCGACTTTTGTCTACATTTTCATTTACCAGTTCAGAATCTTCTTGAAATCATAGTTCTCAGGATCGCTCACATATTCCTTGGCAACCTCGTAGTCGGCCTCGGTGATGTAGTGGGCGATGAAGTTGTAGTAGTTCTGGGCTGTGCCTGAGTTGATGTCCACGAC
The DNA here is from genome assembly GCA_017694755.1 of Candidatus Cryptobacteroides merdavium. GTDB lineage: Bacteria > Bacteroidota > Bacteroidia > Bacteroidales > UBA932 > Cryptobacteroides > Cryptobacteroides merdavium. The sequence goes on from JADIMO010000070.1 coordinate 702, forward strand.
TCTCGGAGGTATCTTTCCTGTCTCAGGATCCTGGAGGTCTGAGAGATAGAGAGGTGACACATTGCCGTATGCGTCCACATACACCATGCAGCCGGTCTTGCCCTCGCTGAAGAGCTGGTATACTCCCATTGCAAGCTCGGTGCAGTAGGTGAGGTCGTATGCGACAGGGTCCTGGCAGCGTACATCGTAGCCGATTTCCACAGGACGGCTCTTCACCTTGATGCCGATCTTCTTGAATTCCTTCTCGAGGAGGTCGTTGAAGAGGACAGCCTTGGAAATCTTGCCGAGCTCAGGATGACCGTGCTCGTCGTAAGTGAAATGTATGCCTGCGTCAGCAGCTTCCTTTGCCACACCTGCATCATGGAAAAGGCCTTCGGCAGCCACGATGGTGCCGTAGTTCACGCCCATGATCTTTCTCTTGAGGATGGCGGAGATTGAAAGCCTGATGATCTTTTCGAGGGTCATCGAAGTCTTGTTGAACATCTCAGGGATGATGGTCATCGGGCAGTGGGTGGCTTCGCCGATTCCGAGGGCGAGGCTTCCGCAGGTACGGCCCATAGCCGAGATCACGAGCCAGTTGCCTGAAGTGCGGGCATCCTCATAGATGGTCCTTGCAAGGTGGGCTCCCTCATTCTTTGCCGAATTGTAGCCGAAGGTCGGAGTGTTGTTCGGAAGAGGAAGGTCATTGTCTATGGTCTTCGGGCAGTGGATGTTGGCGATAGGATAATTCTTGGCAGCAAGGAATTTTGAAATCCTGTTGGCTGTCGAGGCAGTGTCATCGCCGCCGATGGTCACGAGAAGCTTTATGTTGTTGTCCTTGAAAAGGTCGAGGTTGAAGTTCTCCTCGAAATCCTTGTCAGTCGGTTTGAAACGGCTCATTTCGAGATAAGACCCGCCCCTGTTGAAATAGCGGTCAGCCTTGAAGAAGTCCAGATCTTCGGTACGGGCATTCTTGCTGAAAAGTCCTGAATATCCGCCATGAAGGCCGATGACCCTGTATCCTTTTGTAAGGAAGGTCTTTGCAACACTCATTGAAACTGAATTCATTCCCGGCGCAGGGCCGCCTCCGCAAAGGATGATTACTGCATCTTTCATGTCAATTGTCATTAAAAAGTTATTTTGCGGTGCAAATTTAGAAACTGTTTTGAAATTTTCAGAAGCTGTTTTGATTTTTATTGAATAATTTATAAAGTCTTAGGCAGTATAGGCAGATTTCAGCGAAAAATTCGCTATTTTTGCAGGATGTTATGACCCGGACACCGGGCTTATTTGAACAGGACATGCCACAGCAATCCATATCTGACATGACAAGGGAACAGGCCAGCGCAAGGGCGGCGGAACTCAGGGAAATGATTTCTGAGAACAACAGGCTGTATTATGTGGAAAATGCGCCGGCAATCAGCGACTATGACTATGACATGCTCATGAACGAGCTTATTGCCATAGAAAAGCGTTTTCCGGAGCTGGTCACACCGGATTCGCCCACAATGAAGGTGGGAAGCGACCTGAAGCAAAAGCCGGCAAACGAGCCATTTACGGCATACGCCGGAAAAGATGGAGTACAGGCAGACGGAACCGGGAACAAGGAATTCGAACAATACCCTCACAAATATCCGATGCTCTCCCTCGGGAACACATACGACATCAGCGAAGTGGAGGCATTTGCAGAGCGTGTTTCCAGGACCATCGGCGAGGGCTTCAGCTATTCCTGCGAACTGAAGTTCGACGGCACGGCGATATGCCTCACATACAGAAACGGGGAGCTTTTCAGGGCACTGACAAGAGGAGACGGCACCATAGGCGACGATGTGACGGAAAATGTCAGGCACATCAGCAATATCCCGCAGAAGCTGCACGGCAGCGGATATCCGGACGAATTCGAGATAAGGGGGGAGATATATATGCCGTACAAGGCCTTTGACCGCCTGAACGCGGAAAGGGAACGGGACGAGGATCAGCCGTTCGCCAACCCGAGGAATGCGGCTTCCGGCTCCCTGAAGCTGCTCGACCCCAAGACCGTAGGACACAGGGGGCTGGAATGTACCCTCTACCATATCCTCGGAGAGAACCTCCCGTTCAAGACACACAACGAGGCATTGTCAGCCGCGGCCTCATGGGGGCTTCCGGTATCGGACAAAAGGCGAATCTGCAGCAGCATCAGCGAAATAGAATCCTATATAGAATACTGGGACAAGGAAAGGAAATTCCTTCCTTTCGCCACGGACGGAATAGTGATAAAGGTCAATGAACTTGAATATCAGAGGATATTGGGCTTCACTTCCAAATTCCCGCGCTGGGCTGTGGCCTACAAGTTCAAGGCGGAGCATGCCCTCACAAAATTGCTCTCGATAGACTATCAAGTGGGCAGGACGGGGGCTGTGACCCCTGTGGCCAATCTGGAGCCGGTCCAGCTGGCGGGCACTGTGGTAAAGCGGGCCTCCCTGCACAACTCAGACCAGATGGAGATGCTTGACATCCGTGTGGGCGACCATGTCTATGTGGAAAAAGGCGGGGAAATCATCCCCAAGATCACAGGGGTGGAGCTGTCATTGCGCGACGGAAGCGAGACACTTCCTGTATTCCCGGACAGATGCCCGGACTGCGGGACTGCCCTCGTCAGGGATGAAGGGGAAGCCAAGTTTTTCTGTCCCAACACTTCCGGCTGCCCGACGCAGATAAAGGGCAAATTGGTGCACTTCACGAGCCGCAAGGCCATGAACATTCTCGCCGGGGATGCCACGATGGAGCAGCTCTACAATCTTGGACTGGCGAAATCCCCTGCCGACCTGTATGACCTCACTAAAGAGGATCTGCTCAGGCTGGAAGCCTGGAAAGACCGCTCTGCTGCCCGTTTCCTGAACAGCCTCGAAGCCTCAAAGAAAGTCACATTCGACCATGTGCTCTATGCCCTCGGGATAAGATATGTCGGCGAGTCCACCGCCAAGGAGCTTGCCAGGCATTTCGGGGACATTGATGCCTTGATGGCGGCAGACAGGGACACTCTCCTGCAGGTCGAAGATATAGGGGAAGTAATAGCGGACAGCGTACTCACATTCTTCTCGGACCCTCATAATGTGGAGGAGGTGGCACGCCTCAGAAAGGCCGGACTGCAGTTTGCGATGCGCCGGGAGGAAGGTCCGTCATCGGAAGTCCTCAAAGGCATGACCATAGTCATTTCCGGCACCTTTTCCATCTCACGTGACGAGATGAAGAAACTCATCACTTCCAACGGGGGGAAGAACAGCGGTTCCCTCAGCGGCAAGACATCATATCTTCTGGCCGGAGCGAAACCGGGTCCGGAAAAGATGCAGAAAGCAGAAGCATTGGGCATCAAGGTTATAGGAGAAGAGGAGTTCATGAAGATGCTCGCCCCGGCGGCAGGAAGCCAGGCAGATGATGGCGCAGGGACAGGCTCTGCAGCAGAGGAAACCGCCGTGCAAGGCACCCTGTTCGGGGATGACACGGAAGACGGACCGACATTGTTCGATTGAGTGCAGCGAGTGAAAACTATATTGCTGAAGACTGGTATGGCAAGGAATCTCAAGGAAATATGGCGCAACATCCGGCGTTTCATGGCGGAAGACATCTGGATTCTCAATCCGGACGAGCTTTCCCGTGCCAAGGCGAGATTCATCAAGTATGTGAAGGTCCTGATCATCACCATCAAGACATTCTCGGCGCAGAAGATAGGCTTTCAGGCAGTCGCCCTGAGCTTCTTCGGGACGATGTCTGTAGTGCCTTTCCTGGCGGTGACATTTGCCGTGACCGGAGGTCTGGGGCTTGAAGACAGGCTGAGGGAAATGCTTTATGAGAATTTCAGCAACCATCAGGAGATAATCAACATGGTCATGGGCTTTGCCGACAACATCATAAATACTGCCATGTCGAGCGGGGTCGGGCTTGTCAGCTCGCTGTTCTTCATCTGGGTGGTAATCTGGATGATGATGTCCGTGGAGAGGGTCTTCAACAACGTATGGAAGGTACACAAGTCGAGGAACTTGTTCAAAAGGCTTTCCTTCTACCTGCTGGTGCTGATAATCGCACCTCTGGTGCTGATGCTTTTCTTCGCAGGCTCCATAACCTACTCCAACCTGTTCAACAACATGGACTGGGGGATTCTCCGGATGGAGGAGATAAGGTCCTTTGTCTCATGGCTTCTGTTCTATGCCGTGGCCATGCTGACATTTTCCGCCATGTACAAGTTCATACCCAACTATAAAGTAAAATACAGCCATGCCCTGAAGGCAGCGGTCATATCCGCCCTTGCATTCACGGTGATGCAGTATCTGTATCTTGAGACACAGCTTTTCGTGAGCCGGCTCAATACGGTGTACGGGGCCATGGCAGCAATACCGCTTTTCATGTTCTGGATGAATTTCGGATGGTTCATCATCCTGTTCGGTGCCGAACTGTCATATGCTTTCCAGAATGTGGACAACTATAACCTGGATGATTGAAAATTATGAGTGTTTCTGAATTTACGCAAGCGGATTACGCCGTCATCGGACGGGACTATGCCGACCTTAAGGAGGCCGCCAGAAAACGGTGTGCCAACCAGGCAGAGCTGGATGTGGTCCAGAAGGCCTTTGACTTTGCCAATGAAGCCCACAAGGGAGTGAGGCGCCGTTCCGGCGAGCCTTACATCCTGCACCCGATTGCAGTGGCCAAGATTGTGGTGAGCAATATCGGTTTAGGCTACAAGTCCATTGCCGCAGCCCTGCTTCATGATGTAGTGGAAGACACCGACTACACGGTAGATGACATAAGGAATCTTTTCGGGGAAAAGATTGCCTCCCTTGTGGACGGCCTCACCAAGATCAAGACTGTCCTCGACAATGAGGACAAGGCCAAGCAGAAGAGCATTCAGGCCGAGAATTTCAAGAGGATACTCCTGACCCTGAACGACGATGTGAGGGTGGTGCTGATAAAACTTGCTGACAGGCTCCACAACTGCCGGACAATAGAGTTCATGCCGGAATACAAGAGGGACAAGATCCTGAGCGAGACAATGTTCATCTTCATCCCCCTCGCCCACAGGCTCGGCCTTTATGAGGTGAAGTCCGAAATGGAGGACATATGGCTCCGCTATAAGGAACCTGAGGTCTTCAATGACATCACAGCCAAGATCAACCGGAACATCAACGACAAGGAGAAGGAGATAGACGAGTTCATCCTGCCCATCAGCAATGCCCTGAAGACGGCCGGATTCAATTTCGAGATTAAGAAAAGGGTCAAGACGCCATATTCCATCTGGCACAAGATGGTCACCAAGAACATCACCTTTGACCAGATATATGACCTCTATGCCGTAAGAATCATTTTTACTCCTGACGAATCCGCCACAGAGAGCGAGAGGGACCAGTGCTACCATGTCTTCTCCATCATCACAGGCATATACCGCTACAAGAGCGACAGGATCCGCGACTGGGTGAAGCACCCGAAGAACAACGGCTATGAGGCCCTGCACTGCACCGTCATGAGCCATTCAGGCATCTGGATAGAGGTCCAGATAAGGACCAAGAGGATGAATGACATCGCAGAAAAGGGAATCGCTGCGCACTGGGCATACAAGAAGGACGGTTTCGTGGGCGAGAATGACAGCGAGATGGACAAATGGATCAGCAAGGTCAAGGAAATCCTTGTGGACCCTGATGTGAACGCCCTTGAACTCCTCGATATAATCCACAACGACCTGACCGCCTCCGAAATCTTCGTCTTCACTCCAAAAGGAGACCAGAAAAGCATCCAGAAAGGGGCCACAGCCCTTGACTTCGCATATTCCATCCACACCGAAATAGGCAACCGGGCCATCGCCGCCAAGGTCAACATGAAGCTCGTCCCTCTCTCGTATGAGCTGAGGACCGGTGACCAGGTAGAAATCATCACGGCTGAAAACGAAAAGCCGAAACGGGAATGGCTGAAGTTCCTGCAGACCCGCAAGGCCAGGGGTATCGTGCTGGATTATTTCAAGGGCGAAAGACAGGAAAGCATCCGTGTCGGCAAGAAGATGGTGGAGGAGCAGCTGAACGCAATAGGCCGCAAACCTGACGAGGCCACCATTTCGGCCATGCTGGACGGCTATGAGATATTCGAAAGGAGTGCGGATGAACTTTATTTCAGGGTAGGGCTCGGCCTTCTGAAACTCAATAATCTCGATGAGATCGTGAAGACCGGAGATGTCCGGACAGGCAAGCCGCGCCCGTGGAACTTCGGCTGGTTCAAGGGAAAGGACAAGGAAAAGAAAGACAGCTATGTGATCGGGGATGTCAATGACACGAAGCATAAATATGTGATAGCCAACTGCTGCAACCCTATCCCGGGCGACAGTGTCGTGGGCTTCCTTGCTTCCGACGGGACAATAACTGTCCACAAGAAGACATGCAGCGTCGCCAACAGCATCGCCGCCAAGCACGGGGACAGGATTGTGGTGCCGGAATGGGAAGGGGCTGTGCCGGACAGCTCTTTCCTCGTCAGGCTTTCGCTGAAGGGATTCGACAGGCTCGGCATAATCAACGAGATTTCAAGATATATTTCCCTCGTGATGAGCGTGAATATAAGAAGGTTCTATCTCGGCACCGAGGAAGGGGTCTTCGAAGGCTACATAGATCTCTATGTCCATGACAAGGATGACCTGGAAAAGCTGATAAAGAAGCTCAACAAGATTGAAGGCATACAGAGTGTAGTACGGTCAGACCTGTAGTTTCGCGGCATTTACGGCACGATGATTGAGGTCTCCCTGCGTCCGGCCGGAAAATGCCGGGCAACTGATGACAAGCAGACAGATTTACAGATGAAAAGATTTTTTGGAAAATATTTTCCGGTCATTCCGGTCGGCCTTGTGTTTGGCACGATATTGTTCTCGCATTCATGTGCCAACACCACCACCCCGCCGAGCGGAGGTCCCAAGGATACAATTCCCCCGGTGATAGTGGAGCTGTTCCCCTACCCTGGCGCAACCCATGTCCCTGTGCACAAGACACAGCTTGAGTTCAAGTTCAATGAATTCGTGACAGTCAAGGACCAGCAGAGCATCTTCCTTTCACCGCCTATGGAAAAGAGGCCGAAATACAAGTTGAAAGGCAAGAGCCTGGTGGTATCTTTTGAAAATGACCTCGATTCCAACAGGACCTATGTCCTCGACATCACCAATGCGATAGCCGACAACAACGAAGGGAACATGTACCCTGGCTATGCCCTCGCCTTTTCCACCGGGCATACGCTCGACTCCATGATGATCACCGGTACGGTGCAGGATTGCAATACCCTCATGCCGATGAAGGGAGTCACCGTCATGCTGTACAAGGATCAGGCGGATTCCGCTGTGTTCAAGCAGAGGCCGGTCGCCGCAGGAAAGACTGACGACTGGGGATATTTCTGTCTGAGAAACATCCAGGACACCGTCTATCGCCTGTATGCAGTGAAGGATGACAACAATGACAACATGTACCAGGCCGAAAACAACGAGCTTGTGGCCTTCTGGGACACCCTGATACGGCCTGTCACAGTAGTGAAGGACTCGCTTCCGGAAGTCATCAAATATCTGATGACAGACACCCTCGCCTGCCTTGCGAGGAAATCCGAATATGAACTGAACATGTTCAGGGAAACTCCGTCCAAGCAGATGATAGTCAACAAGGAAAGGCTCGGAGAGCGTACGGCGTACATCACCTTCATGGCTCCATATGCCCAGATCGACTCTATCTGGATAAAGGATGTTCCTCATGAAAAGCTCATCACCCAGTTCAACCTGGAACGGGACAGTCTTGAAATCTGGGTCAACGACCCGAAGAAACAGCCTGACACGCTTTTCCTGTATGTGAATTACATGAAGACCGACACCTTGGGCCAGCTTGTCCCGTTTACGGAGGAAGTGAAGCTTTCCAAGCCCCGCACACTCGGGGCGGCAAAGAGTTCGAGCCGTGACATAAAGAAAGAAGACACCACAGCCGTGTTCACCGTGACTGCGGAGCCTGAAACCATTGAGCAATACGGATTCGTGATAGAATTCAAGTATCCGCTTGTCACGGATGCCTTTGATTCCCTCGACTTCTGGTATGTCAACCCGAAGCAGCAGGAGGTCAAGGAAAAATACACCGTCACGAAAGACAGCCTGAACCTCAGGAAATATGTGATCACTCCAGGGGTCAAGCTACTGCCGGGATATGAATATTTCCTGAAGATACCGCACCGCAAATTCGTGGACATAAACGGTTTCTACAATGACAGTCTGGAGGTGAAGGTCTCGCTTCCGAACGACGACAAGCTGAGTTCAATGACGGTGGAGATGACTGATGTCAAAAACAAATACATCATCGACCTGCTGAACGAAAAGCGCGACCAGGTGCTCCGGTCATTTACGATAGAAAGCGACCAGACCCTGCTTTTCCCTTACCTGAAGGCAGGAAAATACTCATTGAGAATCACCGAAGATCTGAACAGGAACGGGCTTGTGGACACCGGCAACCTGCTTGGTCACAAGCAGCCGGAAAAGGTCAAGTTCTTCAAACTGGAGGACGGCACATTCCTCATTGACATCCCTGAGATGACGGAACTGCAGCAGACTATAGATGTAGGAGAAATGTTCAAATAGAAGAAGTGCCATGAAGAAAGAATCACTGCATATTTTTCTGCTGTTTATGCTTCCGTTCTGCATGTCGCTCCGTCTTTCCGCACAGGATACGGCTGCATTGGTGATGCAGGCGGACACCTCCCTGATGAATCTCAGGGACTCATCTGCATCCATCTCCCCCGTAAGTGCCGACTCACTGCATACCGGGAAAAAGCATCCTGCAAAGTCCGGAAGGAAAGCCCGGAAAGAAGCACTGGAGCTTGCCATGCAGGACACTGCGTCGCTCGCCTATCTTGATTCTCTGGATGTGAAGAAGAAGAATGTCATCAATGACTATACGATGATAGGAGTCCAATACGGCATGGCCATGAGTCAGGTGATGTGGAATCCTTCCATGCGGCAGGGCTTTCTGTTTGTCCCGTACAATTTCGGCATAACATACACACGCTATGGAAAGATGTTCGGATACATGCCGTATTTCGGCTTCCAGGCGAGTCTGATCTATGCCAGGGAAGGCTACAAGTTCAAGGCTGACGACCAAAGCGGCTATATCCCTGATGTGGAAGGGGCGCACGAGGCGGTGATGGATGTGATTGAGGTTCCGGTTATGGCGCATTGCCATGTGGATTTCTGGAAAATGAAGCTGATGGTCAACATCGGTTTCTTCGCAGGATACCGGCTGAGCATCCACAGAAGCGGGGAAACTGTGGATCCGGCCATCCGTGATGCCTTTCTGGACACTGACAGGAGGTTTGACTACGGCATAAAGGGCGGGGTTGGATTCGGCTTTGTCTTTGACCCGGTCGAAATACATTTCTCCGCAATGTACAAATATTCGATGTCATCCCTCTATCAGCCGGACTATTACAGCCAGTACTACTACCGCTACGCCTATCCTTCCAACATAATCTTCTCTGTCGGCCTGCATTTCCAGCTCACCAAGAGGACAGGAAAGACAAGGCACCAGCTGAAAGAGGAGGCACGGCAGCAGATGGAAGTCGTCAATTCACTCGGAACTGTCGGCAAACAATAGCAGAATAAATGTCTATCCGCAAAAGTAACCCCGATGAGTCATCCCGGGCTTAGTCGGGAATTTTTATAACAAGTTGATTATGAAATATATTACGGCAAAGGTAGGAAATGTCCTCATAGGTCACGGACATCCGATTGTGGTGCAGACAATGTGCAACACGCATACATCCGACATAGAGGCCACAGTGGAGCAATGCAGGAGGATGCATGAGGCAGGTGCGCAGCTCATCAGGCTCACCGTGCCGGGAATGAAGGAAATAGAGGCAATCAGGGAGATAAAGTCAAGGCTTAGGGAAGAAGGCATTGACACTCCCCTGGTCGCTGACATACATTTTTCGTCCGAAACGGCAATTGCCGCAGCTGAAACAGTCGAGAAGGTCCGCATCAACCCGGGCAATTTCCACAAGGACCATGCTCAGGCCAGACTGCAGTTCGCAAGGCTTGTGGAAGTATGCCGCACTCACGGGACAGCCATAAGGATAGGCCTGAACCACGGTTCACTAGGCCAGAGGATAACCGAACTTTACGGCAACACTCCCCTTGCGATGAAGGAGGCAGCGATGGAATGGATAGACATGTGCATTGAGAATGACTTTTTCAATGTGGTCGTTTCCCTGAAGGCAAGTAACACCATCGTGATGGTGGAGGCCTACCGCCTCCTTTATGCCGCCATGAAGGAGAAAGGGATCATATTCCCCCTCCATCTCGGGGTGACAGAGGCAGGCAACGGTGATGCAGGCAGGATGAAGTCCGCCGCAGGGATATCCGCCCTGCTGTCGGACGGTATAGGAGATACCATCAGGGTATCCCTGACAGAAGACCCCGTAAATGAAATCCCTGTTGCAAGACATATAGCAGAAAGATATGACGGACTGCGCCATTCCTCAATGGTCTCTGTGAAGATTGAAGACAGGAAAGCCACGGCCGTCTACCGCGCCTCTTCGCGGGAAAGCCTTATTCTGGACTTTGCCTGCGATTTCGGCAGGCGCCTTCTTGACAGGGAAATCGATGATGTCGGCATAAGCGGCGAATATTCTTTGACAGGCTCAGACGGCAGCAGTAAGACTGTTCTCCTTGACGGGTCCGATGAAGCGGCATATCTCAGCGACGAACTCATGCAGGCCACCAGAAGGCGTTTCTACAGGCCGGAATACATCGCATGCCCGGGATGCGGGCGTACAATGTATAACCTTGAAGCCACATTCAATGAAGTCAAGCGCCGGACCGCCCATCTCAAGGGCATGGTCATAGCCGTCATGGGCTGCATTGTCAACGGGCCCGGAGAAATGGCAGACGCAGACTGGGGCTATGTAGGCGAAGGCGACCATAAGGTAGCCATCTACAAAGGCAAGACCCCAGTCCTTCGCCATGTCCCGGAATCCGAAGCCATCGACCGCCTCCTTGAACTGATCGGTCAGGATGCCCAATAGAAAGATCCTGCCCATATTCCAGTTCCAGGAGTATGGGCAGGACTATTTTACGGGTGACGACCCTGTCATTCAGGGATTTTCCCGATATCATATCTGCTCCGCCGGAGTTTCTTCCTTCCGGATCCTCTTCACGATCACCTTGTCGATCCGGGCACCGTCCATGTCCACGACTTCAAAGGAGAAGTCCCTCCATGTAGCCTTCTCGCCTGCAATCGGCACATGCTCCAGTTCATCCAGAATCAGGCCACCGACAGTGGTATATTCCGAATCGGGATCATTGTCGTCTATGTCGAAGTACATCCTGAAGTCATACATAGAGCATTGGCCGTCCACGAACCAGCCGTCATTGTCCTGACGGGCAATGATGTCCGGCTCCTTCTGATGGTCGTCATTCACTATTCCCACAAGTGCCTCCATTATGTCCTTGAGCGTGATTATTCCGGAGCAGAAACCGTATTCGTCGCATACGAGTGCCCTGCTTATCCTCATCTTCTTCATCTGCTCCAGCACAGCATATACGCTCATGTTCTCATGGAAATATACCGGCTCGTGTATCATCCCTTCAAGGCTGAATTCAGGCTTGCCCACATTCAGGACAAAATCTTTCAGGGAAAGTACACCGACCACATGGTCGAGATCCCCGTCAGTCACGGGATAAGCTTCAAAGAGGTTTTCCTCTATCGTGTTGCGTATCTCCTGTTCAGTCATGTCCTTGTCAAGCCACACGATGTCCCCTCGCAATGTCATGATGGTATTGACCTTCAGGTCACCCAGCGCAAATACCCTCTCCACTATGTCCTGCTCGACCGGAGATACTTCTCCTTCGACAGTCCCCTCCTGTATTATGGACTTGATTTCCTCCTCAGTGACCTTCGACTCCTGGCTCTTTACTCCAAGGACCTTGATTATCAAGGCTGTGCTCTTGGCAAGTATCCATACGAAAGGAGATGAAACCATGGCTATCACCTTCATCGGCCCTGCCACCACCTTCGCCACCTTTTCAGATGCGCTGAGGGCAATCCTCTTCGGGACAAGCTCCCCGAAGACAATGCTCAGGTATGTCACCAGTATCACTATCAGCGCCTTGGCAAGGGCTGAAGCAATACCTGCGGACATTCCGGCATTGATGAATAGCGAGGCAAGCCCTGCGGCCACCTTGTTGCCGGAGAAGATACCGGTGAGGATACCTATGAGTGTGATGCCTATCTGTACGGCGGAAAGGAACTTGTCCGGATCCGAGGAGAGCTTCAGGGCAGTCTTTGCCGCCTTGCTCCCTTTGTTGGCATCCGCCTGGAGATTGGATTTCCTGGCTGAAACCACCGCCATTTCAGACATGGCGAAAATGCCGTTCAGCAGGATAAGAAACAGGATTATGAATATCTCGCTCATATAACCTCCATTTTAGTGAAAGACATTGTGATTACATGAGCATGTCCCGGCAAGGGCACCGAGTCATCCGGATTGTTTTCAGATTCTGGCAGCATAGATGCCGAACCGCTGTTTGTTTCCTTGTCCATTGTCTTATAAAAATAGTTTGTGTTACGTTTAAAGTTCAGCTATCACCGACTCGCAGGCCTTGACATAATCCCCGACCTGGACCTTTATGTCCGCATCCAGAGGCAGGAACATGTCCACCCTGGAGCCGAACTTGATGATACCGCACTGTTCCCCCTTCACGCCCGGCTTGCCTACCTCGGCATAGGAAACTATCCTCCTTGCAAAAGTCCCGGCAATCTGCTTGAAGAAGACTTCACCCTGTCCGTTTCTGATGGCCACCGATGTGTGCTCGTTCAGTTCGGATGCCTTCGGCATGAAGGCGAGAAAATATTTTCCCGGGTGGTATTTATAATAGGTGACTTCACCGGATATCGGCCAGAAATTGACATGGACATTGAAAAAGTCCATATAGACCGACACCTGTATGCATTCCCCGTGTATGAATTCGTCTTCATAGACCTTGTCCACGATCACGACCTCCCCGTCGGCGGCGGATGTCACCACATTCTCGCCCTGCACGGTTTCCCTTTCAGGCACACGGAAAAAGTAGAACACGAATATCATGAAGGAGGCTACGATGACAGTGAGAGGATATGATATGAAACTGCACTGGATGAAGTGCAGCACGAGATAGATCAGCACTGCGCACAACATCCATATCCCCAGTATCGTTCCCCTTCCGTCTTTGTGTATAGTCATGATACCCTGTGTTTCATCCTGCAAATTTAAATATTTTTTCCAAATATCAGAGAATGTTGAGCACCACAAGGTATATCACCCCCATCGGAATGGCCATGAGCGCACTGTCAAACCTGTCCCAGATGCCGCCGTGCCCGGGAATCACCGAGCCGGAATCCTTTACTGCATAATGCCTTTTCCATTGAGATTCAATGAGGTCCCCATATACCCCGGCGATGTTCATCAGGGCTGCCATAATGATGCAGTGATGCAGCGGATATGTGAACAGTCCGCCATAATGCAGGGCAACTGCCACACCTATGGCAAGGATAAACCCTCCCCAGAAGCCTATCCATGACTTTTTCGGAGAAACCTCCGGAAAGAGCTTCTTCCCGTATTTCTGCCCGAGTGTGATACCGAAGATATAGGCGCCCACATCAGAAGCCCAGATGATGCAGAAAAAGCAGAAGAGCAGCATCCCGTCATATTCCCCGTTGAACTTGAAGACAGCAAAATTCGACAGGGTCACAGGCACCGCGATATAGAGCAGGGCCGTATAGAGGTAAGCAAATTTTCCGAAATCAGTCTTGTCCTTGACATACAAGGAGTTGACCATCACAATAAAAATCGGGATGAAGGCCAGCATCACCAGCCTTCCAGGCAAGTGGAATCCGGTATAGAAAAATGTCAGAATGAAGAGCGTGCAGCCGGCAAAAATTGCCAGCAGCTGCGAAAAGCGGTATTCGTTGCCCATTGTCATCCTGAAGAATTCCACCATCATGCATATCATCAGGACAAGCATCAGTGCGCAGAAAAAGAATTTTCCGAGCAGCAGCGACACCACGACGGCAGCGATTATGAGTATTCCCGACAGCGTCCTTTGGATCAGATTCCTCATGTCATTCATCGGCTTTGGTTTCTGACTCGGTAACGGCTTCTGAAACGGCATCGCCCTCAATTTCTGCAGGTTTCTTGTCCTCTTCCGGGACAGCAGCCTCTGAATTGGCCCTCGGCCCGAATATCCTTTCGAGGTCATCGGAGAATATCACTTCCTTCTCGAGCAGGAGGTTGGCAAGCTTCTCGAACCCTTCCCTGTTGTCCGTCAGTATCTTGTAGGTCCTGTCATGTATCATTCCTATGATATCCTTCACTTCCCTGTCAATGAGCTCTGCGGTATTCTCGCTGTACGGCTTGGACAGCTCGTATCCGCGGGAGCCTGTGGAGTCATAGAAAGATACGGTCCCTACCTTCTCGCTCATGCCATAATAGGTGACCATGGCATATGCCTGCTTTGTGAGCCTTTCCAGATCATTGAGCGCACCTGTTGACGGCTGTCCGTTGACTATTTCCTCGGCCACACGCCCGCCGATGAGGGAGCACATCTCGTCTATCATCTGGTCGCGCGTCACAAGCTTGCGTTCTTCGGGCAGATACCAGGCGGCTCCGAGTGACTGCCCGCGCGGCACAATCGTCACCTTGAAGAGCGGATTGGCATAAGGAAGAAGCCAGCTTACCGTGGCATGTCCTGCTTCATGGAAGGCTATGGACTTCTTCTCCTGAGGAGTTATGATGGTATTCTTGCGTTCAAGTCCGCCGATGATCCTGTCTACCGCGTCAAGAAAATCCTGTTTGTCTACCTCATTCTTGTTGCGTCTTGCTGCTGTAAGTGCGGCCTCGTTGCAGACATTTGCGATGTCGGCTCCGGAAAAGCCAGGAGTATGCTTTGCAAGGAACTCCACATCGAAGTCGGGGGCGAGCTTAAGCCCCTTGATGTGCACCTTGAATATGGCTATCCTCTCATTGAGGTCCGGCAGGTCCACATGTATCTGACGGTCAAAGCGTCCAGCCCTCAGCAGAGCCTTGTCAAGGATATCTGCCCTGTTGGTCGCGGCGAGGATGATGACGCCGGAATTGGAATCGAATCCGTCCATTTCCGTAAGGAGCTGGTTGAGAGTATTTTCCCTTTCGTCATTGGAAGAGAAGCCCACATTCTTTCCTCGTGCGCGCCCCACTGCATCGATCTCGTCTATGAACACGATGCAAGGGGCTTTCTCCTTTGCCTGACGGAAAAGGTCCCTGACCCTGGATGCTCCCACGCCGACAAACATCTCCACGAAGTCAGAACCTGAAATGGAAAAGAAAGGCACATTCGCCTCTCCGGCCACTGCCTTGGCCAGCAGGGTCTTTCCCGTACCCGGAGGTCCTACAAGGAGTGCTCCCTTTGGAATCTTTCCGCCCAGTGCGGTATATTTCTTCGGATTCTTCAGAAAGTCCACTATCTCCATCACTTCCTCCTTCGCCCCATACAGTCCGGCCACATCCTTGAACGTGATCTTTATGCTGTCCTTCTCTGCAAGCTTGCCTGTGGAACGGCCTACATTGAATATGTTCCCGGGGCCTGCACCTCCGCCGGCACCCCTGTTCATCCCCCTGAACATGAATACCCACATGGCGATCAGCAGTATCGGGAAAAGCAGCCATTCTAGGATGGAGGACCATACCTTGTTGTCATTCTCTATTATGAGCTTGAAGCGGTTTTCCTCCGGAAGCGATTCATTCAATGCCCCGAAAGTCTCCTCGGCGTTGAAGCTGCCGGAGACCAGGAACACGAAGTGCGGAGACTTCTTGGGTACCGAGCCTCCGAACATGTCCGCATATTTTTCAAGCCGGTCCGGACGGATGGTCACCTTTCCTTCAAAATCATTCCTTACGAATACTATTTCCTTGACATCACCGGCCTCGATCTGAGCCTTGACGTCATCCCATTCTATCTTCTGGGGATTGGCTCCACCCTGGTTGAAAAACATCCATATTATCCCGAACAGCAGGAGAATATAGAACCAGGACATGCCGAATGAAAAGTTTCTTTTGCCCCGCGGCTGATTGCCTCCAGGGAAACTGTTATTGTTGCCGTTGTTCATTTCTGTCCGATAGAAATTACTCTTCTGTATGGTATTCCGTACGCTCTGCATCCGCCCATAGGTCTTCAAGGCGGTAAAACTCCCTCATTGGGGTCTGGAATACATGTACCACTATGTCACCGTAGTCCAGGATAATCCAGAAAGCATTCTCCCGGCCCTGGGCCCTGAGCACCTTCCTGTGACATTTTTCCATCATCCTGTCCTCTATGTTGTCGGCTATAGCCACCACATTGGTCGTAGAATCCGCATTGCAGACCATGAAATAGTCCGAGATAGCCGTCCCTATTGACTTTAGGTCAAGCGACACGATATTCTGACCCTTCTTTTCGGCCATCGCATCAGCAATAACCTGAAGTTCCTTATTGTCCATTCTCTATATTTGTTAATTTTGCATTTGTTTTGCGTCCGCAAATATACGAAGAAGCCGAGAGCAATGCAAACAAGTTTGCAATTGCCGAGGCGCAACAGTATATGTGGACATTTATGGCCAAATATACGCAGAAGCCGAGAGTAATGCAAACAAGCTTGCTTACATTGCATCGTTCTGTTGCCGGACCATCACAATCAAAATCCGCACCAATGGGAAAAAAGTATGACATCATATGGCATGAATGCCTTGATTCCACCAATGACGAGGCTCTGAGGCATCTTTACAGCCTTGACAATATGTCAGTCATTGCCGCCGAGTGCCAGACCGCAGGACGGGGGCAGCGCGGCAATGCCTGGGAAAGCGCCCCGGGGGACAACCTGACTTTCACCGTCGTCATGAAATTCGGTGACGGCGCCCTGCCTGCCCTCCAGGCATCCATGCAGTTCCTGATAAGCGAGGTTACAGCCCTTGCCGTAAGCTCCTTCCTTGAGGAAAACGGCATCCGGACTCTTGTCAAATGGCCCAACGACATATATTCAGGTGACAGGAAAATCTGCGGCATCCTCATTGAGAACCGAGTCCGCGGTGAAATGCTTTCCTCCTCCGTCTGCGGCATAGGACTGAACCTCAATCAGACAACCTTCCCCCCTGACATCCCCAATCCTGTCTCCATGAAGCTGGAAACCGGCAAGAATTTTGATTCCAAGGCTTCTCTGAGGCGTCTGATGGACATATTCTCAGAGCTTCTTGGCACTGCCCTTTCTCCAGGTGGCCATGAAAAGACTGAATCCCTATACCTCAGCCACCTTTACCGCAAAGACAGCCTTCATCGCTTCATCGACTGCACTTCCGGCACCACGTTCGAAGGCATCATCCGCGGCATCTCTCCTGCTGCCTGTCTCCTTGTCGAAATCCCAGACTACGGTCTTCGTGCATTCTCCTTCAAGGAAATCCAATATATAATATAATCTTTTCGTCGCTGCTTCCTGTTCTCGGTTCAGGCGTTTTTCAGCTGAAAGACAGTGGAAGCAGGGTCAGGAGATCTGAAGACGGCGCTGCCAGCAACAAGAATGTCGGCACCTGAAGCAGAGAGACGGGCGGCGTTGTCGGGAGAGACGCCGCCGTCCACTTCTATGAGACAGTCAGCTCCCTGGCGGGAAATCTCGGATTTGAGGGCAGCAAGCCTTGACCAGGTCTCAGGAATGAATTTCTGGCCGCCGAAACCGGCGAAGACAGACATCAGAAGCACGAAATCACAGGAGTTCAGGTACGGAAACACCTTTTCAAGAGGCCAGTCCGGATTGAAGGCAAGTCCTGCCTTGACACCGTAGCTTCTTATCTGGGTCAGCAGGGATTCCGGATCTTCTGCAGTCTCGGCGTGGAAACTTATCATTGAGGCTCCAGCCTTGGCGAAACGCTCTACATATTTCTCCGGATTGACTATCATCAGATGGGCGTCGAGCGGCAGGACGGCTTTCGCGGCTATGGCTTCCACGACAGGAAAGCCGTAGGATATATTGGGGACGAACACGCCGTCCATTATGTCAAGATGAAAGAGGTCAGCACAACCGTTCACCATCTCAACATCCCTTTCGAGGTGGAGAAAGTCGGCTGAAAGCATTGACGGGGCTATCTTCGGCATTATTTCCTATTTATAGTTTACGAGCACATCTTCAAGAAGTCTGACAAACCTGTCAAGGGAGGCGAGGTCGAGCCTTTCTCCCGGTGCATGCACCCCGCGCAGTGTCGGGCCGAAGGAAATCATGTCGAGGTCCGGATATGTCTCCAGAAAGAGGCCGCATTCCAGTCCGGCATGGATTGCGCGCACCACAGGCTCCTTTCCGAACAGTCTTCTGTATGAGGCAACACATTCCTGAAGAATGGCTGAACGGGTATCAGGCTTCCAGCCGGGATATTCAGACTCGTGGGCTACTTCTGCACCGGCAAGCCTGAAACAAGCCTCCACTTTGGCCGCTGCGGCGCGCATGGCAGAAATCACGGAACTTCTCTGGCTCGTGCCAATGCGGATGACACCCTCCCCTTCCATTTTTACAGAGGCAAGGTTGGTGGATGTCTCGACAAGCCCCTTGATGTCAGGACTCATGGCCAAGACACCGTGAGGTGCGGCAAACAATGAAGCAATCAAGGCCTTTGCGACAGCATCTTCCACTGCATAAAGGCACGCGGAAACAGACTCGCAGGCAAAGTCGACATCAGGGTCCGTCGCTGCATATTCCTTCCTGACATCAGAGGCAAAATCTGCAAAGGAAGCCTTAAAGCCGGAGGCTGATGATTCCGGAACAGCCACGATGGCCATTGCTTCACGGGCTATCGCATTGCGCTTGTTGCCGCCGTCAATGGAGCAGAGACTCAAACCTAATCCAATCTGTGAATAGAGGAATCTTGCAAGCAGCTGCACTGCATTGGCCCTTCCCTTGTCTATGTCATCACCGCTGTGTCCCCCGAGGGCATTGCCAACGGACACGCGGAAGAATTTCAAGCCGGATTCAGACAGTGACTCCATTCTGTATGAGAACCTCGCTGTTGTGTCAAGGCCTCCGGCACAGCCGATGAAAAGTTCTCCCTCATCCTCTGAATCCAGATTGATCAGTACCTTGCCGGAGATGAATCCAGGCTTCAGTGCCTTCGCCCCGTCAAGACCTGTTTCTTCAGATACGGTGAAAAGGGCTTCTATGCGCCCGGTCGGAAGATCAGATGTGAGGACGGCAAGCTGAGCGGCCATACCGATCCCGCAGTCAGCCCCCAGGGTAGTATCCCTGGCGATCATCCATCCGTTCTCGATCTCCCATTTTATGGGATCTTCAGCGAAGTCGTGCTCCACGCCTGAATTCTTCTCGCATACCATGTCGGAGTGGCTCTGCAGGACGATCACAGGCACATTTTCCTTTCCAGGTGAGGCCGGTTTCACCATTACGACATTGCCGGCCGCATCGGTCCTGCATTCAAGCGAATGCCTGGCTGCAAAATCCTGCAGCCAGGCCACTATCTTTTCTTCATGTCCTGATTCGCGTGGAACTCTGGTAATGTCCTTGAATATGGACAGAACTTTATCGGATGTCATATTTCATTATTTTGTGGTTCAATTCATCTGTGGGCAGGCGCAAGCATCTTGCCGATGTCCGTGACATACTGCTTGAACGTCTTGTCGAATGTCATCAGGTCAGCCACTGTCGTGCATGCATGGAGCACTGTGGCATGATCCTTTCCTCCAATCTCCGCTCCTATGGTGGCAAGTGAGCAGTTGATGAGGTTGCGGCTCATGTACATGGCTATCTGTCTTGCCTGTACTATCTGCCTCTTGCGGGACTTGGACACAAGGGCATCACGTGTGATATTGAAATACTCGCAGACGGCCTTCTGCACCTTGTCAATGGTGATATCGTTCTTCTGTTCGCCGACAATCTTCTCTGTTATCTTCTCTGCAAGCTCCACAGTCACAGGTTTGTGTGCCAATGTAGCGTTGGCTATGAGCGAAATGAGGGCTCCTTCCAGTTCCCTGAAATTGGATGTGATCCTTGTGGCAAGAAAAATGAGCACGTCGTCGTCAAGTTCCACCCCTTCCCTGAAACTTCTTGCCCTGAGCATTGCCAGCCTTGTGGCGAAGTCCGGACGCTGCAGTTCCACTGAAAGTCCCCATTTGAGTCTTGAAAGAAGTCTTTCCTCAAATTTTTCAAGCTCCACAGGCGGTCTGTCGGAAGTGAATATGAGCTGTTTTCCGTGCTGGTGCAGATGGTTGAATATGTGAAAGAAGGCATTCTGTGTCCCTGGAGAGGAAAGCTCTTGGATATCATCGACTATGAGCACATCCATCTTCATATAGAATGCCAGGAAGTCAGTCAGCTTGTTGTTGACGTTGACGGCATCCATATACTGGGTCTTGAACCTGTTGGCCGGCACATAAAGCACAACAAGTTCCGGATACTTCTCTTTGATGGCGATTCCTATGGCCTGGGCGATATGGGTCTTGCCGAGTCCAGGTCCTCCGAAAAGGAAAAGCGGGTTGAATGCCGTCTTCCCTGGTGCGGATGAAATGCTCTCACCGGCTGTAATTCCCATCTTGTTGCACTCGCCTTCCACAAGGTTGCCGAAGCAGTAGACCGGGTTCAGCTGCGGATTGACCTGCACACGCTGGAGTCCAGGATATACGAAAGGCCCCGGATTGCCATGCGGATATGTTGGAATGGATATTGTCCTGTTGACCGGGGTGTTTCCCTGTGCCTCCGGGTATCTTATCGGCGGCTCCACGGACACCGGACGGACCCTGTAGACAAGTTTTGCCCCTGCACCGATCTCTCTCTTGAGAGTTTTCTTCAGCACATCCAGATAGTACTCCTCAAGATATTCGCGGAAAAATTCAGACGGTACTTCCACCTCCAAAGTGGAATCCTGCATGGCAACTGGCCTGATCGGCTTGAACCATGTGTCGAAATGCTGTGGCTCCACTATCTGGCTTATCACCTTGAGACACCTGTCCCATACCATCATATATTTTTCCTTCGCCATATCTTATCTCTCGGATTAATTGATCGGGTATATAG
>JADIMO010000010.1 GCA_017694755.1 Candidatus Cryptobacteroides merdavium
ATGGGTGCAATCTCACCGGCAGAGTAGTCTGCCCTCAGTCTTCATGCGGCCGATGCCGCATTGCAGGGAGGTTGACGGAACCGTCAGCCTCCTTTTTTATTTTTAAGTCCGTATACCCATTCGTGTTTGGCCTTCATGTTTTTTTACCAATTTTTGAGGATTGCCGTGCATGCTGCGTGCCCGTACCTTTGCACCTGCGATCCAAAAGTCAAAACATCAAAAACAGGTATACAATGAAAAAGATCATCAAGGCAATCTCTCTGATTGCATTTTCGGCAGCTCTCGCTGCCTGCAGCGACAATGGGGCTGGCACCCGGGAAACGGAAGTGAATGTCAACGATATAGCTGGAACATACGCCGGCTATACTCTGGCGTCCTGCTCGTATTTTCAGGATATGCTTGCAGAAGACCAGACCATTACGGTGACCGCCGGGACGGACGGCACGGTTTCATTGGGCTATGTTTCCGACACCTGGGGCGAGTTTTCATTTTCAGGATGCACCGTGACAAGGACGGGGTCGGAATACAGCGTGTCCGGGACAGGCACCACCGAGATGGGGATGGGCGGAAGTACGAGCAGTTATGATGCATCAGTTTCCGCGACCATAGCCGCTGACAAGACCTCTGCCGGATTCATCTTCACCGTGCCGTCAGTGATGGGAGGGCTTACGATAGAATTTACGCAGGGCGAGGTGCCTTCCGCATTGGCAGTGGCAGGGACATACAGCGGATCCTTTGCCCTTTCGGTCGGCGGGTCGTCACAGGGGACTGAGACTCTGAACTGTACAATAACATACAAGACGGACAGCACGGTGGACATCGCATTGGACGAGTTCACCGCCATGGGGACAATGAAATTCTCCCTTTCGGCTGAAGATGTGGCCGTGGCGGAAGCAGCGGACGGGTATTCTCTTTCCGGTGAAATAGACACCGTAAGCGGAGAAACGAAGGTTACGGGGTCTGTGTCGGGGACGGTAGGCAGCGACGGTACTGCGGAGATAACCTTTGTCTTCACGCCTGGTGCTATGCCTATGTCCATAACAGGGGTGTTCACTTCTCCGGCCCCGGACGGCGGAAACGGCGACAGTGCGGAGGAGGGCGGCAATGAATAGGCATTCTGCCTTTCTGGCATCGTCTATATTGGCGGGAACGGCACTCATGCTGTTCCCGTCTTGTGAGAGCGGCATCCTCGGAGGACTGTATGATGTGCCGGAGACAAGTTCCGACTACGGCTTCATCCGGACCGAAACGCTTACGGGGCACGGGACCATCTATATTAACACCTCACAATACACGCATTGGGTGTACCTTGATTTTCAGAATGCCGTGGCGGACTCCGTGAACATAGTTTCCGGCGATCCCCTGCCGGATACATGGGACATCGCGGTCCACAGGTACGACACCAAGACCAACGGAGGGGCCGTGGCGATGACTTCGGACACGGACATAGATGACTATGCGGATTCCGGAGAGATGCCTGATGACGATGTTTTCGTGGAGGACATCTGGACGGAAGATGTCATTGCGATAGACATGAGCGGCATGATGCAGGGCAATATAGAATATACTGCGGACTGGTACAATGCCGAACTTTCCAAATGGCTCGATGTGGACACAAGCACGATGCCGCCTATATACACAAAGTCCGACAATGTCTTTGTACTGAAACTCCAGGACGGGAGACATATTGCCCTCAAGCTGGAGAACTACATGGACGGGAGCGGGACAAAAGGCTATATGACCATACAGTACAGGACTTTGGACGGAAATTTATGATGACGGCAATGAATTTCGTGAAATATGTGCTGATGCTGGCAATGCTTGCCGGCTTTGCTGCGGAGTCCTCTGCGCAATACACCGTAAGGGGGAAGATTACGGACAAGGCAGGGGAGCCTCTTGCCGGTGCGGGAGTGACTGTCCGCGGCTTTCCCGGAGCGGGTGCCGTCACAGGGTCCGACGGAAACTATGTCCTTGAAATCCCCGACAATTCCAACCATACAATAGTCGCATCATTCATAGGCTTCATGACCCAGTCCCGTCTGGTGAAACCCGACG
Source organism: Candidatus Cryptobacteroides merdavium (assembly GCA_017694755.1). Lineage (GTDB taxonomy): Bacteria > Bacteroidota > Bacteroidia > Bacteroidales > UBA932 > Cryptobacteroides > Cryptobacteroides merdavium. The sequence goes on from JADIMO010000010.1 coordinate 2,056, forward strand.
GCAACAATGACGGGAATTTCTCTCTTGACGAGAATCCCGTGACCCTCGACCAGGTGGTGGTGACAGGCACGCGCACCCCGAAGACTCTGATGGACGCCCCCATCACCACAAGGGTCATATCGGACCTGGACATAGCCAGAAGCGATGCGTCCAATATCCAGGACCTGCTGATAACCGAACTTCCGGGGATAGAATTCTCGTTTTCGATGGATCAGCAGGTGAATGTCAACCTTCAGGGCTTCGGCGGAAGTTCCGTGCTGTTCCTCATCGACGGAGAGCGCATTGCGGGTGAGACTCTTGACAATGTGGACTACAACAGGCTCAATCTCGACAATGTGGAACGCATAGAGATTGTAAAGGGAGGTGCATCGTCCCTGTACGGCTCCAATGCCGTGGGCGGGGTGATCAACCTCATCACCAAGGAACAGAGCGAACCCTGGTCGGTCCGCCTGAATGCCAGGTATGGAGCCCACAATGAGCGGCGCTATGACGGCAGTGCCGGCTTTTCTGCAGGAAAGGTCAGCAATGTCCTGAATGCCCAGGTGACCGGCATCGACACTTATGATGTCGGCGGCACGGGCGATTTCAGCACGGTGTACGGAAACAGGACCCTCAGTGTGAAGGACCGTCTTGTATATGCTCCGGTTGAAGGTCTGAAACTGACCGGGCGCATAGGATATTACCAGAGGGAAAGGGATGCGGATGCCATTGTCAAGGACAGGTACAGGGACATCAACGGCGGGCTGAAGGGCGCATACGAATTCGGCGATGCCGGGAATGTGGAACTTTCCTATTCATACGATGAATACAACAAGAGTGACTGGATGACCAATACCGGTGCCGATGTGCTCAACTACAGCAATGTGCAGCACAATGTCAGGGCTCTTTTCAACTGGACCTTCGGCAAGACCGGCACTCTGACGGCAGGCGGGGACTTCATGAATGACTATCTGCTCTCATACCAGTTCGAGGACGGTCGCAGCTACAGCCAGATGACGGCTGATGCCTTTGCCCAGTTCGACTGGAATGTGCTGAAGGGATTCAATGTCATCGGGGCGTTGAGGTATGATTATTTTTCCGCAAAGAAACTGAGCAGCCTTTCCCCGAAGATAGGCCTGATGTACAGGATAGACAGCGACCGGGCAGGACATTTTGCCTTCAGGGGATCGTACGCCAAGGGATTCCGTGCCCCGACGCTCAAGGAAATGTACATGTCCTTCGACATGGCAAGCATCTTCATGATATACGGCAATCCTGACCTGCTTTCAGAGGTGAGCCACAATTTCACCCTTTCTGCTGAATATTTCAAGAAATACTGCAATGTCACTGTGGCCGGATATTTCAATATGGTCCGCAACGGCATCACCACCGTCTGGAATGAGCAGCTGAACAGCATGCGTTATGCCAATGATGCCCCGACGAATATAGCGGGGGCGGATGTCACTTTCTCAATGCGGCTCCCGTGCGGCTTCGGGGCTAAACTGGCCTACACATATTCGCACGAATACACAACGGACGGCTCCCCTTCCATGTCCACTACCCGGCCGCATTCCCTGACCGCAAGGGTTGAATATGGACGCGAATGGAAGAACTACGGGTTCAACCTGTCATTGAGCGGACGCTATCTCGCCGGGTTCAGCACCCATGTCTACGCCGACACCACCTTTGAGACCCTGGACATGCAGAGATATCCGGGCTACACCATCTGGAAGCTCATGTTCACTCAGGACATCTGGAAAGGCATAAGCCTCAATTTCATAGTTGACAACCTCTTCAACTACAGGCCTGACTATTATTACAGCAATTCCCCTGTGACTGTCGGGACCACATTTGCCGCAGGCCTGTCATTGTCGATAGAAGAAATGTTCAGTAAGTGATTTTATGGATGACAGAAGTTGGGCATTTTACGCATAAGTACAAGTAATTTTTATAAAGGACAGGAATGAACAGGAAAAAGATCATCATCGTGCTGGCGGCCTCAGTGGCCGTTTCGGCACTGTGCCTGGTCTGGCAACGGTGGTTCGCCGCCACGGAAGTGGCGTTCGTGAACTGGCAGGTGTCGGACCTCGGGCAGATTTCCAAGGCCAATGACAACGGCTTTGTGAAGATCCGGGAACTTCCGGTATCCCGCCTTTCCGAGGCCGGACGGTATGACATGGTGTTTGTCAACGGCATGGGCATCCGTATAACGGCTGAGCAGAGGGAAGGGCTTCGCCGGGCTGCGGAAAAGGGGCTGCCGGTCCTCGTGACGGCCGCGACCAATCCGGACAACAATATCGTTTCGCTTGACTCTGCGGACAATGCAGCCATAAGGCAGTATATCGCCGGAGGAGGCCGTGCCAACTACAGGAACATGCTTTCGTATGTGCGCAGGCATGTGGACGGGAAAGTTTTCAAGGCTCCCGAGCCTCAGGCGGCTGTGGAGCGTACATACTACATGCTTTATCATCCGGATCCCTCCGATCCGGGCAACGAGGACCTCGGCTTCAATTCTGTGGCGGAATATGAGGCGTTCCTGAAAGCCAGCGGGCTTTATGATGCCGATGCCCCCGGAGTCATCCTCACAGGGCAGATGGGCGAGCCTTCCGACCTCATACGCAGGCTTGAAGAGACCGGAAACATGGTCTATCCGGTGAGATTTGCCGCTACATTCTTCCGCAGGGGACATGCCGACAGCGTGGATGTGGCAGCTGTGATAAATATGGCCCACGGCCGGATGGGAGACTATATCGTGGATTATCTGACAGAAAAGAATGTTCCTCTTTTCGCCCCTCTCAATGTGAACAGCCTTGTCGAAGACTGGGAAAATGACCCGATGGGAATGAACGGAGGCTTCATGTCACAGAGTATCGTCACTCCAGAGATTGACGGGGCTATAAGGCCGTTCGTCCTTTTCGGCAACTATGTCAGCCGGGAGGACGGGCTGCAGTACCTTCATGCGATTCCTGAGCGGCTGGAACATTTCGTGACGGCGGTCAACAATCATATTTCCCTCAGGCATAAGCCGAACCGGGAGAAGAGGGTCGCGATATATTATTTCAAGGGCCCCGGCCAGAGTGCCCTGACTGCCGGCGGGATGGAGGTCGTGCCTTCGCTTTATAACCTTCTTGTCCGGCTCCGTGCGGAGGGCTATGATGTGTCCGGTCTGCCGGATTCGGCAGAGGAACTGGGAAATATGATACAGGAGAGGGGAGCTGTGTTCGGCGCTTATGCCGAAGGGGCGATGTCCGCCTTCATCAGGACGGCCGAGCCGGAGATCATCACGCCTGAGGAGTATGCAGGATGGGTTTCAGAATCTCTCGGAGATGACATGTATGCCGAGGCTGTGGCCGTGAACGGGGAATTTCCCGGAAGCTATATGTCCACTCCGGAAGGCAATCTTGCCCTTGCAAGGCTCAGGTTCGGCAATGTGGTGCTGCTTCCGCAGCTTGCGGCCGGGATGGGCGACAATGATTTCGAGATAGTACATGGCACCGATGCCGCACCTCCGCATGCCTATATTGCATCTTATCTGTGGACCCAATACGGATTCAAGGCGGATGCTCTCATTCATTTCGGGGCGCACGGGAGCCTTGAATTCACTCCGCGCAAGCAGGTGGCCCTGAGCCGTAAGGACTGGAGCGACAGGCTTGTGGGCGACCTTCCGCATTTTTATGTGTACACCATTGCCAATGTGGGAGAGGCGATGATGGCAAAACGCCGGGCATACGCCGGCCTGCATTCCTATCTTACCCCTCCGTTCATGGAAAGCGGTGTCCGCACCGCTTATTCCGGCCTGACGGACAGACTCAAGGAGTACAACCGTCTTGCCGGAGCGGATGTGAGGGATGAAGCTGCCCTGCAGAGGGCTTCCCTGGCAGTCAAGAAAGCCGTTTTGGAGCTCGGCATACACCGGGAACTGGGCCTGGACACCGTTCCGGGCAAGGCATATTCCGAGGCCGAGGTGGCCAGGGTGGAGAATTTTGCGGAAGAACTTGTCAATGAGAAGGTCACGGGTGCCCTTTATGTGATGGGTGAGCCGTATGCCGACAAGGATATAAGGAGTACGGTGATGGCGATGAGTACCGATCCTGTCGCATACGGGCTTTATGCCATAGACAAGGCGAAGGGCCGGGCGGAGGCCGGACTGGAAAAGCATAGGGCGGAATTTTCAAGACGCTATCTTGCACCTGCAAAAAGGTTGGTGGCAGGTCTTCTGGACGGGAAGACAGTGCCGGGAGACGATTATGTGTGCCGAGTGGCAGGGATTACGGCTGATGAACTGGTAAAGGCCCGCGAGATATCCGCTGCCATCGCACGCGGGAATGACATCTTCTCCATTATGACAGGGATGGCGGAAGAGATGCCGGCTGCCGCCGTGCTGGCCGGAACGGCAATCTCCGGAACGGATGACGGAAATGCGGACGTGGCGTCTCTCCCGTCAGGACATCCTGGCGGAAAGTTCATGAAGGAACTGATGAAAAAGATGGGCAAGGGGATGGACAGGGAAAAGATGATGGCGATGGCCCGTTCTATGTCTTCCGACACGGCCGCCCTTGCACGGATGGAAAAGGCAATGTCCGGCAGGACAAAGGCAGTGGACAATGCCGGAAGCAAGGCATCTTCAGGAATGTCCGCCATGATGGAGTCAATGTCCGGAGGAATGACACGGTACAGTGATGAGGAAAAGGCATTTGCCTCTGCCGTAATGGAAGTGGAAAGGGCTCTGAAAAATGTTGTTGCATACCGTGATGCATTGAAGTCCAGCCCGGAGAACGAACTCCGCAGCATAATCAACGGCCTTGACGGCGGCTATGTGGTGCCTTCTCCTGGAGGAGACCCTGTGGCAAATCCCAACACTCTCCCTACGGGCCGGAACCTCTATGCCATCAATGCCGAGGCCACCCCGAGCGAAGAGGCATGGGAAAAGGGCAAGCTGCTGGCTGACAATACCATCAGCCTTTACCGTCAGCGCCACAACGACAGCATCCCGCGCAAGGTAAGCTACACCCTCTGGAGCAG
>JADIMO010000002.1 GCA_017694755.1 Candidatus Cryptobacteroides merdavium
CTACACCCTTGCCGATCGTCGGCAGCGTCAGATGTGTATAAGAGACAGGATGGGTCTTGCCGATACGACGACGGCCGGTAACTACCGTAAACTGCGCACTTTTCTTTGAGAGTTCGAGTATCTCCTTGAGCGACGCAATCTCTTCTGTTCTATCAAAAAATCTCATACGCCCTATCTTTAGTTCCGAAACAGCCATTTCGGAAACCGTTGTTTCGCAAGTGCGAATATAATAAAAAAATTGCAGACATCGGCATTTGCCGTATATCTGCAATGTAAAATCTTGTTCTGTACTCCCGTGCGGAATCGAACCGCAACCGTCGGAACCGGAATCCGAAATTCTATCCATTAAACTACGGGAGCAATGACCGCCGGAGGGAAAATGTGAACAAAGGGAATCCTTCGTGCACGGTGCCGCCGGAGGGAGTGCAAATATAGCAATTTTTTCGGAGTAAAATGATTTTTTATTATTTTTGCTGCGATGCATCGGGGGCGGGCAGGTCGGAATGGAAGAGAAATGATTGGCTGACAGAGGCTCCGATGACGCAGAAGAAATGAGAAGATATGATTCACAAACCAAATTATAAAAGATGAAAAAAGCTTATGTTTTCCCTGGTCAGGGTTCGCAGTTCCCTGGCATGGCAAAGGACCTCTACGAGTCAAATGCCGTTGCAAAGGAGATGCTTGAAAAGGCAAATGAAATCCTCGGGTTCAGAATCACTGACATAATGTTCAACGGAACTCCGGAAGAACTCAAGGCGACGAAGGTGACCCAGCCGGCAGTGTTCCTCCACTCAACTGTACTCGCAAAATGCTATGAAGGATTCCAGCCGGACATGGTGGCCGGACACTCGCTCGGAGAGTTCTCCGCACTTGCAGCCGCAGGAGCGATGGACTTTGAAGATGCACTGAAGCTCGTTTCCATAAGGGCCATGGCCATGCAGAAGGCATGTGAGATCAAACCTTCCACAATGGCAGCCATCATCGCCCTCCCTACCGAGACGGTGGAAAACCTGTGCAAGGAATGCACAAACGGCATCGTCGTGCCTGCCAACTACAACTGCGACGGGCAGATTGTGATTTCCGGTGAGGTAGACGCCATAAACGAGGCCTGCGAAAAGATGAAGGCAGCAGGAGCCAAGAGGGCTCTCGTACTCCAGGTCAGCGGCGCATTCCACTCTCCGCTCATGGAGCCTGCACGCGAAGAACTTGCCAAGGCCATTGAAACCACTTCATTCAAGACTCCTGTATGTCCGGTCTACCAGAATGTGACTGCACTTCCTTCAACTGACCCGGAGACCATCAAGAAGAACCTCCTCGCACAGCTCACATCTCCTGTAAAGTGGACTCAGACAGTGAAGAACATGCTTGCCGACGGAGCCGGCTACTTCATGGAAATCGGTCCGGGCACAGTGCTCCAGGGACTCGTCAAGAAGATTGCCGGAGCTGATGTGACCATTGAAGGCATCACCACACTCTAAAGGCCTGCTCCACTGAAGCGGAAAAATGATTATCCGGAATGTCCCTTGGGGATACTTCTGCGGATAGACTGTAAAAATAATGACAAAGAACCCTGTCAAACTTCACTTTCGAAGCAAGACAGGGGCTTTGTGTTTATTTGCAGTCTTGTCCTGACAAATAGAACAATATTTGAAAAACAGATTAAGGCCGCAGGTCTTAATGACCTTTGGAGATAATTATGCGGATAAGCATAATATATTTTGACAATTCCAGATATAAGAAGTATTTTCATGGGGGATTTTCAGATGTTCTGAATTTCTGACAGGTTTCAAAATTATCTGATATGGCACACGGCATGGAAAGACTGATAACTAAGCTGCGCAATGAAAGAAGGCTTGAGGCGGAGGAGTACAGGGCCCTGCTTGTGTGCGATGACGGAGAGGTCAGCAGAAAACTGCAGGAGGCGGCGAGGAAAACGGCCCTGGCACGGTTCGGGAACAGGATATACATCCGAGGGCTGATAGAGATAACCAACATCTGCCGCAATGACTGCCTCTACTGCGGCATAAGGAAAAGTAACCGGAAGACCGAACGGTATGCGCTGGACAAGGCGGAAATCCTGGAATGCTGCCGCACCGGCTACGGATTGGGATTCAGGACTTTCGTGCTGCAGGGAGGGGAAATGCCGGAACACTCGGACAGGATGATTGAGGATGTCTGCAAGGCCATACATGCGGAATTTCCGGACTGCGCAATCACGCTATCTCTTGGAGAACGCCGGGCGGAAAGCTATGAACGCTTTTTCAAGGCGGGGGCGACAAGATATCTTCTCCGGCACGAAACGCACAATCCTGAACACTATTCTCTTCTGCATCCTGCAGAAATGTCTCTGGAACACAGGCTTCAATGCCTTGACACTCTGAAAGGCATAGGATACCAGACAGGAACGGGAATCATGGTCGGAAGTCCGTTCCAGACATTCGACAACATTGTGGAAGACATAATGTATATCAGCGACTTCCGTCCTGAAATGATAGGAATAGGTCCTTTCATCCCGCATAAGGACACACCTTTCGCAGGATACGGGACAGGACTTGTGGACAGTCTTCCGGTGGACATCATCGGACTGACCCTCAAGCTGATATCCATCTTCAGGCTGATGTTTCCGGATGCACTGATACCGGCCACCACAGCATTGGCGACGCTCGCACCCGACTCGGAAGAAACGGACAGAATCAAGATGGACCAAGACGGACAGTTGCATGAAAAGCTCCGGCCACTTCCCGGCGGACGCGAACTCGGCATCCTTTCCGGAGCCAATGTGGTGATGCCCAACCTCTCCCCCGCCGGTGTCCGCCACAGGTATTCCCTCTATGACAACAAGGTCTCAACAGGAGCGGAGGCCGCCGAGGGACTCGCACAACTGGAAGCATCACTCGGGCGCATCGGATACAGAATCACCGTTGACAGGGGAGATTTTTCCAGTTACAAGACATCAGCGCCCGGTCCCGATCCATGTCCATTTGTGCCAGATATATTCCAACGGTCCCTGGCGATGGCGGGAAAGCCACCATCTGCAGAAAAGAAGCTGCAGGATGAAGACGGCAATACCGATGAGAAGGCTGAGAGTATAGCCGCAATGCGGGGCAATGTACAGTCC
>JADIMO010000071.1 GCA_017694755.1 Candidatus Cryptobacteroides merdavium
AGGCGACCTTATCTGCGAATGGGACGCCTACAACGCCATCACCATCATCGAGGCTGCCGGTAAGGCACGTTTCGACAGCATGATCGACGGCGTGACATACCGCGAGGAAATCGCAGATGAGTACTCCCTGAACAGGGACAAGGTCATCATCGAGTCCCGCGACAAGTCCAAGAACCCGACCATCAACATCATAGACGAGAACGGCGAAAGCAAGAAGCAGTACAACCTGCCTGTCGGTGCCCATGTCATGGTAGGCGACGGAGACAAGGTGAAAGTCGGCGACATCATCATCAAGATTCCACGTGCAATCGGAAAGTCAAGCGACATCACCGGAGGTCTTCCGCGTGTCACCGAGCTTTTCGAGGCCCGCAACCCTTCCAACCCTGCCATCGTATCTGAAATCAACGGTGAAGTGCTCATGGGCAAGATCAAGAGGGGTAACAGAGAGATCATCATCAAGAACAAGTCCGGTCAGGAGAAACGTTACCTCGTTCCTCTTACCAAGCAGATACTTGTCCAGGAGAATGACTATGTGAAGGCAGGAATGAGACTTTCCGACGGAGCAGTCTCCCCTACCGACATCCTCAACATCCTCGGCCCTATCAAGGTTCAGGAATATATCGTGAACGAGATTCAGGAGGTATACCGTCTGCAGGGCGTGAAGATCAACGACAAGCACTTTGAGATCATCGTGCGCCAGATGATGAGGAAAGTCCAGATCAACGATCCGGGCGACACCGAATTCCTCCCTGAGGAACTTGTGGACAAATGGCAGTTCATGGACACCAACGATGCCATCTACGGCAAGTTCTATGTCATCGACGCAGGCGACTCCAAGAAATACGAGGAAGGCAACATCATTTCCGTCCGCGAGATGAGAAGCGAAAACTCCTCCCTCGAAAGGCAGGGTCTGAAGATGATGGTTCTCCGCGAAGCCAAGCCGGCCACAGCCAGCCAGGTACTTCAGGGTATCACCCGTGCCGCATTGAAGACCAACAGCTTCATCTCGGCTGCATCCTTCCAGGAGACCACCAAGGTGCTCAGCGAAGCTGCAATCCGCGGTCGCGTCGACACACTCGAAGGTCTGAAGGAAAACGTCATCTGCGGTCACGCCATCCCTGCCGGTACCGGCCAGAAGGAATTCCAGGAAATCCTGGTGGCCCCTATGGAAGAGTACCAGAAAGCGATGAGCAACCTGTAACAGAACAAAAGCCGGCATAGCCGGACAATGGCATAAGAAAGGGCTTCAAACCCTTCATGAAAGGAAAAGAGGCAGACTTGAAAAAAGAGTCTGGCCTCTTTTCCTTTTTTATGGATGATTGATTAACTTTGTAACTTATGCCAATACAGAAAAATACCTTACAGCTGCCGGAGTCGGAGCTCCTTTCGGAATGTGTCAGGACCTTGCGCGAAGGCAAGACGGTGCTGCTGACAGCAAGGGGATCCAGCATGTACCCTTTTATACATGACAGGGACAGAGTCTGCCTTTCATCGGAAGGCGGATTCCGGAAAGGGGACATTGTGCTGGCAGTTACGGACGAAGGCAGGTATGTGATGCACAGGATAATATGCATCAAGGGCGACACGGTGACACTCAGGGGCGATGCAAATCTGAAAAAGACTGAATCCTGCTCCACCCGCGACATTGCAGGAAAGGCCGTGAGCATCATGCGCGGAGGAAAGACAACCTTGTGCTCTTCCGCAGCGGAAAGGGCAAAGGCGCGGATGTGGATGATGCTTTTCCCGTTCAGAAGAATTATCCTGAAAGTGATGCGGGCTTGTAAATGATGCCCCGGCTAAAGACGAAAAGACGAAAAGACAAATACAATACTGAAAACGGAAAACGGCCAAGCATCGAAGGACAATCAAGCATCGAAGGACGACAGAAAGACGACAGAAGGAGGACACGCAAATCGGCAAGCATAAATGAAGGAAAAGGGATACATAAAATGGCTATGGAATGCGGCACGAGGTGTCAGATGCCGTATTATGGCAAGCAGTCTCATAAGTATAGTCCGCATTGCCGCCAATTTTGTGTTCATCTGGAGCAGCAAGACAATCGTTGACATAGCCACAGGACATGCTGAAGGCAGCCTCCGCATGTACATAACTATATTGGCAGGGTGCATGGCACTGCAGATACTGATGTCCGCAGCCGGCATAAAGCTGACGGCAGCAACAGAGATAAGATTAAGAAACAGGCTCAGACACATCCTGTTTACAAGAATACTGGAAAGCCGGTGGGCCGGTCGGGAAACCATGCACACCGGTGACATGCTGAGCAGACTTGAAGGGGATGTGAAAACCGTAACGGACGCAATATGCAGGACCATCCCTACCACAATGGTCACCTCGCTGCAGTTAGCGGCAGCAATAATAATCCTGGCAAAGCTCGACTGGAGGCTTGCGATCTGTACCGTGGCCATAATGCCGGTGGCGCTTCTCATCAGCAAAAGCCATCTGAAGACAATGAGGAACCTTACGCGCGAAATCAGGGACACGGACAGCAAGGTACAGTCACATCTGCAGGAGAACATCCAGCACAAGACCCTGATATCCACAATGGAAAGGGTTCCGGAAATCGCCGGTTCGCTCACAGGGATGCTGGAAGACCTGCAGAGACAGATATTACGCAGGACCGGCTATGCGACATTTTCCAGAATAATCGTTCAGAGCGGCTTTGCCGCAGGTTATCTGACAGTATTTCTCTGGGGCGTAATCGGACTGAAAAACGGGAGCATAACCTTCGGCATGATGACTGCATTCCTGCAGCTTGTATCACAGATACAGCGACCTGTAGTGGACATGAGCCGGCTTCTGCCATCTTTTATCCATGCCACCGCCTCCATTGACCGCCTGAAAGAACTGTATGCGCTCCCGCTCGAAGAAAAAGGCTCCCCGATCATGCTGAAAGGCAGTGTCGGAATAAAGATGGACAATGTCACCTTCACATACCCTGACGGAGGGAAGACTGTCATAGAGCATTTCAGCCATGACTTCGTCCCAGGAAGCATCACGGCCGTCACAGGAACGACAGGAGCAGGGAAAAGCACTGTCATCCGCCTCATCCTTGCCCTCATCCTGCCTGACAAAGGCACCATAGAATTCTACAGCCGGTCAGGATCCGCCAAGGCCTCTCCACGCACACGCTGCAACATTGTCTATGTCCCGCAAGGGAACACCCTCATCAGCGGAACTGTCAGAAGCAATCTTCTGCTCGGAAATCCTGAAGCCACGGAAGAAGAAATGCAAAAGGCTCTCCACATTGCTGCGGCCGACTTCGTCCTCCAGCTGCCGGAAGGTCTTGACACCGTCTGCGGAGAGACCGGAGCAGGAATGAGTGAAGGCCAGGCGCAAAGGATAGCAATCGCCCGCGGCCTGCTCAAAAACGGCGGAGTAATCCTCCTGGACGAACCGACTTCCGCCCTCGATCCGGACACAGAACGCACCCTGTTGAAACGCCTTTCGGAAGAAGAGTCCGGCAAGACCATCATCATCGTCAGCCACAGCCCGTCTGTCACCGCCTACTGCCCCGAAAGAGTCCACCTCAGCAGATGACAGGTAAAAAAAATGAGGGTGAGTCCGGCTTTTGACTCACCCTCCACAGAGATATGAAATAAAAAAGTTATTTGGGGATTCAGCGGCCGATGGTAATGGCGGCGCGGCTCAGTTCCGGATCATCGTAGAACATGTTCTCTACACCACCCTTATAATCAACCTTAAGCCTTGAGGCATCGACGCCATGCTCATTGACAAGGCAGTCATAGACAGCTTCGGCACGTTCACGGCTCAGACGCTCGTTGATCTCTGAAGAACCTGTACCGGCATCAGCATAACCGGTGATGGTATAAATCACGCTCTCATCGGTATTCTTTATGACATCAGCAAGCATACCGAGAACTGCACGGTCCTTCTTGGCAATGGTGCTCTTCCCGATCTTGAAATTGACCATGACAGGGGAAGCGACATTGACTTTCCGGATGATGGTGTCCACCTTGGCCTCATTCCCTTCAGCAAGAGCTTCCTGCAGGCGTGCATTTTCTGCCTTGAGAGCCTCGATCTGATCCTTCAGGCTGTTGACAGCACGGTTGTCATGACGGATAACGGTCTTAGGACGCTCCCATCCGCGCTCCTTGAAGCGATAAGTTACTCCTATGGAAGCCGTAAAAAGACCTTCACCTGAACGGCCGCCGGCCTCCCCGTCAAAACGGTCGTTCACCATGGTTCCTCTGAGGTCAAGGTTCACATCAAGAGCCTTTGCGACCCTGAACGAGTTGAAGAGACCTGCATTGACTGCAAACTCCGTCGCTGTAGGAGCCTTGTAAGCCCTCATCACACCTATTCCGACATACGGGGAAATAGTGTAGATACGGTCTTCCTTATAGCCGGCGATGGTGTTGTTGAGATTGAGCATCACATCGGCATGCACATCGAAAAATCCGAATCTGGAATTTTCGAGCCAATAACCTTGCTGCGGTTTGCCCTTGATGTCAGAGCCGAGCGAATGTGTCCCGTCCTGAGTTGCACCACGCAGAGCGCCGCCGCTGTACAT
>JADIMO010000072.1 GCA_017694755.1 Candidatus Cryptobacteroides merdavium
GTCTCCGGAGCCATTTTTCAGTTTCACATTCTTACAAAATTACGAAAATTCCCGATATCCATTGCAGTTTTCCTGTCCGTCGTTTTTGATTTCAATCATGATTTCCCTCAATTCTGTCCCTGATGTCCTCATGTCGGCGAGGCCGGGGCGGATCCATGGCGGTCATTTTCGTTGACCATGTATTGCAGATGCAGGTTCTTCAGAATTTCTACAGATTTCGTGAATATTTTTGCAGGTTGAATGATAACTTTGCGGAAACTTGTCATGAAAAACTGCAAATGACATGTGGAAATGCTATGCCTTGCTTTCGGCGCTTTTTGCTGCGCTCACTGCCATCTTTGCGAAGATTGGGGTAAGGGACATCAATTCGGACCTTGCGACGGCCATACGCACGACCGTCATACTTCTGCTTACTTGGGGGATTGTCATTTTCGGGGGACATCTCGGTGAAATGAAGGATATCACCAGGCACACCTGGCTGTTCCTGGTGCTGTCCGGGCTGGCGACAGGGCTGTCATGGCTCTTTTATTTCAAGGCCCTGCAGACGGGGGATGTGTCGCGTGTGGCGCCGATAGACAAGTTGAGCGTGGTGATAGCCATCTTTCTTGCCTTCATTTTCCTGAAGGAGCCTGTCAGTCCGAGGGTGCTCCTGGGGGCATTGCTGATCACATGCGGCAGTATAATCATGCTTGTCAAATGAAACTTCTGATCATCGAGGACGAAAGGGAACTCTCGGACAACATCGTGCTTTATCTGAGTTCCGGACATTATCTGTGTGAGCAGGCCTTCACTTATCAGGAGGCCCTGGAAAAGGTCAATCTCTACGACTATGACTGTGTGCTTCTTGACCTTATGCTTCCCGGAGGGGACGGGCTGGACATCCTCCGTGACATCCGGCGCAGGCAGAATCCCGCAGGGGTCATCATAGTTTCCGCCAAGGACTCCCTGGACGACAAGCTGAAGGGGCTGGAAATCGGGGCGGACGACTATCTCGCAAAGCCGTTCCATCTGTCGGAGCTGAGCATACGCATCTATGCCATCATAAGGCGGCGGGAATTTGCTGCCAGCAATATCGTCTGTACCAATGGTTTGACCATTGACTTGCCCGGCAAGACCGTCACGGCCGGAGGGCAGCGGATAGTCCTTACCAGGACGGAATACGAGCTTCTGCTCTTTCTCATCAACAACAGGAACAGGGTCATTTCCAAAAGTTCCGTTGCCGAACACCTCAGCGGAGAAATGGCAGACATGCTCGACAACCAGAATTTCATCTACACCCATATAAAGAATCTCAATGGAGGAGGGGAGGATGCCGGAGCTGCCGGACAGCGGCATAAGCGAGTTTTCAAGGCTGAACAATGCCCTGTCCACCCTGATGAAGAACAGCCTTGCGAGCTACAGGATGCAGAAGGAGTTCACGGAAAATGCCTCCCATGAGCTTCAGACCCCTCTTGCCGTATTCCAGAGCAAGCTTGACATGCTTCTGCAGTCGCCGGACCTTACGGAGAACCAGGCTGAGGCGGTGCAGAGCCTCTATCAGGTGTCCGCCCGCCTTTCGCGCCTCAACCGCAATCTGTTGCTGCTCGCCAGGATTGACAACAGCCAGTACAGTCACATGGAGGAGATTGATGTAGTGCAGACAGTATGCGACATGATGCCTTATCTGGAAAATATGGCAGCGGACATATCCATCAGGACGGATTTCCCTTCCCTTCCGTTCCGGTCCGCATCCTTGCCAACCGTACCCTTCTGGAGTCCCTTGTCACCAACCTTGCCGTCAATGCGCTCCGGCACAACCGTCCCGGCGGCGATATGACAATAGCCGTCACTCCGGACAGCCTTGCCGTGTCAAACACCTCCGACGGCCATCCTCTAGACAGTACCCACATCTTCAACCGTTTCTGGAAGCCTTCTGAAAATGCCGGGGGCAACGGTCTAGGCCTTGCCATCGTCAAGTCCATCTGCGACTGCCACGGCTGGCAAGTCCGATATGACCATGTGGCCGGACAACATGCCTTTTCGATAATCTTTTAAAGAAACTCAAAAGTGAGAGTCATCCCCGTTTTTCTTGTTTTTCGTTGGTCAACTAAATTTCTTTTTCGAATATTCGATTCTCAGAGCGATACTAAGGGTTGTTTTTGTGTATGAATATAAAAATGAATAACTTTGCGCGGAATTTCAGAAATTGGTATAAAGTAAGTCTAAGTCCTGTGAAAGACATTGTTTTTCTTTCGGGGAGGGCGGAGGGCGTAAATTACTCTTCTCCGTCTTCAGCCGGGCTGCTGAAGAGACTCTTCAGAATTTCCACAAAGTCGGAAGATATTTTTGTCGCCATGGAGCGACAGAAGAAACATTTTCCGGGCCGGATTTTTCCGGTGATCCTGTTTTGCCTTTGTACGGCTTTTCCGGCATGGGCGCAGGTCGCGGATACATCCATGCTTGGACAGGAGGTTTTCAGGAACAGAGGAAAGGTAGCGGCTTCTGAAGTCTTCAGAATTGCAGGGGTAGGAGTGCCGCTGGTTGCATGCGGTGTCGCGGTGAATGGGGAGAATGTCCGCTTCCGGGAATTCAGGAACGGCATTGCACCGTCTTTTGACTGCCATATTGATGATTATCTGCAGTATGCTCCGGCTGCGGTAATGGTGGGGATGAAGGCGGCCGGGATCAAGAGCCGAAGTTCATGGGGAAGGATGCTTGTATCCGATGCATTTTCTGCTGCCATTATGGCTTCCCTGGTCAACGGACTGAAATATTCCGTAAGGGAAATGCGTCCGGACCGCTCGGGCCGCAATTCTTTTCCATCCGGACATACGGCCACCGCTTTCATGACAGCAACAATGTTCAGCAGGGAATATGGAGAAAGGAGCGTCTGGTATAGCGTAGGGGCATATTCTGTGGCAGCGACCATAGGTCTGATGCGCATCTTCAATGACAAGCATTGGCTCGGGGATGTGCTTGCCGGAGCCGGGATCGGCATATTGTCCACCGAAATGGGATATTGGCTTGCAGACCTGATATTCAAGGATAAGGGGATAAGGCATTTTCCGGTCGACGGGGAGTTTTCGTCGTCTTACTGTCCGTCTTTCATGGGACTTTATCTCGGTATGAATGTGGTATTGGGCAACCGTGTTCCGGGTTCTCGCCGTGGATTCTCTCCTGGCAGTGTCGCCGGTGTGGAAGGAGCATGGTTTTTCGGTCCATATATGGGTGTCGGCAGCCGTCTGACAGTTTCCGGAACATTTTTTCCAGGACAGGAAATTGCCGGTCCGGTCCGGATGAACATGACTTCCGCATGTGCCGGAATGTATTTTTCGTATCCTGTCTTCCCGAGGCTTTTGGCCGGAGGCAAGGTCATGGCAGGCTATGTCCGTTCCGTCTTTCCCGGACCGTCCGTGTCGGATGCCGTTCCTGGTAATTCCCGCAGTGTGGACACTTTCAGTGTAGGCACGGGGATTTCCCTCTCTTTCCGTATGCGGCCCCATCTTGCTGTCCGCCTTTTTGCCGACTATGACATGATACCCTTCCTGTCCGGAAGTGCATTTTCACCAGTGGCTCACTGCATCACCCTCGGCGGTTCGGCGGATGTGACATTCTGAATTTGGGAAATATGATTAACCTGGATACTCCGCAGCAGCGTTATGAGAAGCTTTTGGAAGAGCATCCGGACATTGTCCGTCGTATCCCCCAGCATTATATAGCATCCTGGCTCGGCATCACCCCAGTATCTCTTTCCCGCATAAGAAACCGCCGACAGTGATGGCTTGCGGCCAAATTAATTAACAATTGTTATCGTCCGCTTCCGATTGGCTTGCGACCTTTGCATCCGGTAATCGAATGACATTCCGGAGGAGTTTTTCTGGCAGGTGATTCGTCGGAATTCCCGGAACGCAGCCATTCTGAATTTTAACGGACAATGAAAACAATTTTTCTCATAGACTGGTGCCTTGTGCCGGCCTTCATCCTTTCCTCAGTTTCAGGCGTAGCCCTGCACATCGCTGGACACGGTTCCGACCATGCCGTATGGCATAATTGGGCCCTTTTTCATGTGGCTGCCAGCCTTGTATTTCTTGTGCTGGTCGTGATGCATGTGAAGACGCATTGGGGCTGGTACCGCAATGCAGTGAAAAGGGGACCAGGTCGCAAAGGCCGTGTCACAGCCGCAGTTACCATTGCATTTGCCGCCATATCCCTGACAGGCATCGTCCTCCTTGGAGTCAATGGCGCCAATTCCTCCCTCGGCCTGTGGCATTATGGCCTCGGACTAATCGGCATTCTCCTCTTTTCCGGCCACCTCATCCGCCGCATCCCGGCATTGCGCAAATCGTTGGCAATGTAGAAGGCGATATTTCGTTCGTTTCTCGTGCCATTTATAACTTTATTGTCCCTTGCACTCCCTGTCGATTGAGCCAGGCTGTGTCGATGTCCACTGGCGGGGATTGTACTGTGTGTTATTACATTTCGGAGGCTTTTTTTGCCGTTTGGGGGTCGGAGGTGTCCGGAGTTTCAGAGGAAAGTCCTTACTTTGCGTAAGCATTTGTCAGGGATGATTCAGATTTGACGCGAAAAATATGAAATTCTGGTTCGACACATTCAAGGGGAGGCTGCTGCTGACGGCGGTCACTTATGTGATCTATATGATGCTGTATATCCTTACGGATCAGCAGTCACGCGAGTTTTATTTCGGCGGGGCCCCGTTTATGGAGTATGTGCTGGATGCCGCCATCACATTGGGCGGTTCGGCCGGCTGGACCAACAATTCCTGCTTCGCCATAATCAACTCGGGCAACTGGCTGCTGAGCGCCATCGGTTCCCTCACGCAGCCTCTGTTCAACAGGGGCAGAACATTGCCAATCTCCGTATTGCCAAGGCCCGTCAGGAAGAGGCCATGCTTTCATTCCGCCAGTCCCTTCTGCAGGCAGAGCTGACCGAGGCAAATGACCGCTTCGACAAGATCCGGGGGTCATCAATCTCTACCATGCCCTCGGAGGCGGCGCAGAGTAGTCATTTGTGACCGTTCTCCGCTCACTTTCCCAAAACAGAATTGTTGCTGATGCAAAATTTTTTTGTGTCGGCAACAATTCGCATTATCTTTATCGGACTGGTTAATGTAATGTGAGTTCGATGAAATTTAATTCATTGAATTTCATCGAACAACCGCTTTAGGAGCAGGATGTAATCCTGTGACAGTCCTCCCTAGTAGGGAGGAGAAAGGAGGGTGACGCCCCTTAATAAGGGGCTGTCGCGGAGCGACTGGGGATTAAGACAGACGGATTTCGAAGAAATCCTTAACGACGGTTCGACGAATTCCCTGGGAGCAAGCATTATAAATTCGTCGAACTGACGTTAATGCACTGTCATGGAAATTCAGATCAGAAAAGAAAGGCCGGAGGACCGGCAGCAGGTCTATGACCTTGTAAGGTCGGCGTTTGAAAATGTCGAAGAAAGCGATCATACGGAACATCTTCTTGTGGAGCGTCTGCGCATGTCGGACGCCTTCATCCCGGAGTTGTCCCTTGTGGCTGTCATCCGTGACGGCAATAATTCTTCGGAAGAAATGACAGTCGGACACATATTGCTCACAAAAATTGAAATTGTGGCTTCTGACGGCAGGTCCTGGCCTTCCCTTGCCGTGGCCCCGCTTTCCGTCCTGCCCGGATTTCAACGGATGGGAATAGGCGGAATGCTCATCCGGGAGGCGCACAGAAGGGCTGCCTCCCTCGGACATTCATCCGCCATGCTGCTCGGCCATAAGGACTACTATCCCCGTTTCGGCTACAGGAAGGCATCGGGATTCGGCATCGGATTCCCCTTTGACGCCCCCGATGAATGCTGCCTCGCCATAGAGTTCCATCCAGGCTCCCTTTCACACATCCACGGCCTCATCCGCTATCCCGCCGCCTTCAATCTTTGATGAAAAACAGATCAGAGTGTGGCGAATTTTTCCCCGGAAAGGTTTTCGTCGGAATAGAGTTCTCGCGGCAGTATGTTCGGACAGGTCTGCAACTGGAGGATGAAATGGAAAGGCGGAATTGTTCGGATTACGGATTTTTTCCGTAAAATTGCAGACTGATAACTCTATGCTAACCACTGTTGACATCTGGAATGAAACATAGGATATTTTCTGCAGCTGCCGGGCTCATGGTTTCGGCGGCAGTATCTGCTTCATCTGAAGTGCCTTTGGAAATCTGGTTCAGTACACCTGCCGAATTTGACGGACATACGGCATTGACCGGGCTCCGTACAGGCATGGAAAATCCCGACCCGCAATGGGAGACTTCATCCCTTCCTTTGGGGAACGGGTTCATCGGAGCAAATGTCATGGGCCCGGTCTCCACTGAACGGGTGACACTTAACGAGAAATCCCTGTGGGAGGGCGGCCCCAACATTCAGGGCGGAGCTTCATATTATTGGGATGTGAACAAGCCCTCGGCATCTGCAGTCCGTGATATCCGCAGGGCATTCATGGACGGGGACATTTCATTGGCTGATTCCCTGACAAGACACTGTCTCAACGGAAAGGCTTCTTATGAGCCTTCGGAGGAATCCCCTTTCAGGTTCGGGTCGTTCACGACAATGGGTGAACTTCACATTGCGACAGGCCTTTCACAAGACGGGGTGACATCCTACAGACGGAGCCTTGACATAGAAGATGCCGTGGCCGAGGTGAGCTTTGAGAAAGACGGGACCGGATACTGCCGTTCCTTTTTCGTGTCATATCCTGACAGGGCAATGGTGATGCGCTTTTCTTCCGGGAAGCCTCAGGAGAGACTGGTGCTGAAATATGTTCCGAATCCCCGGTCGGAGGGAACATTTTTCGGAGAAGGGACTTCAATATTGTATTCAGGAAGACTGTCCGGCAATGGAATGCGGTTTGCCGTGCGTGTTGCGGCAGTATTGCCTGGCGGAGGGAGTGCCAGGGCGGAAGACGGCTGTCTGGTGGTGGAGAATGCGCGGGATGTGGTGTTCATCCTCACGGCAGGCACTGATTACAGGATGAATTTCAATCCTGATTTTTCAGACCCGCTGACATATGCCGGAGGCAATCCTGAGGCTGATACTGAAGCGGCGCTGGAGGCTGCCATGAAAAAGTCCTATGATGAACTTCTGGCCAGACATACGGCCGACTATCAAGAGCTTTTCGGCAGGGTCAGCCTTGATCTTGGCGGGGCCGCTGAAAAAAAGGCGGCATCTTCATATCATGTAGCACAATCCCTTGACACTCCAGGCAGGCTGGCCCGGTACAGGGCCGGGGAAAAGGATTTCGGCCTTGAAGAGCTTTATTTCCAGTTCGGCAGGTATCTTCTCATATCTTCTTCCCGTCAGGGTACCATGCCTGCAAATCTCCAGGGCATCTGGCACAACGGGGTTGACGGCCCCTGGCATGTCGATTACCATAACAACATAAATATCCAGATGAACTACTGGCCGGCTCTTGTCACCGGCCTTCAGGAGTGTTACCCCCCTCTCATTGACTATATACGCTCCCTTGAGAAGCCGGGGGAGAGGGTGGCCCGGAGCTGTTTCGGTGCCGGAGGCTGGACCGCTTCCATTTCATCCAACATTTTCGGATTCGCATCCCCTCTGAGCAGCACGGACATGTCCTGGAACCTCATTCCTGTCGCTGGACCATGGCTGGCAGTGCATCTGTGGGAATATTATCAGTACACGCAGGACAAGGAATGGCTGCGAGACATCGGATATCCGCTGATCAAGGGAAGTGCAGACTTCACGGCCGACTATCTGTGGAAGTCTCCGGACGGCACTTATATGGCCTGTCCTTCGACATCTCCGGAACATGGTCCGGTGGACAAGGGGGCGACATTTGCCCATGCTGTGTCCAGGGAGATTCTTGATGCCGCCGTCAGTGCCGCCTCTGAGCTCGGCATTGATGCCGCAGACAGGGAAAGGCGGTCCGGAATATTGGACAGCATAGCCCCGTACAGAATAGGAAGGTACGGGCAGCTTATGGAATGGAGTGAAGACATTGATGACCCGGAGGACCGTCACAGGCATGTAAACCATCTTTTCGGACTTCATCCCGGACATACGATATCTCCTTTGTCCACACCGGAACTGGCGAAGGCTTCGGAGGTGGTGCTTGAACACAGGGGAGACGGGGCCACAGGGTGGAGCATGGCCTGGAAGCTTAACCAATGGGCAAGGCTTCATGACGGGAACCGCGCCTACAAACTGTTCCGGAATCTGCTGAAGGACGGTACGGTGGACAACCTGTGGTGCAGCCATCCTCCGTTCCAGATAGACGGCAACTTCGGCGGTACTGCCGGGATGGCCGAGATGCTGCTGCAGAGCCACGCCGGTTGCATACATCTTCTTCCGGCGCTTCCTTCTGCCTGGGATGACGGGAAAGTCAGCGGGTTGCGTGCCAGGGGCGGATTTGAACTTTCTTTCACATGGAAAGACGGCAGGCTTGAGGAGTGCCGCATATATTCGGCCGCAGGGCACAGATGCACCGTGTATTATGACGGGCAATATCTTGATTTCCCGACAGAGAAAGGGCATTTTTACCATCTTTCCGCAGGGCCTGACGGACATCATTTGAAATTAATCAATTAATATTACAATAATGAAGAAGACAAGCGTGATATTTTTGTCGGCACTGATGATGTCGGCATGCGCCTCACGGCAAGGACAGGAAAATGATCCGATTCCGTATGCCAACACCATTGAATTGGAGGCGGACGACACCCATGATGAAATTGTGGCCAAGGCGGCACATGTGGTTCCTACACCGGAACAGCTTGCGGCTTTGGAGAACGAATTCATCGCTTTCGTTCATTTCGGTCCCAACACATTCACCGGGAAAGAATGGGGGAGCGGAATGGAATCCCCTTCGATTTTCGCTCTGGAGGAGCTTGATACTGACCAATGGTGCGAGGCCATGAAGGCTGCAGGAATGAAGATGGTCCTGCTCACGGTCAAGCATCATGACGGATTTGTGCTTTGGCAAAGCCGCTATACCGACCACGGCATCATGTCCACTGGGTTCAGGGACGGAAAAGGTGACATTCTCAGGGACCTGTCGGCTTCCTGCCGGAAATACGGGCTGAAATTGGGAATATATCTTTCTCCTGCCGATCTGTATCAGATAGAGAGTCCTGACGGACTTTATGGAAACCTGAGCAAATATATCAAGAGGACCATTCCGCGCGATGTGCCTGGAAGACCTTTCAAGGATACGCGCAAGTTTGAGTTCGTGGTGGATGACTACAATGAGTATTTTCTCAACCAGCTTTTTGAGTTGCTGACTGAATACGGCCCGGTGCACGAAGTGTGGTTTGACGGGGCTCATCCGAAACGGAAAGGCGGCCAGAGATACAACTACAAGGCATGGAAGGAACTTATCCATGCTCTTGCTCCTGAGGCGGTCATTTTCGGCCGTGAGGATGTCCGCTGGTGCGGGAATGAAGCCGGTGCCACCCGCCATACCGAATGGAATGTGATCCCTTATTCCGAAAATCCGGATACGGCTTCTGTCTTTCCGGATCTCATGGCCCAGGACCTCGGAAGCAGGGAACGGCTGTATGATGCAAGATATCTGCATTACCAGCAGGCAGAAACCAACACTTCAATCCGTGAAGGATGGTTCTGGAGGGATGACACCCATCAGAAAGTAAGAAGCGCTGATGATGTCTTCGACATATATGAGCGTGCAGTGGGAGGCAATTCCACCTTCCTTCTCAATATTCCGCCTAATACCAAGGGCCGTTTCTCAGACAGGGATGTTGCTGTACTGAAAGAGGTAGGCAGAAGGATAGAGGCCACTTATGGAGAGAGTCTTCTCAAAGGTGCAAAGGGACCGAAGGCGGTATTGGACAATGACCTAGACACATACCACAGCCTTGAAGGACCCGGAAGCAGCTTCGAGGTGAAAATGAAGAAGCCTGTGACCATCAACAGGATAATGATTCAGGAAGCTGTTGCATTGCGCGGTGAGCGTGTGGAAAGCCATGCGGTGGACGCATGGATTGACGGAGGCTGGAAGGAAATAGCATCCGCTTCCAACATAGGTTACAAACGCATCCTGCGTTTTGCGGATGTCACCACGGACAGGCTCCGCTTCAGACTCCTCGGTTCAAGGCTTTCTCCTGCCATAAGCAGTTTTTCAGCATATTATTACAAGGCCGGTGCCCCTCAGCTTTCCATTTCACAGGATGCTGACGGTATGGTGACGGTTGCTCCCAAGCCGCAGGATTTCGGATGGAAGAGCCACGGGGAAAATGCAGCGGCCAACCTTGCCGCCGGCTGCAGGATTTATTATACGACAGACGGTTCCGAACCAGATGAGACTTCAGCGGAGTATGTTGCACCTGTAAAGTCCGGTCCTTGCGAAATCAGGGCTGTGGCTGTCCTGCACGGAGAAAAGGGAGCTGTGGCAAGCGAAAGGCTCGGATATGCCAAGTCAGACTGGAAGACGGCTGGCTGCAGCAGCGCATCCATGGACCATCCTGCTGCCGCAGCCTTTGATGCCGACCCTTCCACTTTCTGGTCGACGGAAGGCAGGACTCTGCCGCATTACATTGCCATTGACCTCGGCTCGGAGCGTCTTGTCGGCGGCTTCGCATATACGCCTCAGACAGTTTCCTCTGAAGGGATGATGTCGGCAGGAACGGTAAAGGTGAGCCGTGACGGCAAGAATTGGCAGAAGGCTGCTTCATTTGAATTCGGCAATTTGGTGAACGACCCGACCAAGCGTTACTGTCTTTTTGAAGAGCCTGTTTCTGCCAGATATTTCCGTATCGAAGTCACTGCAACCGAAGGTGGCAGCAAGACAGTCTCCATTGCGGAAATTGACATACTGGATCAGGTGAAATAAACCGCAAGCCGAGAACAGAGGCAAATTTATTTGACTATGCCGAGGCGCAGCGTGATTTAAAATAGAATACGCAATACAATGAAAATTACATTTGTTACGATAGCATTGGCAGGAATCCTCCTCTCGGTTTCCTGCGGTCAGAGAGACGGCTGGAAACTTGTCTGGGAGGAGAACTTTGAATCGGAAACGATAAATCCGGAAATATGGAGCAAGACTGAGCGCGGGACGGCTGACTGGGATGACACCCAATCGCATGATGAACGCTGCTACGGATTCCGGGACGGCAATCTCATATTGAGAGGGATAGTCAATGACAATACCCAGGCAGATACTGCTGCATATCTTACCGGAGGACTGGTGACATGGGGTAAGAAGTCATTTGCCCCCGGCAGGATAGAGGTCCGGGCCAGGCTCCAGTCGGCAAGAGGAGCATGGCCTGCCATCTGGCTGATGCCTTTTGACGAGAATGTGAAATGGCCTTACGGCGGAGAAATAGATGTCATGGAGCGTCTGAACAGCGACGGCTTTGTCTACCAGACGGTACATTCCAATTATACGCTTTATTTGGGCAAAAAGGACAACCCGGCGAATTTCAGTACAATAGAGTTCAATCCGGAGGATTTCAATGTCTTCGGGGTTGACATCCACCGGGACAGCCTTGTCTTCCATGTGAACGGGGTGCGCAATTTTGCCTATCCGCGCCTGCCTGAAGTTCCTGACTCATTGGGACAGTTCCCGTTTTTCCAGCCGATGTATCTGCTTATAGACATGCAGCTCGGCGGCTCCTGGGTGGGGGAGACCGACCCTGCCGACCTTCCCGTTGAGATGGAAGTCGACTGGGTGAGGCATTATGTCCGCAAGGACTGACATCTTGTTTGCCATTAAGATATTATAGCTGATTTGCCAAGAAATACCGTCGTATCCTGAACAGCGACATCATCCATCTGCGTAAGCCGGATGCGAGGGACTGGGGCGGGCTGATGCATGTTGATCCGGCGGGTAAGGAGAAGGCCCTAGCGATGCTGTTCAATCCGCTTGGCAGTGACATTGTCCGTACCGTCCGTCTCCCTCTGTATTACACCGGCCTGGAGAGGACTGCCATGATACGGGAGCAGGAGGGAGCTGCGAAGAAGTACAGGATAGACCCTGAGGACCATACGGTGGAGGTCACCGTGACGATTCCTGCCGGAGGATATACCTGGCTTGTGGTGGAGTAATCCCCGAAAGCCTACCGGAAAGGATAGTCTTCTGACGACTGTTCAGGGCATTTATTCAATTTTCATGAAGGAAATCTTTTGGCACACCTTAAATTTGCAGAGGGTTTTTCTTAAATTTGCAGAGATTTGCCGGCAGGCGGCATTGGTTTGATGCCCTATGACTGAATTCTGAAAAACAATTGCAGATGGAAACTTTGACAAACGGGGAGCTGACGGTCAAGGTCAGCGGACATGGTGCGGAGCTTTGCAGCATCATGAAAGGAGGTAAGGAATATCTTTGGCAGGCCGACCCTGCTTTCTGGAAGAGACATTCGCCTGTGCTTTTCCCGATAGTCGGGAGCCTTTGGAACGGGAAATGCCGTTTTGACGGACGGGAATATGAGATGTCGCAGCATGGATTTGCGAGGGATATGGATTTCACCCTGCTGTCATTGACGGAGAATGAGGTGAGGTACAGGCTGGTGTCCGATGAAGGGACAATGGCCCGGTATCCATTCCCTTTCGTACTGGAAATCGACTACAGGCTGGACGGCAACAAGGTGACGGTGCTTTGGTCCGTGACAAACTCCGGAGAGAAAGAAATGCATTTCCAGATCGGGGCCCATCCGGCGTTTTTCTATCCGGACTTTGACCAGGAAACCTCCGGGAGGGGATTCTTTCTGCTGGAAAGGCGAAAAAATGAAAATGCCGGCACGGGGAATGCTTGTACACAGGATGCTGATGCTTCCATTGATGAAAAAAGAGATGTCCGGCCATTGGAATATGTCCTGATCAAGGAAAAAGGATGTGCTGACCCGGACAGGAAATACCCTCTTGCCACACTTACTGAAGCTGATATTGATGCATTTCCTGCTGAAACGGCCGCAAATCTCAGGCGTCAGTCAGTCGAAGGCGAGATATTGCCCCTTGACATACATACATTCGACAAAGACGCCCTGATCTTTGAGGACGGGCAGATTGCCAGAGTGACTCTTCTGACGAAAACCGGCCGTCCATGGCTTGGACTCTCCTTTGATGCCCCTCTTGTGGGGCTCTGGTCTCCTGTGGCAAAAAATGCCCCGTTCGTGTGCATAGAACCGTGGTACGGCCGTTGCGACAGGGCCGGCTATGAAGGCGAGTTCAGCGGCCGTGACCGGGTGCAGCACCTCGCTCCCGCACGGACATTCAGCGCAGAATATACGATTGAGATATTCTGATCTTTCGAAGAAAGACATTTGAGGGTGACAAAAAGTAATTTTTGTCACCCTCTTGCTTTTATTCAAGGCATTGGTCAAGGTCGCTGATGATCTGCTCCTTGTCCATGTTCTGGCCGATGAAGACTATCTTCTGCATGCGGTCACCGTATTTTTCGTCCCAGTCCTTGAAGAAGTTAGGGTCCTGGCGCATTAGTTCGAGACGGTCTTCTTCAGGCGCGGTGGCATACCATTGTCCGGCTTCGCGCAGGAGTTTCTGTTTCCCTGCCTGCTCGAAAAGATATGACATGTCGGTGTTGTCGCTGAAATAGCAGATGCCCTTTGCACGGATGACGCTCTTCGGCCATTTCCTTGCCACGAAATGGTCGAATTTGTTCAGGTCGAATGCCGGACGCCTGTAATAGACGAATGTGCCTATGCCGTATTCCTCCACTTCTCCGCCCTCGTGATGGTGATGATGGTGGTGATGTTCATGGGTGCCATGTCCGTGGCTGTCATTGTCGCTGTCGTCGTCGTGGTCATGGTGGTCGTGATCGTCGTGGTGATGGTCATGATCGTGGTGGTGTTCATTTTCATCATGGTGATGATCGTGATGTCCATGTGACTCATGTCCTTCTTTACCTTCGTCCCCGTGGCTGTATTGGTAGTGCATTCCGTAGTTCCTGGCTTCGATTTCCTCTTCGGCAGTGGCTTGGTGTTCGATGCCTTGGATCCAGCCGGCTGATGTGGCTACGCTGTCAAAGTCGAAGAGCCCGGTGTTGATGAGCTTGTCAAGGTCAACATTTGTATAATCACATTCGATGATTTCTGCCTTCGGCTGCAGGGTACGGATGATCTGCCTGATGCGTGCGAGTTCTTCCGGCTTCACTTCGGACGCCTTGTTGAGCAGGATGATGTTGCAGAACTCTATCTGCTGGATTATGAGGTTTTCTATGTCCTCCTCTCCGATGTTCTTGCTTGTGAGGTCATCTCCGCAGGCAAATTCGCTTTCCATCCTGAGGGCGTCCACGACCGTCACGATGCAGTCCAGACGGCAGATGCCGTATTTCCTGTATGCTTCTCCGAGAGTAGGAATGGTGCAGATGGTCTGGGCTATCGGTTCCGGCTCGCAGATGCCGCTTGCCTCGATGACGATGTAGTCGAAGCGCTGCATCTTCATCAGTTCGTACACCTGTTCCACCAGATCCGCCTTGAGGGTGCAGCAGATGCAGCCGTTCTGGAGGGCCACGAGGCTGTCATCCTTGCTGCCTACGACTCCTCCTTTCTGTATCAGGTCCGCATCGATGTTCACTTCTCCTATGTCATTGACAATCACTGCAAACCTGATTCCCTTCCTGTTTGAAAGGATATTGTTGACGAGTGTCGTCTTTCCGCTTCCGAGGTAGCCGGTCAGAAGCAGGACCGGTATTGTCTTGTTTTCCATATCTTCATGTGTTTCAATATTGCCGTCTGGCGTTTCCCGGGCCTGTCCCGGCATTTTCCTCCGGCAGTCCGCAAAAATACATTTTATTTCAGGACATTGTTACTTCGGAAAGGAAAAAAGGTTATCTTTGGAAAGCCAATCTGAAATTTATCTGAAAATGAAATCGCATAGACTTTATTCTGCCTTGAAGCATGCCGTCTGCTGTCTTGCCGTGTGTCTCGTCTTCTGTTCAATGTCCCAGTGTGAAAGTGAGCGTGCCCTTGATGAAGGAAATGACATCGACTTCATCCTTTCGGGACTTCCCGCATTTCCGGAAGGGCTGTTCTTGTATTCATCAAGCATGTCTTCTGTGGAGTTTGACGGGAAAAGGTTGGACTGTGAAGCCCCGCTTGTTTCGGATGAATGTCTTCAGATTCCCGATTTCAAGTCCCTGTCCGTCACTGTGAGTTCCGAGTTCGGATTGGCGGCCGGGAAAGTTTATGAGGCGTCACAGGAAGGGACATCATTGGACATTGTCCTTGAATATGTCGCCGGGGAATCCGGGGAAGTGCTTTCCGCGACGGCAGAAAATGCCTCCCTGAAGGTGTCGCTCATGAGCAGCCGTTATGTCACCGGAATATTTTCATGTGACTTCCGGCTCTTGCTTCCGGATGAGAATACTGGTGATGTGACTGAATATGAATGTCATGCACAGGACGGCTATTTCAATATATTTCTCTTGTGAAGAAAGGAGTGACTTATGAAAAATACAGGTTCATTGTTCCGCATTCAGACCGTTGTCCGGATGTTTCTGCTCATCTCATTGCTCATGTCCTCATCTGCTGTTGACGCGAAAAAACGTGAAGCTGAGCCTTTTCCGGTCAGGACCCCGTTCAGCAACTGGTCCGCAGGAGTGAGCGTTTCCACAATGGGCATCGGCCTGTCGGCTGCCACTCCGGTGCACAGGTCAGTGATGCTGAGGGCCGAATACAGTCTTCTGCTTCTCAGGCCTCAGGTTGCTGTCGAGATGAATGTGGCTGCCCTTCCGGGCAACAGGTCTTTTGAGATATCGCCGTCAGACATAACTGCAAAATTAGAATCGCATACGCTCCGGCTTCTTGTGGACTGGGACCCGATCAGGAATGGAGCGGGATTGTTCTGGCTTACGGGCGGCATCTTTTTCCAGAACAGAGGGATTTTAAATTATTCCGAGGCGTATGATGCCGATGTGTTTGCAGATTTCGGCTATTCCGGTCAGGATCTCCGGAAAATCGAGATCATAAATGACTACGGACGGTATAATCTTGATCCGGACGCGACGGTTTCGAGTACTCTGTACCGGCCGTGTTTCGGAATGTATTTCGGCCTTAGGTTCGGCCGCCCGATTCCGAAGAGGCGGGTCGGTTTCAGCGGTGAGATCGGTATCCCTGTCTATATGGGAAAAGTTCAGGGAGTGTCAAGCAATGTGCTGGAGTATTATGCGCCGTCCTTGCTGTCCCCGGTGCTTAATCAGTTTGAAACAGGTTTCAGGGTGTCGGCCGGGTTTTTCCTGTCACTGCAGCTGACTTTCAGGTTGAAGAATGACTGATATCATACGGAAAGGAACAGCCATATTGAACATGCAGTCATGACAAGGGCGACAATCCGGCGGTAGATTTTCCGCTTGATGGTCTTTATGTATTTCATTGCTATCCAGTTGCCTGCCACCATCGCCAGTCCCAAGCATGCACCTTCTGTCATTATGCGGGCGGAAAGGAGGTTGAATCCTCCGTAAGCGGCAAGCTGGACAATGTGCATTACTGTCGCTGCGGCGGCTTCGCTGGCTATGTAAGCGACAGGGGAGAGTCCGAGCGTAAGGAATACGGCGCTGCTGATGGGGCCTGACAGGCTCAGAAGTCCGTTTATCCCTCCCGAGATGCCGCCTCCGATGAGCATTGTCCATCTCGACCCGGGCAGCCTGAACCTGTCTGTCATTTCAAGCAATGCAAAGACAATCAGCAGGACGCACAGGATGCGTGTCATGAGGACCTTCGGGACAGTGACAAATCCGTATGCACCGAGGACCGTCAGCGGCAGCGCCAGTATCAGGAAAAATCCCACCTTTCTCCAGCGTATTGACCTGAATCCTGCGCAGGACCTGAAAATGTTGCTGAGCAGCTGTGACACTGTGGACATCGGCACCGCCACCTCGATTCCGTAGAATGAAGTCATTGCAGGCAGAAGTATCATGCCCCCTCCGAAACCCACCGTCCCGGAAAGAAGCCCCGCTGCGAACCCTGCAGCCGTCAGAATGATTTCTTCCAGCATAATCCTGTCCTCAGATTACAGAAAATCCCGACGATAGTCATCGATAATGGTTGTTCAGGCACCGGCATCTGCCGGTATGCCTGGTATGCTGCAAAGATAATGAACTTTTGGGCAAGAATATCTAAATTATCAGATATAAGAATCGGTTGTCCGCATGATTACCCGTAATCAAACATATTTTATGCGTATCTTTGCCGGCTGAAATCAGAAACTGTTTTTAAGAAGATTGGATTGTCCTGACCATGCGGAAAGAAAGGAAACTATATGATCTGAAGGAGTTGGGCAAGGCTGTTTCAGCCTTGTCCGGTGACAACGGAAAATCCGGAGCCGGTACATCCGTGACAGTGATGCCCGATGAAAAGTTCTCGGGAAGGCCGGGCGGTCATTGTCGGCAGGGTAATCCTGCAGCGAAGGCAGGAAAGGGACAGGGCGGACAAGGACGGAATGAAAATCCGTCGGCTGCCGTAATGATTACCGGAGGCCTGTCCGGAGAGGCGGATGACAGTCAGGGAAGAATGCTGAGGGCAGGGCAGAGGGTGGTGCTGATGGATTCTGATGTGAGGGGAACGGTGGTGGAGTTGGGAAGGACGGTGAAGGTCCAGACTGAAGACGGTCTGGTGCTGGAGGCGGCATATAATGAGATAGTCATGGCCGATGC
>JADIMO010000073.1 GCA_017694755.1 Candidatus Cryptobacteroides merdavium
AATACCTCCGACGGCATCCGCCATAACGGTCATCACAACAATATCCTTTTCGGAGTGCATTCTCCGCAGGGGCAAGGATGGTTCATAGCCGGCGGGATGGAGAATCTTTATCTGCACAAGAACGGGGCAGGAAACAATGATACCAGGGTTCTGCGTTTCAAGAAGTCGGATGTTGAATATGTATATTGATTTCCGGCACTTCCGCTTCCTGTCCGTATCCCGATTTTCAAAGGCGTCTTACGCAATATTTTCAGAAATTCAAGCAACCCTTCCAGTGGAGGCTGCCGTCTGTGGCCTCCACTTTTTCTTCTGTCCTGTCAGGAAGATTATGAAAGAGGTCGAAGCCGGTCAATTCCTCTATCCCGTCAATTGTCATCATTTCCATCCTGCCCGTCTGGTCGAATACATAGCCGATGGCAGTCCATCCTGCTTCTGGGTCATTGCGCAGCAGGGCCTTGAACACCTTGTACGGCACGGCGATGTCATCGTTGATCCCGACATGGGAAGGCACTCCTTCGGTCCCTTTCCCGGCAGCAGACGGCACGATTCCTCCGGCTATGTATATTGTTGTCCCGGCATAGGTCTCCTGTGCCCATCTGCGGCATTTCTCTTCCACATCATTCCATGCATCGTGGTTAAGCCTGACGCTCATGGGGCAGATATTGCTCATGTAGAAGCAGTCGCGCATGGCTTCCTCGCTCCAGCGGTTGTCTGCGGCAGGGCAGATGTGCCCTCTTTCATAGCGGTATTTCTGATAGTTGTACCGCCTGTCAGGACAGCCTTTTATCTTCGGGTCGGGGACGAAGGCCTCTGTGCCAGGTCTTTCCGTCACCCTGCTGTCCAGTCTCTCCTTTGTGAGTATCCATGCCACCCAGTTGGGGATGCGCAGTTTCGGGTTGAACGACACCGTATATCCGAGCCGCCGCACCACAGTTTCCTGTCCTTTTGCCTGAGCGAATGCCGGAAGTTCATACATGTCAGTCCATCTTCTTCCATCGCTGCTTTCCGTTGTCTGTGCATCCGCCCTGAGTGTTGTCCCGCAGACTGCTGCGGCAACCGTTGCGGCAATGAATGCCGCCATGATCCTTTTTCCTGCCTTCATTTTTTCCTGTCAGCTTTGCCTTGTCATATATTGTCCTGCAAATTTATTCAAATTTTTGATTGTCGGCGATAATCGTTTTATATGTAAGCAGGTCCTTCCATTCATGGCTTTGCCATCCGGTCTGTCTTTAAACAGATTTTAAGAATACTTTATAAAATTCCCGCAGAAAAACATTATCTTTGAGAAGATAATCTCTTATTGAAACATCTCTATGGAAATCTGGCATATCTGGGTCATTGTGGCCCTCGTTCTCGTGGTGGTTGAAATCTTTACTCAGGGCTTTGCCGTATTGTGCCTGGCTTTCGGTGCCGGGGCTGCCGCCATTGCCGCAGCTTGTTCTGCAGAATTGACCGGACAGCTGATATGGTTCTCCGTTGTGACATTGATCTCCTTTGTGCTTGTCAGACCTATGCTTCTGAAATTTTTCAGGAAAGGCCGTGCAGGAAGGGAAAGCGGAACCGCCGCCTTGAAAGGGCGTGAGGCCGTAGTGTCAGAAAGGATTTCCGTTGCAGACAATACCGGAAGGGTGGCAGTGGACGGAGATGACTGGAAGGCCGTTTCTGCAGACGGTTCAGTGATTGAAAAGGGGACCAGGGTAACCGTTCTGGAAGTGGACAGCGTAATCCTCAAAGTGACATCGAAATAAAACCAATAATAATCTGTGAAATATGGGAACACTCATCATTGTCGGGCTTATTGCCCTCATCGTAATCATTTTCGCCCTCACAGGCCTGAAGATCATCCAGCAGGGAGAGACCAAGGTCATTGAACGGCTCGGTAAATATCACAGCACCCTTTCATCCGGAATCAACATCATCTGGCCGATTCTTGACAAGCCCCGCAAGATTTATGTCCGCTTTGTGCGTGAGGGTTATGACGGGGAAAACCGTGTCGTGGTCAGGCTGTCCGACAAGATAGACCTCAGGGAGCAGGTTTATGACTTCCCGGAACAGAGCGTGATCACCAAGGACAATGTCACAACAAGGATAAATGCCCTTCTGTATTTCCAGATTACTGACCCGTTCAAGGCCGTGTATGAGATAGACAACCTTCCGAACGCCATTGAAAAGCTGACCCAGACCACCCTGAGGAATGTCATCGGCGAGCTTGAACTTGACGAGACCCTCACCTCCCGAGACACCATCAATTCAAAGCTCCGCGCCGTGCTTGACGAGGCCTCCAACAAATGGGGTGTGAAGGTCAATCGTGTGGAACTCCAGGACATCACCCCTCCTGAGAGCGTGCGTGACGCCATGGAGCAGCAGATGCAGGCCGAGCGTGAGAGAAGGGCGAAGATCCTTAAGGCTGAAGGCGAAAAGACATCGGCCATCCTCCAGTCCGAGGGCGAAAAGGAGTCCCAGATCAACAAGGCCCTTGCCGACAAGGAATCCCAGATACTCATGGCCGAAGGAGAGGCCAGGGCCAAGATTCTCCAGGCTGAAGCAGAGGCAGAGGCCATTGCCAAGATAGCCGATGCCATAAAGGGCACCCAGTCCGATCCTGCCGCCTACATGCTCGCCGTGAAGTACATCGAGACCATGAAGGAAATGGTCAGCGGCAAGGATACCAAGACCGTCTACATGCCGTACGAAGCCTCCTCCATGCTCAGCTCCCTCGGCAGCATCCGTGACCTTTTCGACAAGAAGTGATTTATCCGGGAGTAATGGTTGAATGAAGAGAGGGAATCTGCAGTTGAACTTCAGGCGATGACCTCTCTTCATTTTTTCGTGTCATTTTTAGATTTTCTTCTGCTTGTGCAGCAGTTTGGCACATGCAGTGTTTATCTTTGCCGCAAAAATCATCCATGATGGTACAGATACGGCAGAGTCAACGAACAGTGCAACACGAAGTGCCTTTTAAAGAGACCGGCCAAAATAATATAACTTTTGGTTCGGTCTTTTGTTTTTGTAATATTTTTATAGACTTACCTTACGGAGCTTGCCGTTCTTTCCCTTGATATCCAGGTCAATAACTGATGCTGTATCCAACAAAGGCATTAGGGTTCTATAACTGTTATTGTCCACTGGATAGCCATTGACAGCCATGATTGTGTCCCCTAAGACAAGACCGGCCATGGATGCCGGACTGTTGTCCTCCATGTAATTTACTATCCATCCGGCACCGATATCCGTTCTGTCCACAGTCCTGAATCCTCTGTCCACACCCTCCGCTTTCTTCTCTGCTTGGAACGGGGAAAGATACAGCACTTTGCCATCAAAATCCAGAATAATATTGTAACGGCTTGAAAATATCTCAATACCTGCCAGTCCGGCATATTCTTTCTGCATTCCCAAGGCTCCTTTCTTATCTAAAGAATAACTGACTTCCACACCTTTCAGCGTATCCTGTCCGATAATTACCGCTTCTGAGGTGATGTATACTCTCGAGGAGCCGCCTCCAATCCCTCCATTCAGGAAATGCCCTGTCTTTCTGTCCACATCAATCTCATCCAAGGCGTTTTCCTCTGCGCAGCCACAAGCAATGGATATACCGCTTCTACTGCCAAGATCCAATATGAAACTGCCGGCTACCTGCTTCCCCGGAAACTGCACCTCCAGATCCAGATACACTCTCCCGGCCTTATCTATACGCACAGGCAACCCGGTATATCCCTGCAGCATCTCATGCCGGACAGTGTCCAAATTCCTCAAATATGAATGCTCAAAATTGATCTCCAGTGGCTTGTCCATGAAATTGTCCATTCCGACTATACCGTCCGCCCTGCAGCCTACGATATCCCTGAGTCCCAATATGACCGTCCTGCCGAAGCGCTCCTCAAGGTTTACAGCAGATACCGTAACTGTATCCATTACCAGATCCACAAACTGTGTTCCTTCTCCGACTCCGCTCAGACTCGCTTTGATTTTCATCCTGTCAGCGAGATCCACACTGTCCAGTCGGCAGAAATCCTTGTCGAGATACAGCATGTCAGCCCCGGTATCGAACAGCAGACGGCAGTTGTCTTTACCGTTCAGAAGCGCATTCAGGTAAATGTGTCCGTCCACCTCGAACGGAATCGCATCCTCAGGGATGTAATAAGATGAAGACGACTCTGCATTCTTTTCCGCAGTCTTGCTCCCGCAGCAGGCAAAAGCGGGTATCACCAGGATGATTAACAGAATTTTTCTCATAGCTGACTGATTTAAGTGTAATCACATAAGATGATTTTCGGAGGGTGGATACGGCATTCTTTTTTAAAGCGGCAGAGAATGGAGAGTAGTTACACGACTTTCCATTCCTCGATTCTGCGAGATGACTTGTCGAAGTTCACGCCGATTTTAAAGATCTTGCGGCTGTCAGCGGCAAACGCTTTGGCGTAGCCTTTCTCCTCAATTTGTGCCAAGGCCTCGTCGGCGCTGCTGTCGGTCTTGATCTCGATGATGTAGATGTAGCCTTCGGTCTGCAGTAGGATGTCGATGCGTCCGTTGCTTGTCTGGTATTCAGTCCGGACATATTCTCCGAGGAGTTCGAATATGAGGTACATGGCATACTGGAAGTCGCGTTCGGCATCACCCTGGATCTGGTAGTTAGCCCTTGCGAACAGGCCTTCAAGGAGGCGCATCATCTCTTCTGGCTTGCCAGAGGTGGCTGCTCTGTACAGTTTTGCAGTCAGGACGTTGCCCTCTTTTTCCGGAACTGGGGCGTAGGCAGTCAGGAGCATCTTGGTGAAGCCCTTTTTTACCTCCATGTTTGGGAATCCGAGCCTGTATATGCCGAACATCCGGTCAAACTCCCGGATTGTGAGATATCCGCTCTGATACAGGAGCGGAATCGGATTGTTGATGTAGTCATTGACTCCGGACAGCATGTCGGAGTCGATTTCGACATCATTCTCAGACAGTCTTGTTATGTCATATCCCGTCTGTTTCAGGATCTTGACGAGGAAAGACGGTGTACCGGTCTCGAACCAGTATTCATTGAAACGTCTGCTGGCAAATGTATTCAGGAGGCTGAACGGATTGTACATGCCCTCAGAGTCCTCGCTGAAATGGTAGCCGTCGTACATCTCTTTGAGTTTGGCGTAGCACTCGTCCACGGAAATCCCTCCGGCTTCCGCCAGTTCCTTCACGCCGTCAGGGAAATATCTGTGCATGTCGGAGTCGCTGATTCCGCAGATGTCAGCATATTGCGGTTCGAGGGAGATATCTCTCAGGTTGTTGAGCCCGCTGAATACGCTCATTTTTCCTATTTTGGTCACTCCGGTAAGAAAACCGAGGCGGATGCTACCGTCCTTTGCCTTCATCACTCCGTAGAATCCCTGCAGCAGGCTGCGGTAATAATCCTGAAGTGCCGGATTGTCAAGGTTGTCTACTATAGGCTTGTCGTATTCGTCAATGAGAATCACGACCTGATGTCCAGTGGCAGCGTATGCTGCGTCAATAATTCTTTTGAATCGAGTTTCAGGATTGTTGTCAATACATTCTGCTGAATATGCCTTCTCCCATTGCTCCAAATGGTAATTCAATACATTCGGGAGGGCCTCTTCAGTATTGTACGCCTTTTCGCTCAGGTCAAGATGCAGCACCGGATATGCCGCCCATTCAGTCTCCAGCTTTTCCAAGGCCAACCCGTTGAAAAGGTCTTTCCTGCCGCTCATGTACGACTCTATTGTAGACACGAGCAGACTCTTTCCGAAGCGCCGGGGACGGCTCAGGAAATAATATCCTCCGGCAGATACGAGTTTATGTATCTTTGCAGTTTTGTCAATATAGACATATCCTCCTTCGCGGAGTTTCTCAAAATTCTGGATTCCGATAGGGTACAGCATAAAATCTTGTTTTGTAGCCATTGATGCCGTTCATCCCCGTGCCATTGACACCGCAGGATGACGCATTTCATACAAAAATAACAAATAGTTCTGAATACTGCCCAATTTTCACTGATATTGCAACCGTTGTGGTCATACGTCAGTGTCATGATTTGGCATATCTTCATGCTACCTTTGCATCGGTAAAACAAAAATGCCATGAAGACAATAGAGAACCACGACGTGAAGATATTCACCGACAACATTTAGGAGGCAGCAATGGAGCAGATAAGGAAACACCTGTCAATAGACGTGTTCAGCGGCTGCAGAATCAGAGTTATGCCGGATGTTCATGCCGGAGCAGGATGCGTGATAGGCTTTACGGGTGACCTCGGTGACAAGGTCATTCCGAACATAGTGGGTGTGGACATCGGCTGCGGCATCCTTGTGCAGCCGTTCAGGGCAAAAAAGGAATTAATTTCAAGGCTGCGGAATAATTGGAATCATATCCGGAAGTTGTTGTAATGATCAACATTTTTTCATAAAAATATCTGATGTGCCACATTTCGGCATAACTTTATGTCATATTTGCAGGAACGAAACTACGATATTATGGCAAAAGACTTGTTTAACAGGTATATCTGGCTGGTGGACACCATATACCGTGCTGATGGGATTACATTTGAGGAAATCAATGAGAAATGGACACGCAACAGCATGAGCGGGGGCGAGGATCTGCCGCTCAAGACTTTTCACAGAGAGCCACCATCTGAAACGCCGCATCATGTTTGAGCAGATTCCGTCAGGACAGAAATATCTGACACCGATAATTGAAGCGATGCGTGATGGCCGGTCCCTTGAAATGACATACAAGAGCTTCTGGAGGCAGAGCCGGTATGATACGGAAGTGGAACCTTATTTCATCAAGGTATTCAAGCAGAGATGGTATATGATAGCGAGGGATGTGAGCAGGGATGTCATGAGGATATATGCGCTTGACAGGATCCAGGGGCTTTCGCAGACAGAAAATGCCTTCGAAGTTCCGGCGGATTTCAGCCCGGATGCATATTTCTACAATGCGTTCGGCGTGATAGTGGAAGATGCCTGCCCGCCGGAAATCATTGAGCTGAAGGTGTATGGCACGCAGCGGGAGTATTTCAGGACTCTGCCTCTCCATCATTCCCAGGAGGAAATTGATCTCGCGAGGACTATTCCGTATTCCGCTATTATCTGGCTCCGACATATGACTTTATCCAGGAAATCCTTTCCCATGGCTATAATGTGGAGGTCAAATCCCCGGCACATCTCAGGGAACAGATAAGGCGACATGCTGAGGTCATCCTGTCAAGAGGGTAGTGCATCATTCAGACAAGAATGTAAAAATGGTATAATAATCAGTAATCGGAGTAATTGGTTTTGGGTGAAAGCGTCATATTTTTGCATCGTGGATGAAAGTGTGACATCCGATTGTAATTGTTTTATGCTATGAAAAAGATTTTTTTGTCAATGATGGCGCTGGGACTTGTGATGGCATGTTCCGGGCAGCAGAAAGAGGGGAAGGCCGAGTCGGTGGTCTATATGACGGAGGAGATTACTCCTGAAGCACTGGTGAGAATCTATGAGGCACTTGGCCGTCCGGCGGAGGGACGGGTTGCCGTAAAAATAAGCACAGGAGAGCCTGGAGGGCACAATTTCCTGCAGCCTTCGCTTATCAAGGACCTGGTGCAGAAGGTGGACGGGACCATCGTGGAATGCAACACTGCATACGGCGGACGGAGGTCAAACACTGAGGACCACATCCAGGCTGCCAGGGAGCACGGGTTCTTTGACATTGCAGATGTGGACATAATGGATGCCGAGGGCGAATTCAACATTCCGGTGAGGGACACCACACATATCAAGTATGACATTGTCGGGACGCACATGAAGAATTATGACTTCATGATCAACCTTGCTCATTTCAAGGGACATGCAATGGCCGGCTTCGGAGGTGTCATCAAGAACCAGTCCATCGGAGTGGCTTCAGCAAGCGGAAAGGCCTATATCCATACTGCCGGTGTCACGCATGAAGTCGGGGAGCTGTGGGGGCATGTGGACAATCAGGACGGTTTTCTCGAGTCTATGGCCGCAGCGGCGCAGGGAGTTGCCGATTATTTCGGAGACAACATCATATATATCAATGTCATGAACAACCTGTCCGTGGACTGTGACTGCGATTCGCATCCGAGCGATCCGGAAATGCTTGATGTGGGCATTTTCGCTTCTCTTGACCCTGTTGCCCTTGACAATGCCTGCCTTGACATTGTCTACAACATGGAGCCGTCAGAGGGGAACAACCCTAAGCCTCTCATAGAGCGTGTGGAAAGCCGCAACGGCCGTCATACTGTGGACTATGCCGAGAAAATAGGACTCGGTACAAAGAATTACAGGCTTGTCAGCATAGACTGAGCAGAAAGTTATAGCTCTCAATTATAGCAAAGAGCCATATCCGACTCCATCCCGGAGAAAGATATGGCTTTTTTTGTTTGTCTGCTGAAGCCGGTGTGAAGTTTTTGTTTAATGTTAAGGATTATCATAGGTTATGCTGAAAATTTTTGTAAATTTGCAACAGATGCCGGCAAATAAGTCCTGACGACATCAGAGTTCCGTTTCATTCTATTGATGAGATGTTTATGAAAAAATTATCCAAGACATTGCTGCTGGCCGTAATGTCGGTATTGGCAGCGCTTTTCCTTAGCGGATGTGAGAAAATACCCAACGGGCAGGGTGAGCTGATTGTCTGTGTAAACAATACTAAAGAGGGCAGTGTAATCTGCATCTCTCCTTACAGTGACAATGGTCCCGGTCCGGCTATCGTGACTTCAAAGGGAATGAGAACCGGATCCATCAGGGAAACATTTGTTCTGAATGTCGGAAATTATATGGTATATTGTGGTATCAGAGCCAATTGCAAGGCAGTGCAGATAGTTGAAGGAGAAACGGTCACTGTTTATCTCAATAATTAGTGCCAGTATAACAGGCGACATAGAGTGTCCTGCCGGATTTCCGGGAGGATATTCTGTTGCCGGCTGAATACCATGAATACCATAAAGTGAAGTGCAACATTAAGGGGCTGGGTTCATACTTGTGAGCCAGCCCCTTAATGTTGTTTGTGACAAAGCAGTTCAGTTTTACTTGCA
The DNA here is from genome assembly GCA_017694755.1 of Candidatus Cryptobacteroides merdavium. GTDB lineage: Bacteria > Bacteroidota > Bacteroidia > Bacteroidales > UBA932 > Cryptobacteroides > Cryptobacteroides merdavium. The sequence continues at coordinate 9,029 of JADIMO010000073.1, forward strand.
GTTCAGTTTATTTGCTGTTTCTGATATATTTCAGGAATCTGCCGAGGCCGTCTATGACCCTTGCGCGAGGGCAGGCGAGATTCCAGCGCATGAAGCCATCCCCGTCCTCTCCATACATGGAACCGGCATTCAGCCAGAGACCGGTCTTTTCGATGAGGTCTTCTTCGAGCTGCATGGAAGGCATTGCGAGCTTGCGGCAGTCCATCCATGCAAGATAGGTCCCTTCGAGTTCGACAAGTGGGAAATCCGGCATTTTTTTTGCGCAGAATTCTTTCATATACTGCCAGTTGCCGCTGATGTACTCAAGCAGTTGTTCAAGCCATTCTTCACCCTCATTGTAGGCTGCGATCAGGGCATTGACGCCGAACGGGTTGACATCGCAGACTTCGTTTATGTTGACTGCCCTGTCGATTTTTGCCTTCTTCTCCGGGTCTGAGGCCACGATATTGGCTATCTGTAGCCCGGCTATGTTGAATGCCTTGCTCGGGGATATGCAGGTGATGCAGTTATGCTGGAATTCTTCTGAAATCGAGGCGAAAGGAATGTACTTATGGCCGCCGAAGACAAGCTCGCAGTGGATTTCATCAGCCACGACCATGACATTGTTCCTGAGGCATATCTCTCCTATGCGTGTGAGTTCCTCACGGGTCCAGACGCGGCCGGCAGGGTTGTGTGGATTGCAGAGAAGCATAAGTTTCACCGCAGGGTCTGCCGCTTTCTTTTCCAGGTCATCGAAGTCTATGACATATCTTCCCGTATGAGCCGGTGTGCCTGCCTCAGCCGGGCCGTGGCCCGTATTGTCTTCGGCTGCATTTTCCAATATGAGTGTGTTCTCCGCTGATCCACATCCGTTGTTCCGGATGGAGGAGAAGAAGCAGTTGTAGACAGGCGTCTGTATCAGAACCTTGTCACCTGGACATGTGAATGCCTTGATGATGGCGGAGATGGCCGGCACCACGCCCGGGACATAGGTGATCCATTCCTTCTTCATTTCCAGGCCGTGTCTTCTCCGGAACCAGTCAATTACGGCCTGATAATACGCGTCCGGAACCCTGGTATAGCCGAAGACCCCATGTTCAACCCTTTTTCTGAGGGCATCCATTATCGGGTCGGCAGCACGGAAGTCCATGTCTGCCACCCACATGGGGAGTATGTCTTTCCTGTCTATGCCGTCCCATTTGTATGAACCGCTGCCACGGCGGTCGATCATTTCGTCAAAATTGTATTTCATCGGACTCACATTATTTCTCATCCCTTGTTTCTATGATGCAGTCAGCCGGAGCCTTGATGTTCCCGTCGATTGTGATTGAGCCGATATGGTCGGCGGTGATGCGTCCGGACATCGGGTTCTTGATGTTGGTGATGCTTCCGCGGATGTCGGCATTCAGGGTGCTGTATTCGAAGGCACGGTCACAGTCAGGGCTGAATGTGCAGTTTTCCAGCACCAGGTCGTGGGCGTAGCAGAGAGGCTGCTCGCCCGTTATATGGCAGTTCACCAGACGCAGGTTTCTCGAATGCCAGCCGAGGTATTCGCCGTTCAGTTCAGAGTCGTAGATGGTCACATTCTCCACTTCCCAGAAGGCGTCCTTGGTAGTTATCCTGGCGTTGTGTATTTCCACATCCTTCACATACTGGAAGACATATTTGCTGTCGCTCTCCAGTCCGTCCACATATATGTTCCTGCTGAACATGAACGGATAGGTGCCACCGTGCAGCACGAGGTTCTTCGCCTTTATCCTGTCGCATCTCCAGAAGATTTCATCGGCATCGTTCAGCACCACATTCTCAATCTCGATGTCAGTCATTTCCCTGAACATCTTCGGGGCATCTATCGTGGTGTCCGTCATCTTGAGATGGTCGGAATACCACAGGGCGGAACGGCCGCCGACATCGAAGTAGCACCTGTCAATCCTGAATCCGTGCACATGCCAGAACGGGTAGTTCCCTTCAAAGCGGCAGTTCACGGCTTCGATGTTGCTGCATTCCTTGATGGCCGATTCCCCCTCACGGATGGTCACATTTTCGAGATACAGGTCATGGGAAGCGAAAAGCGGGCGCTCCCCGCCGAATTCGGCATTGATGATCTTTTCCATTTTATTTCCTTTTTGTCTTATCATTCAACTATAATTACGGCAGTCCCCGGCAAGCTCATTTCAGCCATTTTTTCCGGTACAGCCTTGTCAGGAAAATGATTCCCCTGAAGCAGAGCTCCACGCACATGGCTATCCACACTCCTTCAAGTCCGTATTCCGGAGCAAGAAATGCCGCAAGCGAAAGCCTTACGGCCCAGATGCTGCCCAAATTCATTATGCTCGGGATGAGGGTGTCGCCGGCACCGACAAAGACTCCGTAGGCCACTATCGAGGCTGCGTACATCGGTTCGGCAAATGCTTCTATCCTGAGGATTCTTGCTCCGAGAGCCATCACCTCCGCATCCGGTGTCATTATCCCCATTATCAGCGGTGCTCCGGCATACATCACTACCCCCATCAGAGCCATGACTGCCATTCCCATGAGCACCGAGATATGTGCGAATCTCCATGTCAGATCTCTCCGCCTCGCCCCAATGCTTTGGCCCACAAGCGTAGTGGCAGCGTTTGATATTCCGTATCCCGGCATGTAGCAGAGGCTTTCAGCCGTGATGGCAAATGAATTGGCTGCTATTGCCACTGTTCCGAGAGGGGCGACGATTATGGTGGACATTATCTGTGCACCGCACATCACCACCCTCTCGCAGCCCATCGGCAGGGCTATGCCTATGGCATTGCTGAAGCAGGCCCTTGTCGGTCTGAAACTTCCCTTTTCATGCGTGAGCCTCAGTTCAGGGGATTTAAGGCACAGTTCCTTCATCAGGAGTGCCGCCACCACAATGGCTGCAAGGGCTGTTCCGAGAGCTGCACCGCTGACTCCGAGCCCGGCTCCCGGCATGGTTATGTCAAGTCCGAGGACGGATACTGTCCGGGTCGGGAATATCAGGAAGAAATTGAACACCACATCCAGAAAGCACATCAATATGTTCAGCGCACTCGGCGTGTACATGTTCCCGCTGCTCCTGAGCATCCCGCTGGCAAGCACATTGAGCTGCATTGCCGGAAGTGACAGCATGAAGATGAGGAAGTACAGGGAAGCATCCCTGTGTATCGTTTCATCACCGCCGAGCCACCGTGGCAGCGGACCGCTTACAGCACAGCCGATGACCACCAGTATGCAGCTGAATATCATGCACATCACTATCGACTGCCGCAGGACATCCCTTGCCGTGGCATTGTCCTTGGCCCCGAGAAGGTGTGACACCTGGACGAAAAATCCGGTGGCACAGGCCGATGTAAGTCCCATGAACAGCCATGTGGTCGTTGAGACCAGACCTATGGAGGCCGACGCTTCAGCCCCGAGACTGCCCACCATCGACGCGTCAATGAACTGCATGAGGATTGACGAGAGCTGGGAGATTATGGCCGGGATACTTAGCTGTACGGTCAGCCTCAGCTGCTGCCCGAGGGTCATCGGAAGACCGTCCTGCACCATCTTGAGTAGCCTGTTCTGGCTCTTTTCTCCTGCTCTTGCCATATTCCTTTTCAAGCCGATTGTCTTCAACCGGCTGCAAAGATAGGAATATATTCATTTTTCCGGTGTATCATTTTTACTGAAAAAATTAATGATTCTCCGGAAAATGCCGGTCAGGACAATCGGGGGGGGATGTGCAGGCGGATTCTATAGCCTCCAGCCTGAAATGTGTTCCTGGATATTCCACAATCGGGTATACAGGCCATCGGCCTGCATCAATGTCTCATGTGTGCCTTCTTCCTTTATCTGTCCGTTGTCCATGACAATTATCCTGTCGGCATTCTTGATGGTTTTCATCCTGTGCGCAATGGCAATGACGGTGCGTCCCTTGATGAGCGTGTCAATGGCTTTCTGCACTTCCGCTTCATTTTCGGGGTCAAGTGAGGCGGTGGCTTCGTCAAGCAGGATGATTCGGGCGTCCTTGAGAATGGCTCGGGCTATGGATATGCGCTGCTTTTCCCCGCCTGAAAGAGTACAGCCGCCTTCGCCCACCATCGTGTCGTAGCCCTGAGGCAAACGCATTATAAAGTCATGGCAGCAGGCTTTTCTGGCTGCAGCGATGATTTCCTCCTCCGTCGCATCCGTCTTGCCGAAACGGATGTTGTTGCGTATGGTGTCCTGAAACAGATAGACATCCTGGAACACCATGGTAATGTGGTTCATCAGACTTTCGGGATTTATTTCATCAGTCGGAACACCATTGAAAAAGATCCGTCCCTTCTGCGGGTCGTAGAAACGGGCACATAGTTTCATCACAGTACTTTTCCCGCTGCCGGAAGGGCCGACAAGGGCAGTCAATGAATTTTCAGTGAAGGTCATCGAAATGTCATGCAGCACTTCCTTGTCCTGATAGGAGAACGATACATGTTCAAACCTGATGTCGCCTGCTTCCGGGGACAGCCGTTCTCCTTTCATTTCCGGCTCGTTCATAAGGGTAAGGATGCGGCCTCCGGCAATGGAAAAATAGCGGAACTCGGTGAAATTGGTGAGTGCGGAAGTCAGCGGATCGAACACGCGGGAGCCGACCACGAGGAACAGAACGAATACAAGCAGAGAAAGTTCGCCTCCAAGCAGAAGGTAAGTTCCGCACAGGACCATCATCGTCAGCCCGGCACGGACTATAGTGATGCTCAGCAAGACGAACGGGCCCAGCAGGGCTTCCTGACGGATACAGGCACGGCGAAGTTCCGCAAATGCGTCGCGCAGCCTGACGAAGCGGTCACCTATCAGATTGTACGCTTTCATTACACGAATACCCTGTAAGTATTCTTCCAACCGATTTCCAGCATTTATTTTTGCTTGAATTTGCCTGCCGCTTAACTTCCGCTGTGCCTTTGTGCTTGC
>JADIMO010000074.1 GCA_017694755.1 Candidatus Cryptobacteroides merdavium
TATCTCCATTGTCAGAAAGGACAATTTTACAATGGGCAATCCCCTCCGCAGGTCTGCAACGGCTTACACAAGAAGGGACACTGCCAGGATCTCGCAGAGTAGCATTAACAGTTTTACCATTGACAGATGTAGAAATGAGCAAACGGCCTTTCTCCGGTTCCTTGCCAATCAAGATAATCTTATCCATTTTTTCAATTATTTAGATTCTGATTCAACAGCATTTTCAAACTGAACATTACAAGACAAAAGACACAAGTCCTTAAGTTTCTTAAGGGCATCTCTCGAAATATTCAGATTGAAGACAAAATTCACCCCATCGCTTAAGACAAGGACCTGTCTCAAGACGTTAATTTGACAAACGTACAATCTGTTGATTATGAAACTCTTTCCGACTCGTATGAAAATTGCGGCCTGTTCCTTCAATCTATCGGTCAAAACTTGCTGAATCTTGGACAGATTCATGCAGACAACACCTTTAAGGCCATTGGACAGGACTATACTGGTATAATTTCCATCAGCCTCGAAGTAAGCTATCTTTGAAATGTCAATCCTCAGGAACTCATCCCTGGAGTTAAGATGAAGATAGATTCTTTTCATACTCGGTTAAGCACATCCAGACTCCTTGGCGTTTTAGTGTAAAAGTCAACCAATGTCTATAAACAGAGAAGTGTGGAGTCGATTCGCCTATCTTTGAAGAGGTTCTGACAAAACCCGAACGTAAATAGACAGAAACAATCCCCACACTCGTATCGGATGTGCAAAACACAAGCAAATACAAGTGATGGTGCCGTCACTATCCTTACGTTCATTGAAACTGTCAGATTTCTTCAAAAGGATATTATGAAAACACTTTCACTATTATGTAGTCATCTGCCGATCAAGGCAGATAACTTCCACAAAGTTAATCATTATTTTATAAGACGGCACGAAAAAGGATTGTTTCTTTTATAATATAAAAAATATCCTTTTATATTCGTCCGGCCATTATATTATTCTAAGATACATTTCCAGAATCCCTGATAACAGCAGAAGGCCGTCACTGTATTGTTTCAGTGACGGCCTTCCTTTTCAATTCATCTCCGCTACTTCCGCTGCGGGAAGAGGAGGGACATGTCTTTCTTCATGAGCTTGTCTGCAAGAGGCTCAGGAGTGAAGTGCCATGCGCCTATCAGGGACGGGTCGCCGATGACTTCAGCATCGATGGAGCCGTTCTTCTTGAGGTAGTCATACACAAGCTCGCGGATCTCAGGATAACGCGCCACAATCCGTGCGTCAATGGAGTCGGTATCAATGCCGGCGCCTTCCCTCATGATTCCGCCACCACCGCTGGCACGGTATGAGGTCATCGCCACATTGTATGTCGAGTCAGAGCAGAACGGAGTACCGTCAGCAAGAGACTTTATCTTCACCCTCTGCCCTACCAGTTCTGTGACATCCACATCATAGAAGAGACCTCCGGCCGAATCAAAGTTGTAGCTGCGGCCGACAAATGACCAGCGCTTCTGGCCAGTACGGGGATCAGGCTCATTTACTATCTGGAGGATATGTTCGTCTCCCCTGCCCTTGACCGTATTTACCCAGGTAGAATATGAATATTCAAGGTAATCCTTTATCTCCTTGCCGCTCATCTTGACGACATACAGCTGGTTTTCAAAAGGATATATAGTAAAGAGATCATTGTATGTGAGGACTCCGGGCCTTATGTAGCCGTTGAATGTCAGAGGTGCGGCAAACGAAAGCCTGGCCTCAGGGACACCGAGGGAGATGGCATGGATAAGGTTGACATAGTCGCACATGCCCATATATGCATCCCTGGTGCGCAGCTCAGTCTTGAGTTCGCCGACAGGCTGCACTGTAAAGGCCTTGACAGCCTGGTAGTCTTTCATGAACATTTCCTTCATGAGGGAATCGGTCTTTTCCTTCCTCACCGGTATCAGGTCTGCGGAAAGTGTCTTGGAGATGCATTTGCCGTCCTTGATCTCAAGGGTGACTGTGCCGTGGCCGATATTGCGGCAATGGCTGCCGGAATTGATCAGGCAGAGGCTGTCCTTTTCGGCAACAAACGGACGGTGGTCATGGGCACAGACAAGGAAGTCGACGCCCTTAAGGCTGTTGAAAAGGTCAAGGCCCTGGCTCTCAAGGTGTCCGCCATCGCCTTCACCTGTGCCAGAATGTACGGCAACTATCACGACCTGAGGCTTTTCCTTCGCGATGACCTTGTCCACATCTTCCTGCACGAGAGGAATGAGCGACTCAAAGGTCATCCCGCTCCACAAGCTGTAGGACAGCCAGTTCTTCATGTTGGGATTTGTAAATCCCAGGATAGCTATCTTGATCCCGTCCCTTTTGAGGATGACATGGTCCTGGAAATACGGACGGCCTGTAGCATCTGAAATCGCATTCCCAGCAAGGAAAGGTGTCTTCATCTGCCTTACCACCCTGTCATATACCGGATGGCCGGTCTCGATGTCATGGTTGCCCACGACTACGGCATCATAGCCCATGTAGTCGACAATCCTGCAATAGAGATGAGTCGAGACTGTATCTACATAGTTGTAATAGTAGGCGGCATTGTCCCCCTGGAGACAGTCACCGGCATCCACAAGTATGACCTTGTCCTTGCCTACGGCATTGCGGACACTGTCCACATAGGCCGACACAGCCAGAAGAGAATTCCTGGTCCTGTTCCCGACATACACAGAGTCGAAATAACAGCCGTGCACGTCATTGGTAGTAAAGAGCTGGAAGGTGTATGTGCCGTCCTTCGGGCCGCTGCATGACACAGCGGAAAGCGAAAGCACAGCCAGCGCAGCCAGCATGATTGTCCTGATCTGTTTCATCATCTGATATCTTATGATCTGTAAATAATGTATGTAATATTCCGATTATATTTTTCTCTGAATGAGTCTCATAGATGTACATTGTCGTCTGAATGGATCTCATGTATATTGTCCGCCATATGGATCTCATTCATGCCTTCGTCTCAGACCTCCTAGAAATGCCCCGGGCCGGGGCTCCTGCAGGAGGAATTCATCGGCTGACTGGAGCATCGGGAAAGAAGTCCTGTACCTGAGCATTTCAGCCTTGTCAAGGGATGCACAGGCCACGAGAGTCCCGTCTATGTCAAGATCTGCCGATTTCTGACGACCGCGATGGTTGAGCACCACCGAGCCTCCGCCGTATTCCAGAAGGAGATCCTTCCCGGAACGGTTGCAGAAAGCCACATGGCAGACATTCTCGATTGCCCTGGCCTCGGCCAGTACCTCAGCTACTTTCTTCCTTGCAGAAGGCCAGTTGGCTACATTGAGATAAAGGTCGTACGGTTCGGCAGGGTTGTTCCTCATCCACACCGGGAACCGTAGGTCGAAGCAGATGCCAGGCATTATCCGCCATCCCTTGTATTCAAAGACAACCCTCTGGCTGCCTGGAGTATAATTGCCGTCTTCGCCGCCTAGGAAGAGATGCCGCTTGTCGTATTGGGCTATGATTCCGTCCTGGCCCACAAAATAGAACCTGTTTGCCCGTTCCCCGTCAGGCAGATGCACAGGGATAGATCCGGCCACAGCACAGTCGTAAAGGCCGGCAGTCCTTGTCATCCATGACAATGTAGGTGAAGCATCAGGAAATTCCGCGCAGTCAGGATTCATCGTGAACCCTGTGCTGAAGAATTCCGGAAGAACCAGTACATCCGGATAGAACGACGGATACTTCTCCGGCAGGTCACGATACAGATGTTCAATGAGAAGGTCGAGCCGTGAAAGATTGTGCAGGGTCTGTTCCCAGTCTGCAGAGAATTCCACCAGGGCTAGAGCCAATGTCCCGCCGGCATCAGACGGGGCTTCTGTCTTTGCGGTCCTTTTCCTTAAGAGCATGGCATCAGATTTTATTGTTTGTCATCAGTATTCTTATCATTATGCTTGTCAGTATCCTCATCGGCTGGCACCAGTCCCGGAGAGCAGCTCCTGGAGATTGAATGCGACAGTCACCATCTGCTGCCATCCGGCATAGCCTCCGGAGAAGTGGAGCACTGCCGCTACCTTCAGATCTATGAACCTTGAGATCACCGGAGCATAATAGACTTCAAGCCTGTCATATATTCCCCATCCGGAAATGTCCCTGAGACGATAGAACGGGTCTCCACGATAAAGCAGGTCACCGTATTTTTCTCCTCCGGTACCAAGAGTGTTGTAGTATGGCATCATGTTCTGTCCGAAGAAGAACCGGTTTTCAATGCCGACGTTCCAGTTCCTTATGCCGGCCACTACTTCAAGTCCGCCAGGAGCAACATATTCATGCACAAGCTCTCTGTCGTTCTGCAGAGACTGGAGCCATCCTGCCGAAATATGAAGCCGCTGGAGAGGTAGAGCAGTCTTGAAGCATCTTGCGAAATCCAGGTCTACATATGGATTGATCAGGATATTGTCCACAACCCCCGGGGCATTTGCAGAACCTGCGAAATGGTACATATAGGCTGAATAGCCGAGAGTGACAAGTCCGGAGACATCCCCTCTTCCTGAACTGAATATCATGAAGCGCTCCCTGCGGTCGATCCCGGCCTTTCCCATCCAGTCGCAGCCGACCTCAAAATATGAAGCAGGACGCCTGAATGTCAGCAGGAGACCTTCCAGATTGTTGTCATACCACCTGAGTGAATCCGAGACGAAAGCCGTCGAGTATTCGCCGCCGAGGAAACGGCGAGGAAAAATTCCTGCCGTGAGAGAAAAATCAGTCTTTCCGAGCCTTTTCTGCAGCTGATAATATATCAGGAGTTCCCCGAAAAGATCCCAGTTGTCCTGTCTCGGAGACACTTCCTCCGATTCAGGGTCGGAAGATTCGACCGGAGACCGTCCGAAATCCTTCATTACATCTATGCCCACCATCAGACGATGCCTCGTGCCGTCCTTCTGGACGAGCCCGGCTCCTACCGACGGAGTCAGCCTCGCTCCGAAGATAGTCATTGAAGGAAGGATATGGCTATGGTCAAACTCCCTGTTGTCGAAGTTCATCTCAAAGTCCAGGTCATACGCGAAACTGATTCCCGGCTGTCTTCCGTCTGGAAGACCTCCTCTCATCTCAGGGACAGTATCTCTTGCATGCCCATCGGACTGCTCTGCACCCGCAGCTGAAGCCACTCCGGCAAAGGCTGACATACAGACGACCGGCAATATGACCTTTGACAATATGATATAATGAAAATCCATGGCTACAAACATTTCCCCGGTAATTTCATGAAACATTTCACGGTAAATCCAGTACCGTATCCCTCTCGGCAATATCCTACAAAATTAGCAACAAAGACTTCATCGGCAATCAAATTAAGGTCAAAATTATTTCTCACATCAATTTTTATCCTGTGGGACTCCTCCAACTGACGGATATTGCCTATCTTTACATTTTGAGTGCCTGTCTGACTGGACAGGCATCTGACCATGTTGCCATTTAATTGGAATACAATCGATTAAAAGAAATGCTTAAGCTACAGACTCCGGTAGACGCAGGGAAAAGCCCTGTGGAGATATCATATAAAGACAAGATCACTGTCATCGGCAGCTGCTTTGCTGACAATGTCGGCAAGAAGATGGAAGAAGCCGGATTCGATGTTTGCATCAATCCTTTCGGTACGCTCTACAACCCACAGTCCATCGCAAATTCACTTGAAAGACTTGTTTCCTGCCGTGAATTCACTGCAGCAGACTGTCAGCCGATGGGGAGCGGGGCCGAACTGATATGCTCCTTCAGCCACCACACTTCCTTCGCCAGAAGAAGCGAAGAAGAGTTCCTTGAAAACGCCAACGCCCGGCTCAGGGAAGCATCATCATTCTACAGGACAAGCACAAAAGTCATAGTTACCCTGGGCACCAGCTGGTGCTACAGATACATCGCAGGTGACATGGTAGTGTCAAACTGCCTGAAACGCAACGCCCGGGAATTCTCCAGGGAGCTGATGAGTCCTGAGACTACAGTGGATGTGCTTTCAAAGGCAATTGAAGCGTCTGACGCGGTCTTTTTCCTGACGGTCAGCCCGATCCGTCACCTCAAGGACGGGGCCCACGGCAACCAGCTCAGCAAGGCGGCACTCCTGCTTGCTGAAGAAGAGCTCTGCCGCAGATTCCCAGGCAGATGCATCTATTTCCCGTCGTATGAAATCATGCTCGACGAGCTGCGGGACTACAGGTTCTATGCGGAAGACATGGTACATCCGTCAGACCAGGCGGTAGGCTACATCTGGGAACGTTTCTGCGATTTCGCCCTTGCCGAGGACCAGCGGCCGATCCTCGCTGCCCGGGAGAAGGAGTTCCGCCAGTCCCGCCACAGGCCTATGCATTAGCATCAACAGGCCGGGACTCAGGATCATAGACCGATGCATCAGCATCAACAGGCCGGGACGCAGGATCATAGGAGACCGCGCGAATCGCCGGCTTCTGTATCGTACCTTGTGCTGTCCTCTATGACTCTTGTCCTGCGTCCGTTGCCGAAGCGGTATGACAACTTGAAAATGACCATGTTGTCATATATGCCGAGATCAAGTTCGTCATGCTGGAAATAGAAAGGCGTGCTGATTTCCCGTTGCTGGCTCTTCCTCACCCCGAGATTCAAAGGGATTGAATAATTGAGAGAAAGGACAAGTCTGTTTTTGAAAAGATACTTGTTTACCGTCAGATCCCACATGTCAAAGCC
>JADIMO010000075.1 GCA_017694755.1 Candidatus Cryptobacteroides merdavium
GCGAAAGCATAAGGTCGCGTTTGCTCCTGTACAGGTCAATGCTTTTGAGAAGATTGGCATCAAGACTGCCGGACCCCATGAACTCCGCAGCGACATACTGGTCGAAAACCGGAGGACAGAGGTCAAGCGACTGCTTGCACACATATATCTTGTCAAGCACATCCGGATGGCCGAATATCCAGCCGAGCCTGAATCCTGGAGCGAATATCTTTGAAAAGGACCCAAGGTGCAGCACAGTATCAGGAGCAAGGGAATATATGGTCGGAACAGGCTCTCCGCTGTATCTCAATTCCCTGTAAGGACTGTCCTCAACGATGAGGAAACCGTATTTTTCAGCAAGCTCCACCAGAATCTCCCTTTCCTTGAGAGACAAGGTTTCTCCTGAAGGATTCTGGAAGTCCGGTATCATATAGAGGAACTTTATCTTCCTGCCTTCCGAAAAGGCCTTTCCGATGGCGGCCTCGTATGCGGCACGGAAACGGTCCGGGTCATCCTCGTGTGCCACACCGCGGACATCTGCACGGTAGGAGCGGAAAGACTGGAGGGCGCCGAGATAGGAAGGGTTGGAAGTGAGGATCACATCCCCCGGGTCGGCAAGAATCCTCGTGCAGACATCTATGCCCTGCTGAGATGACGATGTGATCTGTATGCGCTCCATCGGTACTCCGTACCTGTGCGAAAGTACCTCCCGAAGTTCAGTGACACCTTGTGTCGCTCCGTATTGGAAGGCCTTGCCGCCGTACTTGTCTATCACCGCGCACATCGTGGACTTGAAAGTATCGAGCGGGAATGTCTCGGCGGAAGGATAGCCTCCGGCAAATGAATGGATGGCATTGAGGTCCACCTTCTTGAAGATGTCCCTCACCGGAGAGCGGAAAAATGAATATGTATCCTCAGAAAATAAATTTCCGTATTTCATAAAAATAACGTCAGTTCGACGAATTGATTATACTCGCTCCCAGGGAATTCGTCGAACTGTCGTCATGGATTTCTTCGAAATCCGTCTGTCTTAATCCCCAGTCGCTCCGCGACAGCCCCTTGTCAAGGTGCGTCACCCTCCCTTTGCTGCTCGCTTGCGAATGTCCACCGGACATTCGCATAAAACGCTCACGACCCTCTCCGGGAGGACTGTCGCAGGATTCATCCTGCTCCTTTAGTAGGTTGTCCGATAATTTCATCGGACATTACATTAAATCAATCCCTGAGAAGGTTTTCCAAAGTCACGGAGGCATCGGTCTTGCCGTCACGGTATTTGACAATCACTGGTGTATAGAGATGAATGCCTTTGTCCACTCCGGGGCCCTTTGTCACAGGGCGGCTTCCGGCCACGACGACGGCTCCGGCAGGAACGATCATCTGCCCGTTCTCATTGGCCCTGATGTATTCTCCTGTAGTGGCATCGAAGATGGCCGTGGATGAGTTTATTATCACGCCTGTTCCTATCACCGCATTCTCACGGACGATGGTCCCTTCGTAAATGCCGCAGTTGCCGCCTATGAACACATTGTCCTCAATGATCACCGGCAGGGCACCGACAGGCTCCAGGACACCGCCGAGCTGTGATGCGGCGGAAAGATGCACATGCTTGCCGACTTGGGCACATGACCCTACGAGGGCATGGGAGTCTATCATCGTGTCAGCATCCACATAAGCGCCGATATTCACGTATGCCGGAGGCATCATTATCACGGACGGGGCAAGATAGGCACCCCTGCGGACTGCAGAGCCGCCCGGGACAATGCGGACACCGTCCTCCGTGGTGAAGCTGCGGACCGGTATTGTATCCTTGTCAAAAAACGGGAAGGCGCCCTGAGACATGTCCGTCAGACGGCCATAACGGAAGCCCGAAAGAATCACTTCCTTGACCCACGGATTCACTTTCCATTCCCCGTCAACCTTCTCGGCCACACGGACCTTGCCGCTTTCAAGGTCGTGGCACACTTCATAAAATCTTTCCAATTCCTTTTCCATAAAATTTCCTTTTATATAAGGCCGAGGTCCTCGACGGTGCGGCGCATGATGTCGTATGTCTTTCTGATGCCAGGGACAAGCGGAAGCCTGAATTCCTCTTCAAGAAGGCCCATTGCGGCAAGGCCTGCCTTCACCGGTACAGGGTTGCTTTCGATGAAACAGTTGCGGAACAGTGGCATCAGCCTGTGATGCAGTCCGCGGGCCTTTACAATGTCATTGGCAAGCATTGCTTCGGCCAGCTCGACCATCATGCGAGGTGCGATGTTGGATGCAACGCTCACAATGCCCGCAGCACCGGTGGCCATGAGTGAAAGCGTCTCGTCGTCATTTCCGCTGAGCACGGCAAAGCCTTCCGGAGCATGCCCTATTATCTCGGAAATCTGGGCATAATTGCCTGAAGCTTCCTTGACTGCCACTATATTTTCAATCTCCGCCAGACGGAGAGCCGTTTCAGCCGTCATGTTGGCACCTGTCCTTGAAGGGACATTGTACATGACTATCGGCTTGTCTGTCGAGTCTGCCACAGCCTTGAAATATTCATAGATGCCGTCCTGAGTAGGCTTGTTGTAGTAAGGCACAACGATGAGAAAGGCATCTGGACCATATGGCTCCAGCACCTTCATGCTCTTGACTGTCTGCGTAAGGGAATTGGTGCCGCCGCCCACTATCACAGGCCTGCCGGCGCATTTTTCCTTGGAAAGTTCAAGTATCCTTATCCTTTCCTCCTCATCCAGGCAAGGGGTCTCGCCTGTCGTTCCGAGAGGCACGAGAAAATGTATTCCGGCCTCAACCTGCCGGTCAAGCAGTCGGGAAAATGCAGCATAATCCACTTCCCCGTTTCTGAAAGGGGTCACAAGCGCAGTGCCGCAGCCCGACAAAGACAATTTTTTCATATAATGAATACTATTTGATTTCAGCAAAAAGCAGTTCCCTGAACTCGTGCACTCCGGCAAGCCCTTCCGTCATCAGGGCCGCACGCACCGCACCATCGGCGAATCCCTCACGGGAAAATGCCTCGTGCTTCAGCGTGATCCTGTCCACGTTTCCCTCAAATCCTACTGTATGTATTCCCGGGATCTCTCCGCAGCGGACCGCCTGGACATCGCTCTTGACACCCATATTGGCATCCACGATGGCTTCCAGGCTCTTGGCCGTGCCGCTCGGGGCGTCCAGTTTGTGGCAATGGTGCATTTCAAGTATATACGGGCTGTAGCCGCCGGCCTTTCCGAGCATCGATGAAATATAGTCCGTGACGGCGAAGAAGACATTGACCCCCACGGAAAAATTGGAGGCATATATCATCGGCGTGCCGCATTTTTCAAAATATGAGATCACCTCATCTTTTATGTCGCCCCAGCCTGTTGTGCCGACCACAACAGCCTTGAAATTCTCCGCCAGGAACCTGTAATTGGCTCTGAAGGCATCGGGAACAGTAAAATCTATGCAGACGGACTCTTTTGCGACAGCCTTGTCAAACTCCTGTATGTTCTCGCTCTTGCCTGCGCATTCAATATTCTTTGCGGAAAGGACCTTCTCGACCATCCTCCCCATTTTTCCGTAACCGCTTATTACGACCTTCATTTTTCAAAAAGATATTTGTGTATCTGCTGGACAACATCGTTGAGCACGGCCCTGTCCACAACGAAACTTATGTTCACATACGAGGCTCCCTGGGAAATCATGTATATCTTGCAGTCCCTCACAGGTGCGAATGTCTGCTCCAGAAGCCCCTTGAGATTGATTATGTTCTTTCCGATGACGGACACCTGCGACTTGTCGGAGTCGACATAGACATCAGCGAATGCGGAAAGCTTGCCCACTACCGCATCTATGTTCTGGGAAGCATCCACAGTGACAGATATGTTGGCCTCGGAAGTACTTATGAGGTCCACTGACACCTTGTTCTCGCTGAAGATCTCGAACACCTTGGTAAGGAAGCCGGAAGTGTTGATCATCTTCGTGGAGAAGATGTTGATGACATGGATGTTCTCCTTGCAGGACACTGACTTGACGCCGTCCTCGATAAAGGAGCTCTGGAGAATCGCAGTGCCCTCCCCTGAAGGGTTCATGGAATTGAGCACATAGATCGGGATGTTCTTCTTCACCGCAGGCTCGATTGTGAGCGGATGCAATACCTTGGCACCGAAATGTGCCATCTCTGCTGCCTCTTCAAACGATATCTTGTCCAGACATCTCGTATTCTGCACTCTGCGAGGGTCGGCTGTACGCACACCGTCAACGTCTGTCCATATTTCTATGCGTGTGGCATCCACCGCCATACCGATTAGGGAGGCGGAGTAGTCGGAACCGCCGCGTCCAAGGACAGTCGGCTCACCGTCGGCAGTCGCTGAAACAAAGCCCTGGGTTATGACGGCATCGTTGTCCCTGTATGCTTCGGACACTATGCCAGGCACCTTTTCGGCTATGGCATTCATGTCCGGCTCGCCTTTGAGATAATCAGCATCTGTGATGATCATGGTGCGGGCATCCATATATCC
>JADIMO010000076.1 GCA_017694755.1 Candidatus Cryptobacteroides merdavium
CGCATCACTACCTTCGAGGCACCTCCGACTCCGGAGGATGAGGCATTGATGACAAGACCGGCCACCTTGCCGTTCAGGGAGTTGACGAAGTTGGCATCCTTGTTGGCAAGAAGCTCGTCCGATTTGACTTCCTGGACATTGTAGGAAAGGGCCTTCTCGGAACGCTTGATGCCGAGGGCCGTCACCACCGTGGCCTCCATCATGATGGAGTCATCCTTCAGGGTGACATTGAAGACCCTTCTCGTACCTATGGAAAACTCCATGGTTGTGTATCCGAGACAGGAAACTTCGAGAGTCCCGGTATCCATCCCGTCCGGGAGAACAAATGAAAAATTGCCGTCGAGATCTGTGCTCGCTCCGGTGGTGGTTCCTTTTATCAGAACTCCTGCACCTATGACTGGAGTGCCGTATGAATCAATGACCGTTCCTGAAATGACATTGTCTTCTACAGAATTCCCCCCCCCTGTCATCGGGATTCTGTAAAGGAGATTCGGAAAGCACGATGTGGCGGGATTCAATCTTGAAGGAAATGCCCTTGCCGTCAAAGATGGCCTTGAGGACTTCTTCTATCGGACTGTCCGTCACATGCACGGATACAATACGGGAAACATCCACATCTTTGTTGAGAAATACATAATCGGTCTGTTCCTCGATCATCTTCATCACCTGCTCGACAGGAACATCCGTCATGTCCAGAGTGACAAGCCCGTTACCGGGTGCCTGAGCCTTGAGGGACACGCCCAAAAGGAGAAGGAACAAGACCATCGCGTACCTGAAGAGCCCGCCGGTTCTTGAAAAAACTGTTTCAGACATAATATAATTATGCAGTTTATTAATAAATTATATTTTCAGCAAGCCTCGGTCCACTGCCGGGGCCATATGCCAAATTTCATTTCATGCGGACATCGCGTCATCTTATGATGACAGTATTGGTCCCTGAATCCTTTTCATATGTGAAGTCACAGGCCTCCTGCAGGATATGAAGGGCGAAATCAATGCCCTCCGACACCCTTATCTTTCCGCTCAGATAACCTACATCCGGAACAGAATCCCTTGCAATGATGATGTCCACTCCGTACATGCTTTCAAAACGATGCATAAGTTCCACGAAATTCACATCGCGGAGGTTGATATATCCGCCCATCCAACTTACGTCATCCTTTGCCTTTACCTTGCTGACCACGAGATGATTGTCCACAATCTTCACCTTCTCGTCCGGAGCAAGGATAACCTGTTCATATTCATCACCGCCCAATGTGGTCACCTTTACCTTGCCAGACACAAGAGTCGTTGAGAAGATTCCGTTGTCTTCATCAGCCAGCACATTGAACTCGGTTCCGAGCACTTCCACTTCAGAGGCAAAAGTCTTCACCACGAACGGCCGCCCAGGATTATGGGCAGCATCAAGATAAGCTTCACCGGAAAGCCGCACCACCCTTCTGTCCTTTGAAAAAACGACAGGATATTCCAGTCTTGAGCCTCCGTTCAGAAACACTTCCGTACCATCCTGAAGCGTCACGGACAGCATTTCCCCTGCCGGGACCTCTATAGTATTTATCCTGGAGGAGAAGTCTTTGTACATCATTTCCTCTTTCAGATACATTCCGGCATAACCGACACCGGCAAGCAGCGCCACGGCAGCAGCCACACTGCAGGCTGTTCGCCACCATATCCGGCCGGATTTCTTCCGTACAGATACAGGCACTGGCATCCTCTTCTCAGGGCCGGCTTTTCCTGAATACCATCCTCCCTCCTGGAGAACCATGGCATTGAACAGCATATGAGCCGCATCGAACTCCCGCTGACGGGACACGGGATCGGCTGCCAGCCAATCCTCTATCTCCTTCACCTCCTGCGGTGTGACCTCATTCTTGAAATATCTGTACAAAAGTTCGTCGCTCATTTTTTCTGCAGTTTGACAGATAATAGACGAGCGAGACGGGAATCTTTACAGACTTTTTTCAAAAAAATGAAAAAAGGCCCTGCCGTTATCCCGGGACGGGATTTGACAGGACCTTTTCTTGTCTGTTACTAACTATAATGTTTTCAGATTTTCTCCAATTCTATTGTGAAATGACGCATTATCGGAAGCTCCTTTGAAATGCGGTAGCCGGTGGTGATGGACTCGCGGCGGTCATAGACATTCTTCAAGGCGGCGGCGACATAATCCATGTGGTTGTTGGTGTAGACACGGCGGGCGATGGCGAGCCGCAGCAGCTCAAGGCGAGGATACCTGTTCTCATGCGTTTCCGGATCTCTATCTGCAAGAAGGGCACCGATCTCAACGCCGCGGATGCCGCCTTCAAGATAGAGTTCGACGGCGAGGGTCTGGGCCTGGAACTGTTCCTTAGGCAGGCTTGTCAAGATCTTCTTCGCATCCACGAAGATTGCATGGCCTCCTGCAGGACGCTGATAAGGGATGCCGTATTTATCGAGCTTCCCGGCAAGGTAAGCCACCTGGCCGATGCGTGTGGACAGATAGTCGAAATCCATGCTTTCCTGAAGTCCTTGGGCAAGGGCATTCATGTCACGCCCCGCCATGCCTCCGTATGTCAGGAAGCCTTCGTACATGATGCTGAACATCTGGCATTTCTGCATGTCCTTCTCGTCCCTGAACGCAAGGAAGCCGCCGATGTTGACTATTCCGTCCTTCTTTGCGGACATTGTCATATAATCGGCGTATGAGTATATTTCCCTGGCTATCTCCTTTATGGACTTGCCGGCATACCCCTTTTCCCTGGTCTTGATGAAATATGCGTTCTCGGCAAAGCGGGCGGAGTCAATGAGCAGCTTCACCCCGTATTTATGGCAGAGCTCCGACACACCCCTGATGTTCTCCATTGACACCGGCTGCCCTCCTGCGGTGTTGTTGGTGATTGTCAGCACGACGGCAGGAATCTTCTCGGCGGGATGGGACTTCAGCACATCTTCCAGCTTTCCGAGGTCCATATTTCCCTTGAACGGGATTTCAAGCTCTGTGTCGGAAGCCTCGTCTATGGTACAGTCAATGGCGTGGGCCTTACGATATTCGATATGCCCCTTCGTAGTGTCGAAATGTGAATTTCCGGGCAAATAGTCCCCTTCTTTGACGATGGCTGAGAAGAGAACGTTCTCCGCCGCCCTGCCCTGATGTGTCGGGAGCACATATTCCAGACCGGTTATGTCCCTGATAGACTCCTTCAGCCTGTAGAACGAAGTCGCTCCGGCATAGCTCTCGTCGCCTTCCATTATGGCAGCCCACTGTCTGTCGCTCATCGCCCCCGTCCCGGAGTCGGTCAGCATGTCGATGTATACATATTCGCTCTTGAGATTGAAGAGGTTGTACTTGGCCTCCCTGATCCATTTCTCCCGTTCTTCCCGGGTCGACTTGTGGAGATTCTCCACCATCTTGATCCTGTAGGATTCTGCAAAAGGTAGTTCCATATTCCCGATTTTGATTGTTATTTTTTACAACATCTTGCTAATTTATCACATTTTTAAAGCAAAATCAAGTTTATCGGAAATATTTTCAAACATTTCAATCCTTTTTTCATAAAAATTGTTTCCCCGGATCCACAATGCGCTGCAGGTACATCCTCAACATCATGCAAATCTCATAATGAATTTTGCATAATGTGTCTCACATAATTACATTCTTCCTATGGGCCGTTAATACAATAGTATGTATATTTGCAGGCAAAAATAGTCCGAAAGCTGCCGGCAACGGAAAGGGCGGACATAAAACTCAGGCCATGAACAGTCAGGAATATATAGAGGTATCGATAAGGATCGAGCCATACAGTGACGAGAACGCTGAAATATTGATGGCGGAGCTGGAAGAGCTGCCGTTTGAGTCATTTTCGATGGAGGAACCTTGTCTGAAATGCTACATACCGAAAGAGGCGTACAGCCTCCAGATGCTGAAACTGGCTCTCGGAGGGCTGGAGGAAGACAGCTTCGCGGTGACGGACATTTCTGCCAACCTTATTCCTGCGACCAACTGGAACGCCCTGTGGGAAAGCAACTTCACCCCGATTGTAGTCGACGGGAAATGCACGGTGAAGGCATCATTCCACAAGGGCCTGAAAAAGACTAGGTTCAACATCACGATAGACCCGAAAATGGCTTTCGGGACAGGACATCACCAGACTACCTACATGATGTGCCGGGCTCTCCTACAGAACGAAGCCTCCGTCAAAGGCAAGGTCGTGATGGACATGGGCTGCGGCACGGCCATCCTCGCAATCCTCGCAGCCAAGATGGGGGCCGCGCATGTGTATGGGATAGATATCGATGCCGTGGCAGCCGTATCCGCCTTTGACAACGCCAGGCTCAACAGGGTGTCAAGGCATGTCGAAACCTATTGCGGGGATGCTTCCCTGCTCCAGATGGGCAAATACGACATTCTCCTCGCCAACATCAACCGCAACATCCTCATCCAGGACATCCCGACCTATTCCCGCTCCCTCCGCAAGGGCGGCCTGCTGTTCGTGAGCGGCTTCTACACCGAAGACCTGCCGATGATCCGCGGCGTCGCAGAGTCCAACGGTCTGGGCTTCATCTCCGAGGACGCCATGGACAACTGGTGCTGCGCCGGATTCCGCAAGCAATGACGGATTTTTTCACTCCGGACATTGCCATCCCAAAAATTTCACATATCTTTGCATTCCTCGTCAAGAGGCGGCGACAAAAGCCGGAGATACTGCGGGCGTGTTGTAATTGGTAGCCAAGCCAGACTTAGGATCTGGTGCCGCAAGGCGTATGGGTTC
>JADIMO010000077.1 GCA_017694755.1 Candidatus Cryptobacteroides merdavium
GAGGAAGGCGGCACATACGGCGCAAGCGTAGGGGCTGCCATGCAGAATGAGCCTGAGGCAAGGGCAATGATACAGGTGTACTTCGACACCAATCCTGAAGCTGCCGACAGACTCATCAAGTCAGCCGTTGAAAGCCTCAAGAATCTTGCAGCCGACGGTCCTACAGAGGAGCAGCTCACCCGTACGATAGAAAACGCCAAGAAGGACCTTCCTGAATCAAGGATCAGCAACAACTACTGGCTGGATGCCCTGATGTACTGGAACCGCTACGGCGTGGACTATGACAAGGAATTCGAGGCCGCCATCTCCGAAATCTCTTCAGAGAACATCAAGACAGTCCTCAACGAAATCCTCTCCCAGAATAACTTCATTGAGGTAGTAATGTCTCCTGAGGAATAATTCCAGATTACAAGAAAAGACGATGGATGTCCGGAGCATTCCGGCTCCGGACAATAAAGAAAAAGACCCGAAATTCGGGTCTTTTTCTTTATTGATTTATCCGCAGAATTCATCAATGCCCGCCTTCAGGGACATAGATGATCTCACCGTTTTCAAGTTCATAGGCTATGCCCACGCGCCGGCCGCGTCTGCCGGATGCGTCATCCTGATTTTCCGACGGGGTGTAACGGTTGATTTTCTCACCCTCCTTGGTGATGATCTCCATATTTTCCTTGCCCGGATTCTTGACAATCGTAAAATCCTCCTTGCTGAACATTTCCGTCATGTCATATCTTGTCACAAGGGCTACCATCAGCGCAACGGCAAATACCATGGCCACATCGAAGAGATTGCCGACAACACTCATCGGGTCGTTGTCCTCCTCCTTTCCCAAAAGTCTGCGTCTTCTCATGGTCATTTCCCCTCCCCGGCGCCGAGAAGTTCGGCCACGAATTCAAGGTTCGTCATGTCCTGCATATACCAGCGGTTTTTCACCTGCTGTGTCATGAAGCCCACTGCACTCGAGAAAAGTCCGACCACAGTGGTGGCAAAGGCCACCTGCATGTTGTAGGCCATAGAAGATATGTCCCCGGTGGAAAGGCCTACGAGAGCAGGTCCCATAGGGATAAGGGTACCCATGAGGCCGAGCATAGGACCGAGCTTGGTGAGTGTCTTGGATGAAGAAAGATCCTTGTCGGCATCTGTCTCGAAATCTGCAAGAAGCCTCCTTATGTGGGCAGGGCTGTCCTTGTGGGCAAGGATTTCATTGAGATAACGTACTGAAAGGGAATTGCTGCCTTTCGGCAGTATGGATTCAAGGTCGCGGACGGTCTCCGGAGTAAGCCCTTCGAGCCTGGTCCGCAATGTACGCCCGTTCTTGCGGATATTCAGGTATTGTCCGAAAAAACTCCCTACAAGCAGGAGAGAACGGAGAAAAAGAAGGATGAGAAGCACTATCACAGGCACCAGAAGTCCCGTGGAAATCCAGAAAAGTATGTCTGATATGAAATTCATTTTTGTTTATATTTTTATGGTTTCGACTTATGGAATGAATGCCACAGCCATCCGGCAAAGGCCCCGGCAAGAGTGATGAGGACAATGCCGGCAAATGCACTCCAGTCCACTTCCGAAAAACCTTCGACGGCAGTCTGTCCGTTCACCGTGGCTATCACGCCGAAAAAGGCTGTCAGGGCATTGAGGATGAACAGCAGTTCAAGCCTCAGTTCCTTTTCCGGAATGGCCTTGCGGAATGCCCAGGCCCCGGCAGGAATCAGGATGAACACCAGTGCGGCAAGAATCCATGCAACAAGTTTGAAATCGTTCCCCGGAAATGCGAAGATCACATAGACCAGCGTGCTGAAAAGGACAGGAAAAATCAGCACTCCGGGGAACCATCTCAATATCCTGTAGACCGCGATTTTCCACCTTGGCATCTGCCCTTCAGCGGACAGGTCGGCGGCCATTATGCAGAAGGCCATCT
Organism: Candidatus Cryptobacteroides merdavium; assembly: GCA_017694755.1. Lineage (GTDB taxonomy): Bacteria > Bacteroidota > Bacteroidia > Bacteroidales > UBA932 > Cryptobacteroides > Cryptobacteroides merdavium. The sequence goes on from JADIMO010000077.1 coordinate 1,919, forward strand.
GCAGGACAATCTCCACACTGAGCACGACCGCCGCATCAAGCATGAGGGCGCTGTCTCCCAGCCATGCTGATATCCTGCTCTTGGACTGCTCGATGGCGAGAGGCCACATCAGTCCGGTGAACAGGGCGGCAGCGGCAGCCGCAATCAGGATTGTCCACGGCTTGCCGAAACTCTGCTTGAGGACAAAAACAAGGGCGATGAGCAACATCAGTACGGTTACGACGGTCTCCATGGCTATTCGTCATTTTCTCCTGACCTGCGTCTTTTCCTGACAAAGACCACAATGAAAACCACGGCAGCCACTGCCACCAAGGCAATTATAGTATTGTTCAGGACATTGGTCCTGGAAGAAGTTCCGCTGTCGAGCCGTTCCTTTTTCATCACCATGCCCTTACCGTCTCCTGCGGCAGCCGCTTCACGGACCTGACGGATGTTGTCAGTGTAGCGGGCGGCCGTCCTGCCGTCAGTCTTCGAGGCTATGAAATCCCTGAGCCGTGCATTGTCGCAGACGACACCGGAACATGCAGGCCTGTATTTTTCGACAAGTCCGGCATGAAGGGCGGCTATATCCGCAAGCTGGGCTTCCGAAGCATTCCAAAGCCCTTTCCTTGCACTTTCCATCATCACGGCGGTCATTTCCTGAAGGGCTGCCGGGCTGTTCTTCTCGAAGAACTCCTGCACCCCGAGCCCGTATGAATCCTTGACATAGACATCATATATCCTGTCCCACATTTCATCGTCCACTGCCTGCGGCTTCATCACATTCCATCCGTAGGTATTCTGGACGACCTCGGCCAATGCGGCGGCATCCCCTGCCCCGCCCTTCATCTTTTCCCGGATATATTCCGGATTGAAGATGGTGGTGCGGCTTTCCACGCCGATGGCTTCCTTGACCTCCTGCATGCGGACATTGTTCCTGTTGCGGTAGTCGCTCAGATATGCATCCGGATCCTTGCCTGTGACATTCCTGACGGCAAGGTTCATCCCTCCCATGAACTCATAGACATGGTCAAGGCTGAGGGCTCCCCAAGTGTTGCTCTGGCGCGGCTGCACCACGGCGTCGGTCCTGTCAAGGGCAGCCTCAAAGGCGAATTGGCGCACTTCCTCCCATTTGTCCTCGCTTCCGTAATAGGCGCCCATGTTGTTGAGATAGACCTCGGCAATCTCGCTCTCGTCCTCCCATCTGCCGCCGGCCTGTACCATGCCCTGGATGCCGGTGCCGTAATTGCCGTTCACTCCGCCGAAGACCCTGTACAGGGATACCTCGCGGGCATCCTTAGGAGTCATACCTTTGTCAATCAGCAGTTTTTCGGTTTCCAGTACTCCGGAAGCCACCTGATTGTCATACACATCATCCTTGGCCGCGGCAGCCATCTCCACTGCACGGCTGATGAGGAAAAGCCTGGATGCCGCCAGGTCACGGAGCTGTCCGCTTGTCTGCACGACCACATCTATGCGCGGACGGCCGAGCTCCGCCGACGGGATCAGGCGCAGATCCGTCACCCTGCCGAATGCATCCCTGACAGGCTCCACTCCGAGCATATAGAGTATCTGGGCTATGGTGGCGCCCTCCGTCTCGATGAACTCGCTGCTCCAGAGGGTGTAGCTTACCTTGCGCGGGATGCTGTCGTTGTGGCGCTGACGGTAAAGGCTGATGGTATTGTCAGCCAGCAGCTTGCCCTTTTCCCATGCCTCTTCGCTCGGGGTGGCCTCGGCATT
>JADIMO010000078.1 GCA_017694755.1 Candidatus Cryptobacteroides merdavium
GACAGAAAGTCGTCACTACCCCGTCCGGTCAAGGAACTCAAAGGCTTCCGAAAGATAAGCCTGGTTCCAGGTGAGACGAAGACCGTGTCTTTTACAATCTCTGCTGATGCCCTCTCATTCTATGATCCTCAAAAGCACGGATGGGAGGCGGAACCAGGAAAATTCGATGCCATCTTAGCTTCCTCATCTGCAGACATCCGTGGCAAGGTCTCATTTGTTCTTCAGTGATATAAGCCCTCTGTCACAATCTTCAGTGCGAAGCTTGAAACAATAATCCCGCAACGGTTTTTCCGAATCCGTCGCGGGATTAATTTGCATTGCGTCTAATACCATGCTTCTGCCGGTTCCGGCCCCATTTCAAACTCTACCGTCGCTCCTGACATTATCTGTTCATGGGTGATGAAGCTTCTGCCGTATGGCTGGCCGTTGACCTTCACCGATTGGATGTAGATATTCTCCATGCTCACCCCCGGAGCTAGCACGGTGAATGTCTTCCCGTTTTCCAGATGCATCTTGACTTCAGGGAAGAGAGGCGTGCCGATTTCATATTCGCCGCTGGCCGGATTGACAGGATAGAAGCCCATTGCACTGAACACATACCAGGCCGACATCTGTCCGCAGTCCTCGTTGCCGCAAAGTCCGGCAGGTGCGTTGAAATATAGCTCATGCATCACTTCCGCTGCGTATTTCTGCGTCTTCCACGGCTGTCCGACCTTGTTGAAAAGATAGATGACATGGTGGCTCGGCTCGTTTCCGTGCGCGTATTGTCCGATCATTCCTGTGCTGAACAGAGGCAGTTCATCATCGGCAGAAGGGTTGTAGGTGAACATGCTGTCGAGCTTTTCAGCAAACCTTTCCTTGCCTCCGGTGAGTTCTATCAGCCCTTCAATGTCATGCTGCACGGACCAGAAATAATGCCATCCGTTGCTTTCGCAGATGTGTGCGGTGTATTCGTCCGGTGAGAATCCCGGCTGGAACTGCCCTTTGCTGTCCCTCGGCTGCATGAATCCGGTCTGAGGGTTATAGACATTCCTGTAGTTCTGTGAGCGGGCGTAGAACTCTTCTGCCACATCTTTCTTTCCCATCTTTTCCGCCATTCTGGCTATGCACCAGTCATCGTAGGCATATTCGAGAGTGCGGGAGAGGGACCAGTTTTCGGAATTGTATTTGTCAGTGACATCATATGGTACATAGCCCAGTTTCTTGTATTCTCCGATGCCTCTGTACCAGTCGAGGTTGGCAGTGTTCACGCATGCCTCCAGGGCCTTTTCAGCATCGAAGTCTCCGATGCCTTTCAGGTAGGCGTCAGCAATGACCGGGACCGCATGGTAGCCTATCATCATGTCTGTTTCGCTGCCCCAGAAGTTCCACACCGGGAGCCTTCCGTTCTGCTCATAGAATGCGATGAAGGACTTGACCATGTCATTCACGCGGGAAGTCTCCGTATATGTGAAGAGCGGATGCGATGCCCTGAAAGTGTCCCACAGTGAGAATGTCCCGTAGTTCACCCATCCGTCTGTCTTGTGCAGCTGTTTGTCAGGACCGTAATATGTGCCGTCCACATCGCTGTATATGGTCGGGGCTATCATGGAGTGATACAGGGCGGTGTAGAAGTTTACCCTGTCGTCCGGGTCGCCTCCAGTGACCTCAATCTTGCCGAGCTGGCTGTTCCATTCCTTTTTCGCTGCTGCAAGATACTTGTCAAAATCATCATGCGGAGCCTCGGCGGCCAGGTTCTTTGCCGCCCCTTCTATGCCTGTTCCGGAAATGGCCGTGGACAGGATTATCTGCTCTCCTTCGGCGGTGTCGAAATCAAAGCGGGCTATATAGGCCTTCCCGATTTTCTTCCCGTCCTTCTCGATGTCCTCTATCTTGATGTCCATCGCATCGAACGGTTTTGAGAATCTTGTCTTGAAATATACTTTCTGGCCTCTTGCCCATCCGTCTGAGAATCTGTAGCCCTGTATCGTCTGCTCGTCTACAGCCTCGATGTATGAGTCTTCCGTGAAGTCCCAGTTCGTCGCCTTTTTCAGGTCAAGGAAGACTGCAGCCTTTCCTCCGGGGAAGGTATATCTCTGGATGCCGCATCTTGGCGTTGCGGTGAGTTCCACATTGATTCCGTAGTCTTTCAGCAGCACCCTGTAGTACCCGGCGCTTGCCTCCTCGTCTTTATGGGAGAATTTCGAGTGGATGCCGAGCGGGGCCTCCGCCTCCTTGTACGGCAGGGTGACAGGCATGAAGGAGATGTCATACAGATCTCCCGCTCCCGTTCCAGCAAGGTGAGTATGGCTGAACCCGGCTATAGTGCTGTCAGGATAGAAATATCCCGCTATCCTGTCCCATCCGGGCAGCCCGTTGTCCGGACTCAGCTGCACCATCCCGAACGGAGCCTGTGCTCCCGGATATGTGTTGCCTGTGTAGTCTGTCCCTATCAGCGGGTTCACAATCCCGGCATAGTCTTCCGCCTTTTCAGATGAGCATGACACTGCCGAAAATGCTGCCGTTGCCGACAAAAATATTGCTGCTGTCTTGATTGTAATTGCAGAAAAGATGTTCCCTGTCCGATTGAATGTATTTTTCATTGCATGTGGTAGATTTGTCCGTCGGCAAAAATAGTGAATTTGCCGCAGTAACGGAAAAGATTTGTATTTCTCTCTCTGATTCAGTAATTTTATGACCGTTGCATGAATTGCAGCTGCCTGATAAAGGCTGGCTTATATTTGTTGAAAAAAGTGCCTGTCATGTTGAGACAGTCTGTATCGGTTTGTTTGTAGTGGCCATTGCCTGTCCGTTTGAGGCAGCCAGTACCGGTCTGGCGGTGGCAGCCGGCAGTCCGGATTATTGGAGCAGATGATGAAAAAGAAAAGATTGGATTTCCGGGCCTTGTACAGGGATGATGTTTTTGCCCTGCTTTGTGTCTTCAGTTTCAGTGTCAGCATGATTGTTGGAACGGAGAGCGTGGCGGGCCTGGTGCTGACGCTGGCACTTGATGCGCTTGCAGCGGGAAGGGGTGTCCTTTCGGTCATGGGGAAGATCCGTCCTGTGCCGGAGAAGGTCCGGAGAGTGCTTGAGGGTCTGATGTTCATTGTATTTGCCGGCACATGGGTGTTTCTCGGTTTCCGGTCTTCATTGGAGGACAATGCTGTATCCGGCTGGGTCTGGACTGCCGCCCTGTTCTTTACCGTGCTGGCTGTGATATATTTTGTTGGCAATGTATATGACAGGAAGAAGCAGAAATAGCCTGCCGTATGCAGGCTGATGACAATATGCGGATTTTGGATTAATGCGTGCTTTGGTGCAGTCCGGTCCGGGTTGTAGCCAAAATCGCCGTATGCGGAACCGCATGTATGATGATCAGATAGGTAGTAAACATGAAAGCAGGAGGCAAACACCTATGTCAGTGTTTGTCTCCTGCTCGATTTTACGGGTTGCAGTTTCTGTCATGCATTTTGATGCAATTCCCGATTTCTGGATAACTGTCCTTGTTTTGGAATGTATCCTTCAGCTTATTTGTCGAGGGAGAATGAATATGGCCTTGACTCAGGTCCGGTTGCCCTCGTCGTGTCAGGCTCTGAAGACATCGTGAACCTGATGTCCGCCCCGTTCATCAGCTCCTGATGTGAGAGCCAGGTCTTGTCATACTCCTTCCCGTTGAGTGTCATGCCTGAGATGTAGAAGTTCTCACTGCTGTTCTCCGGAGCGGAAATGTGTATCTTCTTTCCGTTTGCAAGGTTGACCGTGACATCCTTGAACAGAGGTGTGCCGATGATGTACTGGTCTGTTCCCGGGCACACAGGATAGAATCCGAGTGCGGAGAACACATACCATGCGGAGGTCTGTCCGTTGTCTTCGTCCCCGCAATATCCGTCCGGTTCCGGCGTGTAGAGCTTGTCCATCACATTACGGATATGGTACTGTGCCTTCCACGGCTGTCCGCTCCAGTTGTAGAGGTATATCATGTGCTGCACAGGCTGGTTCCCGTGGGCGTAGTTGCCCATGTTCATCACCTGCATTTCCCGGATTTCGTGGATTGTGAAGCCATAGTAGCTGTTGTCGAATATCGGCGGTATTTCAAACACTTCGTCAAGGTTGGCGCAGAAGTTTTCCTCGCCGCCCATCAGTTCCATAAGCCCTGCCGGATCATGGAACACGGACCATGTGTAGTGCAGGCTGTTCCCCTCAGTGAAGTCACCGCCCCATTTGAGCGGGCTGAAAGGTGTCTGGAATGTCCCGTCCTCGTTGCGTCCGCGCATGAGGTGATCTTCAGCGCTGTAGAGATTCCTGTAGTTCATCGCATGCTGCCTGTACGGCTCCAGCTCTTCATCGCTCTTTCCGAGAGCTTTTCCGAGTGTGTAGATGCACCAGTCATCGTATGCATATTCAAGTGTGCGTGCCGCACTTTCGTTGATTCCTACATTGCAAGGCACATAGCCGAGCCTGTTGTAATAGTCCCATCCGAGCCTTCCGGTGGACGAAACCTCAGGGTGCACGCTATTGGCACCGTGTGTGACGGCTTCCCAAAGCTTTTCGATGTCCTGGCCCCTGATGCCCTTCAAATATGCGTCAGCTACCACCGAAGCAGAGTTGTTCCCGACCATGCAGCCCCTGTGTCCCGGGCTTGCCCATTCAGGCAGGAAGCCGCTTTCAAGATAGGCATTCACGAGCCCCTCCTGCATCTTTTCGTTCATTTCCGGATAGACAAGGTTCAGAAGCGGGAAAAGACAGCGGAAAGTGTCCCAGAATCCAGTGTCTGTGAACATATATCCCGGCAGCACCTCCCCGTTGTAAGGGCTGTAGTGTACTGTTTCTCCTGCCGCATTGATTTCTGAAAGGTTGCGCGGGAAGAGCACGGACCTGTAGAGGCATGAGTAGAATGTCCTGAGGTTGTCTATGTTGTCATCCGACACGGAAATCCTGCCGAGAATGTCGTTCCAGCATGCCCTGCCTTCAGCCTTGACGGCCTCGAATGACCTTCCTGCCACTTCGTTGAGGTTGATTTCCGCCTGTTCCACGCTGATGAATGAGGAAGCTATCTGCAGGTTCACCTGCTGTCCCCTGGCCGTCTTGAATCCGACGATTGCCCCTGCATGGTCAGTCCTGACTTCCGCCTCCTTGTTGAGGTCAGCGGCTTTGATGACCTTTCCGTCCTTCACCGTAGCCACATATTCAAAAGGCGTATCGGAAACAATCACGAACCAGTTCTTGAAGTTTTCCGGCACTCCTCCCGAATTTTTCGTCGTATATCCTATGATCTTCTTTTCCGAAGGTATCACCTTGACGAACGACCCTTTGTCGAATGCATCCACCACGAAGTATGACATTTCCCGTTCAGGGTATGTGAATCTGAACGAAGCCGCCCTCTCCGTCGGCGTCAGCTCTGCAACCACATCATGGTCTGCAAGATAGACGCTGTACCAGTAAGGTGTTGCCGTTTCCGACTTGTGCGAGAACCAGCTTGCCCTTTCTTCCTCATCGAACACCGGTCCCGTAGTCACCGGCATTATCGAGAATTGCCCGTAGTCATTTATCCACGGGCTCGGCTGATGTGTCTGCTTCAGTCCCCGTATCTTGTCCGCAGAGTAGGTATAGGCCCATCCGTCGCCCATCTTTCCTGTCTGAGGTGTCCAGAAGTTCATTCCCCACGGCCTCGCCGTCGCCGGATAAGTGTTTCCCGTGGAAAGTTCAAACTTTGACATCGTCCCCACCAGCGTGCTCACATGGTCTACCGGCTCTGCCGCCGTCTGCGTCTGTGTCGTTGCCGAGCATGCCCCCAAAGCGAGCATCCCCCCTAAGAATAACAATCGAGTGGTCTTCATACCTGCCTGTTATAAAATGTTATTAGTTATGACTAAATGTTCAATCTTACAAAAATATACAAAATAACCAACAGCCCCAAATCAAAAATTAAAATTGGATATTTTGTACTGTCGATTATTTGAAAAGCAGCTAAGATTCCGCTCCGGTGATTGTCAGGCGGATGGAGAGGGAGTTGCCGGAGGAATCGACGACGGTGATGATGTGGGGGCCGGGGAGAGGGCTGACGGTCATCTGGTGGATGTACTGGGTGCAGCCGAGGTAGCTGTTGTCGAGATGCCAGTAGACTTTCTCGCCGGGGGTGCTGTGGGCAAGGTTGCAGACGATGCCTTTCAGGGAGCCGTCGAGCTGGCGGGGGATGAAGATGGTGCTGCCGTTTTCGGGGTAGATGAATTCCATGGGGATGAAATTGTCATTCCTTACTATGCCGGGCTTTCTCGGAGGGAGAGCCTTGTATTCCGGGTGATGCTGGCGGTAATACCATTCCATTGCAGGGGGCAGGAGAAACATGTTTACGGTCTTTGCCCCCATGTCCCCGGCGGTGGTCCTGAATCTTCCGTCCGCTGTGAGTGTCACAGGCTTGTGGTATGGGCACGGGGCGCTGCGGAGGGCCGCCTTGGGAAGCTGCAGGGTGTCGCAGACCGGGCAATACGGGCCTTTGAGGCAGCCGGATTCCGGGCAGACCTCAACCTCGGCATATTCACCATAGACGGGGGCTTCGAACCATCCGGTGGGAGGAAGAATGTTGAATATGTCAAACATGACTGGGCCGGCTGTCCTTGCTCCTACAAGCCCGGGCACGCCTTCGCCGTCGGCATTGCCGGCCCATACGCCGACTGCATATTCAGGGGTGACGCCGACAGCCCATGCGTCACGGAATCCGTAGCTCGTGCCGGTCTTCCATGC
>JADIMO010000079.1 GCA_017694755.1 Candidatus Cryptobacteroides merdavium
TGTCAAGGAGGCCGCCGGATTCATCGACAGCATGACTTCCGGACAGGAAGGAAACAGCAATGAGGAAATACTGGACACCTTCCCGATACTCTTCGTCTGCGACCATCATCCGGCGGACCATTCCTCGTTCAAGGAACATGGCGGCATATGGCCACCTCACTGCATCCAGGGCACGCACGGCGGTTCAGTGCACGAAATGCTGCAGCCATATATGCAGGAAGAGCTGACCTTCTTCAAGGGATGTGTTCCTGCCGTGGAACAGTACTCCGGTTTCGAAGCTGCAAACAAGGCCGGCCAGTCCCTCGGGGAAATCCTTGATCTACTTGATGCCGAGAATGTGTATGTATGCGGCATCGCCACGGAATACTGCGTCCGGGCCACCTGCGAAGACCTGAAGAAGGCAGGCTTCAATGTGCACCTCCTTTCCAAAGCCCTCGGCTATGTTGATGAGGCAGGCCACAGGAAGGCCCTCGAAGAAATGGAGGCGGAAGGCATAATCATCGGATAAAGACACTTTAATAACGGAACTTGCGATAAAGGGGCCGGCTCATGTGAGCCGGTCTGCTTTGATATTGCCGCGAGGACGGCTGAAACCATCTGCAGATGCCAGTTTCCAAAGAGTTATCATGACTTTCTGTCTTCCCCATTTCAGGCTGCCACATCCGCAGTGCAGAAGCATGATTTTGAGAAATAAGAAATTATGCATAACTTTGCAGGTTCATATGAAAAATGTGTTGTCCAAAATATGGATTCCGGCGATATTTATCGGGATGGCGGCAGTCCAGTCTTACGGAATTGATGCCGGAAGGATGGCGGCATCTTCCGGGCTGTCCCCGTTGGTTGACACCATTCCGTCCATATCGGATGACTCCCTGAACGGGAACATTGCCAAGGCAGACAGCGGCAATGTCCAGCTCCAGGACTCGACAGCCATAGCAACGGGAACCGAGGTACAGGATTCATCTGAACTGATTCAGACGGACTCGATTGCGGCATCGGACACACTTCCGGAAATCTCCGCAAGGGACACCATCATAGCCCCTGACTCGCTAAGGGACACCGACCCGTTCCGATACAGATACTATGTGGAACTGAAGGATTCGCTCACAAGGGCCATGACAAGGGACTCGCTCCGCGCACTGGGGGACTCGCTCGAACTCCACAAGCTTGACTCCCTCGTCTTCAAGGATTCTTCTGAAACAGCCTACAGGGACTCAATAGCTTGGTTCAATTCCCTTTCAAGAAAGGAAAGGAAAAAATATCTGGCCCAGCTGGAACTTCCGATCCTCATGGCAAGGGCGGACAGCATCCTCAACGCCAAGGACAGCATAAAGACAAGGAAAGACAGCATAATAGCCGCCACTCCAAGAATTCTCGAGACATATGCCGTGCCTGATTCCATGCAGTACAAGCGGCTGATAACATGGACCCATGACAGATATTTCAACAATGTCAACCTGCAGAAGCAGGACACTTCCTATAATTATCATTTCAATGATTACCCGTTCTTCAAGACGGATGTCAATGCCACATATCTCGGAGTGATCGGCTCACCGGCCGAGACATATAACTTCTTCCAGAGGACGGAGGAGGAGAATGCCATATTCTACACCCCGTACAGGATGTACAACTATTCTCCGGAAAGCCTTCCGATGTTCAACACCAAGACACCATACACAGAGCTGGCTTACTGGGGCACCCTATTCGCCAATGACGAGAAGGAGGAGACCAACATAAAGGTACTCACCACCCAGAACATCCTTCCGGAACTCAATGTGACATTGGAATACCACCGGTACGGGTCAAACGGAATGCTTCAGAACGAGGACACGGACAACAGGACATTCGTGGCCGCGACCAACTACATGGGCAAAAGATACCTGATGCATGCAGGCTATATCTACAACAAGATAGAAAAAAGCGAGAACGGAGGTCTTACAGACAGTTTCTGGATCCGTGACACCACAGTGGATGCCAGGGAAATCGCCGTCAACCTCACCAATGCCACCAACAAGATCAAGAAGAACACCATTTTTCTCGACCAGTCCTACAGGATTCCATTTGATTTCATCTATGACATCGGCAAGGGGAAACGGAAGGCAAGAAAGGCAGAGGAAGCCAGAAGGGACAGCATCTATGCTTCAGGAGACAGCACTGCAATAGCGGAACTCATCAGACTGGATGAAGAGAAGGCAGCGGCAGAGGCCGCCGAACCAGACTCGATAGACAACAGAATCACAACGGCATTCGTGGGACACAGTTCAGAATACTCTGTCTTCACTAAATTTTATACCGACCAGATAGGCGACACGGACACTACTGGAAGGAATTTCTACAACAACAATTTCTATCTCAACCCGACAGCATCGGCTGACTCCATGAGGGTCATGAAGTTTGAAAACAGGATATACATGCGGCTCCAGCCGTGGGCAAGTGACGGAATAGTGTCCAAGCTGGACGTGGGACTTGGAGACAAACTGCTGAACTACTATGACGTGACCGGCACCAACGGGTATCTCGCCAAAGGGAAAAATGTGGTGAGGAATTCGCTCTACCTGTATGCCGGAGCACAGGGGCAGTACCAGAAATACCTCAACTGGAATGCAACAGGAAGATATACCTTCCTCGGGGCGGAAATAAATGACTTCAGCGTGGATGCCAATGTGGCACTGAACTTCTTCCCGTTCAGGAGAGACAGGAACAGCCCTCTCTCTGTCAATGCACATTTTGAGACATCCTTGAAAGAACCTGACTATTATCAGGAGCATTTCCACAGCAACCACCACTGGTGGGACAACGACTTCGGCAAGATATCCACTACAAAGGCAGAGGCATACGTCGATATCCCAAGATGGAAATTCAGGGCAGGCTTCGGCTATTCGCTTCTGAATAACTACATCTATTACGACAATACAGGCATAGCACGACAGAATACGACTCCGATGAGTGTCATGACTGCTTCTGTCATGAAGAATTTCAGGCTGTGGAAATTCCATTTTGACAATATGGCACTGTTCCAGGTGTCATCCAACAGCGATGTTCTGCCACTGCCGATGCTGGCACTCAATTTGAGATACTATTTTCAGTTTGATGTAGTGAAGAGAGTCATGCAGATGCAGATAGGAGCCAATGCGACCTACACGACGAAATGGTTTGCGCCCTCATACAGTCCTGACACGGGATTGTTCCATACGCAGGACCGTGAAGAATACGGCAACAGCCCGTATATTGACCTTTTCGTCAACATACAGTGGAAAAGGGCATGCATTTTCGTGAAAGTCATCAACATCGGAATGGGCTGGCCGGACAGGGCCGTGGACTATTTCAGTGCTGACGGCTACATAAGGTCACAAAGAGCCATCAAATTCGGAATATTCTGGCCATTTTATGTCCAGTCAAAGAAGAATTCGAGCGTAGGATCCACGACGTCGGGCAATGACGGAGGAAGATCATCCGGAACCTCAAGCCTCTCAGGCATGCAGGGGACATCCGGGCTGCGTTCATCAAGATAAGTGTTATGGTTAGTTTAAAGAAAAAGGTTAGTGAAAAGAAAGACTCAAAAACGAGACATGAAAAAACAGAAGCAACTGTCAGGTATCTGACAGCAACGCTCATTGTATTCTGTGTTACGACAATCTATCAGCGGTCAATCGTAATGGATGCCGTTGATGTCAACGGAGAGACATTTGCAGGCGACACCGTCCGCTGTGCGATTGCATCCGGTGACAACATGTACTCGAAAGACCTCATGACGGGGTTCAACTATGAACTCCTGAAGAAATTCGCCGAGACTGACAACTGTGAAGTGTCCATAGTCTCAGCACAGGGGGAAGCAGATTATGTTGACTCCCTGTTGAACGGCACGGTAGACATCGTGGTGCTTCCGCAATGCGACACTTCAATTGCGGGGATTTCGGTTTCGATGCCGGTTGAAGGGAATGTATGGGCGGTCAGATCAGGCAGATTCTCACATATAATGGAAATCAACCTGTGGATCAGCCATATTTCAAGTTCCTATGAATATGACGGACTGAAAGACAGATTCTTCGGCTCATACAACCCGTACAGGAAGTCGGAAAGGGGCATAAGGACAAGGAACATAAGCCCGTACGATGACCTGATCAAGAAATATGCATCAGAAATGGGTTGGGACTGGAGAATGCTCGCAGCCGTCATATATCAGGAATCAAGGTTCTCCATCAACACCCGCTCGTCAAGAGGGGCGACAGGACTTATGCAGGTGATGCCATCCACCGCCGAACATTATGAAGTGATGGACCTGCTCGATCCTGAACAGAACATAAAGGCAGGCACTGCCCATCTGAAACGACTCCAGAGGATGTTCAGAGGATCGGACATAAGCAACGAAGAACAGATAAAGTTCGTTCTTGCTGCCTACAACGCCGGTGAAGGCAGGATCGAAGACTGCCGCAAGTTCGCTGCCATGCAGAATCTGGACAGCAACAGATGGGAAGAGATAGTGAAGGCCATCCCGGAAATGAGCAACGAAACCCTTCTTGACAGTGCAGGACTGAAATTCGGCAAATTCAACGGAATCGAGACCATAAACTATGTGGACAATGTGATGGACCACTACAGGACCTTCTGTGAAATCTGCCCGGCATGATCTATCCCACTCTCACAGTCTTGGCCGGATCCACTCCGGATATGAAAAACGACGGGATGAAAAGCAGGAGCATGATCACTGCATATGCAGCAAAATCCGCGGCCAGTATCGGCAGCAGGTCAACATGCACCGGAACATGCGAGACAAAATAATTCTGCGGATCAAGCTTCAGAAAATGAGTCCGGTCCTGGACAAGACAAAAGACAAGGGCAAGAAGATTGCCTATGCACATTCCTTTCAGCACTAAAGAAGAAGATGCTGAAAGGAATATTTTTGCTATGGACCTGTCCCTCATGCCGAGGGACTTCAATATTCCGATTACAGGAATGTTCTCGAACAGGATAATCAGCAGGCCGGAAATCATATTGAAGCCGGCCACCACAGTCATCAGCAGCAAGATGAACATGACATTGAAGTCAATCAGATTCAGCCAGTCGAAAAGCTGCGGATAGCGCGAAACAGAAGATGCTGCCACCACAGACGGCTCCTCCTCCGAAGCATACAGCAGGGCAATGCTCCCCGCCTCTGCCGCCGCATCCTCAATCTCCCTGACACTCCGCGCCCCCGGCTCAAGCCTAAGCTCAAGTGCAGACACACTCTCCCCGTCCCAGCCGTTCAGACGCTGCATATCCCCAAGGGAGGCATATATGACCAGATTCTCTTCCGAATCCATGAGACCGGGATACGTCGACACTATGTGAAATTTCCGGACTTTCACCTTGTCTCCCACAAAATATGCAAGAAGTTCATCCCCGGCCGACATCCCGAGCATGGAGGCAAGCTGCTCCGGCACGGATGCACCAAGTCCGGAAAGTGTCGTATCAGTCTCCACCCCCTTGAACAGAACCCCGTGTATGTTGTCCCCGGACTTCACTATACCCGCCCTGTAGACCACAGGCTCTATGCTCTGAACCCCTTCAATCTCTTCAAGCATTCCGAGATATGAAGGCGTCCTGCCTATGGGTGAACTCTCCCCTATCCAGTTCATGTCAGATGAAGTGAGCTGCACATCACCGGACAATGAAGAAATGCCGTCACGTATCTCATGCCTGAAACCGGACGAGATCGCGACGGCGATTATCATTACAAGGAAACTGACGGTGATGGACACCGTTGCCAGATTTCCCTTAAAACTTATTCTCTTTGCTATGAAGGATGAGACATCCATCGGGAGAGGGTGCTACCAGATGACTACCCTCTCGCTTTCAGGACGATACATCGCATCACCCTCCTTGATTCCGAACGCATCGAAGAACGTCTGGAGATTGCGGAGGGTGACATTCACCCTGTTCTCGCCAAGAGAATGGACATCCAGTTTGGTGAGCCTTGCCATCTCCTCATCTGTAATGTTCTGTGCCCAGAGAGTAGCGTATGAAAGGTAGAACCTCTGCTCGGCAGTGAACCCGTCAACAGGAGCCGGATGGCTGTCCCCGAATGAATTCTGCATTGCAGTATATGCTATCCTCAGACCACCCTGGTCAGCTATGTTCTCACCCAGACAGAGCGCTCCGTTGGCATGAAGTCCAGGAAGGATCTCCACTTCATCAAACTGCTTGACAAGCACTTCTGTCCTGGCCTTGAAGGCTTCTGCATCAGCCTCAGTCCACCAGTTGACCATATTGCCGTCCTTGTCGAAGTTGCGTCCCTGGTCGTCGAATCCGTGGGTCATCTCATGGCTGATAACCACACCGATGCCGCCATAGTTCACTGCGTCATCAGCCGCAGGATTGTAGAATGGAGGCTGGAGGATGGCTGCCGGGAAACATATTTCATTTGTCGTAGGGTTATAATATGCGTTCACTGTCTGCGGGCTCATGAGCCATTCAGTCTTGTCAACAGGCTTTCCTATCTTTGAAAGATTGTCTGCCACATACCACTTGGCAGCATTCCTTATATTCTCATAATAGCTGAGCGAAGGATTGATTATGAGAGAGGAGTAGTCTTTCCATTTGTCCGGATAGCCGATCTTCACGATGAATGAGTTCAGCTTCTCATGAGCCTTCAGCTTTGTGGAGTCGCTCATCCATTCAAGTGAGTCAACATGCTCCCCGAGGGCCTGCCTGATGTTCTCCACCATGTGCATCACCCTGTCCTTCTCCGCAGCAGAGAAGTATTTGGCAACGTACATCTTGCCCACAGCCTCTGAAAGCAGGTTGTCAGGAACTTCCATTGCCCGCTTCCAGCGCGGCTTCTGCTCCTGCACACCTGCCATCTGCTTCTGGAAAAAGTCGAACGATGCCGCATAGAAATCATCGCCAAGCGCACCGCAGGCTCCCTGAAGCAGCTGGCCTGCAAGGTAGTTCTTCATCACGCCGAGGTCAGTCGACTGGAAGAGCGAGTCAAGGGCCGCAAAATATGAAGGCTGTCCCACCACAAGCTTGTCCTGGTCACTGATGCCGAGAGCCCTGAAATATACTGAAAAGTCAAGGTCCGGATACTGTCTGACAAGCTCTTCGGTGGAAAGCGGATTATACATCCTCTGGACATCCCTGAGCTCAACGCTTGACCATGAAGCCTTTGCCAGTGCGTTCTCTACAGAAAGGGCATCATCAGCGGCCTTTTCAGCATCACCGTAACCCGCAAGGGCAAAAATCCGGGACAGAAAAGCCCTGTACCCCGTCTTTATGGCTGCATTGGCTGTGTCCACATAATAATCCCTGTCCCCCATACCGAGTCCTGACTGGAACAGGTAAAGTATCTGGTTGTTGCTGTCAACCATGTCTGAAGACACTGAAGCGGAAAAGAAAGGATAGTCCGAAGCGGAATGCATTTCAGCCACAGTTTCAACAAGAGCCCTCCTGTCCTGAATGGACCTTATCTTCTCCACCAGCGGCATCACAGGTGCAGCCCCTTCCCTGTTCAGGCGGGCTGAATCCAGCCCCATCTTGTAGAGATCCGAAATCTTCTGCTCGACGCTTCCCGGCATCACCGTCTCATTGTCAAGTCCGGCAAACAGTTCATTTAGCCGTTTCTGATTGTTTTCCCTCAGTACATCGAACGACCCATAACGGGAAAATTCCGGCTTCAGAGGATTGTTTTTCTGCCAGCCGCCAGTTGCGTACTGATAAAAATTCTCTGTCGGGGATACGGATGTGTCAAAGTTCGCCGGATCGAGAGCCGGCGTGCTCTGCTGTGTCTCGTTGCATGCCACCGCCAAGGCAGGTATCATAACAAACAACAATTTTTTCATCAGTTCAAAAAATTTATTCTTTCAAATACAAACTGCAAATTTAAACAAATTCATCCGTTTTATTTCCTGCAATACGGAAAAATTGTGCATCTTTGTAAAGATGTAACCTTTGAAACAGTCACCAGTCATGAAAATAAAAGGAAATTTGACCATAATGATATTGTCCGCCGCAATTTTCTCCGGAATCTTTGCGGAAGCCCAGGAGAAGCAGACGGACCAGACAGACCGCTTCGCACAGCGGTATGACCTGCTCGTGTCAAAGCTCGGTGCGGCAGGAGTGGGCATAGAGACACTCCTCAACGCATGGGAGGCAGAAGACTCCACTGACCTGAGACTGCACACGGCCAGATTCAACTATTATTTTGCCAAATCAAGGACGGAATCCGTAGTCACAAAGCCTGAAAGAAAATATCTCGGGATGGATCCTATCCTGCAGCTCAAGGACTCCACCGGCACCGATGTGTATTATTATCAGGAATATTTCTACAACGACTCCCTCTTCTCCATGGCCGTGAAGACATTGGACAATTCGATAAAGATGTATCCGGACAGGCTTGACCTCAGGTTTCTGAAGGCAGACGCCTTCATTGCATACGAGAAAGGCAGCCCGGACATGACCCTCGCATATCTCGGGGACCTCGCCGACGAATATTTCACAGGCGGCAGGACATGGGAGTACCCGGGAGACACCGTCAACGACGAATTTTTCAAGTCCATGATCCAGCAGTATTGCGCCGTATTCTTCAGCCTCGGCACCAACAACTCCTACGAAGCCTTCAAGACCCTGTCTGAAAAGATGCTGTCATACATGAAAGACGATACGACCTTCATGGACAACCTCGGCTCATATATGCTCGTAGCACAAAAGAACCACAAGGCAGCCCTGAAATGGTATAATAAGGTCCTCAAAATCAAGCCAGACGACTATACCGCCATAAAAAACGGCATCATAGTGGCCAGAAGCATGAAAGACCTGAAACTCGAAAAGAAATACCTTCAGATGATGGCAGAGTATGGCCCGTCAACCGAACAGGAAAGCGCCCGGGTCAGACTGAACGCCATGAACAGCAAAAAGAAATGACCGGATAATTATTTATTGAACTTTATCTTATCCGTAAACGGCTCGATGAAACGCATCAGCCAGCCCGTCAGAAAGGCAGAAACGAGGGTCCCTTCCCGGATGACCACATATTCGCCGTCACCTGTCGGGTTTCCTGAAATTGCAAGCGAGATGACCGCCGCAATCAGCACCAGGCTGCTGTCAAATACGATTTTCACATTGCGGAACTTTGTCCCTGTCACCTCAGCGATTGCAGCCGTGGTCATTTCTCCTGCAAGCATCCACGCATCTGCCTTCACCTCCAGGCTTATCCCGACGGCCGTGATTACGCACGAAAGAAGCATCAGCCCCGCCTTTCCGAGATATGTTTCCGCGGCAATCCATGATGTTGCCCATATCGCCGCATCAGTCAGGAAACCGAACACCACTGCCGCAGCTATCTGCATGAGGCTTTCCGCCTTGAACCTCTTCCTGAGCAATGCCACCTGCAGAAGAATGAAGATGAAGTGCATTATTGCAGTATACTGTCCCACCGTAAGCCCTCCGTACAGGCTCACCACATAGGGCGGGCATGATATCGGCGCCGTTCCGAGATCTGAAATGATAGAAAGCGCCACTCCCGCCGCAACAAACACAAGCCCCGCCGTGGCAACAGCATATCTAAAAAGAATTTCCCTGAATGACCGTTTCATTTTTTCACCGTTCCATTAAAGTAAAGGCAGCAAATATAATCCGTTTTCCCGATTTTCCACAAATGATGCAAACAATAGGTTTCTCTTTAAGCTCTTCCTTGAATTCTCCGAAAATGTAGTCCTGAGCTTTTTCTCTTAAATTGTGGATCTGGGTATTGCTTGTGCAGTTGGCGCACGAGAGGTTCTTCTCATTCAGAAAGAAATCCCGGCCGAGAGCCAGATCTATATCTTCACTGAAGCGTTCTATGATCTTCCATCCCTTACTCAGGCTTGTCCCTCCTTTGAAAAGTAAATATTCTGCAGGCCTCGTCCTGAACAGTGCGTACAATACAGCCGTCACCCACCAATCTTTCTCCGCTGCAGTTTCATCTATGTGCATGGCATCGACTACACCTTGTATCATTGCCTTGCGCTCGTCAATCGAGAAGTCTATCCATTTACTCATTGACACTGCTTTTCTTGATGTTTCTTTTTATGACTTGCCTTACCCATACAGGAGCCAACAGGAGATCGTGGTCAATCGTCTCGGTCTCCGGCGTTTCATGGAGCAGCTGGGCGACCCTTTTCTCTACGGACTCTGTTATGTTTTCTTCTCCAATACTACGGAGTGCCTGTACCAGTTCTGGCATCAGTTTGCCTTTGTATGCAAAGTTTTTAGGGACACCGTGCTTCAGTGTCACTGTCCTGTTGCCCAATTTCAGTTTTCTTGGTGTGCCGGAAGTTATGAAACAGGCATTCATCGGGACCTGGGTCGAGAATCCCAGTCTGTTGGCCGCTGTTTCACCAGTCGGAAACACTGTCGCCTTATCTCTTTTGGAAATCTTCTTTACAAGTTCAAATGCAGAAGGATATACCACACCGAACCGTGTTTTCCGGGCCTTCACATATACTCCTTTGGCTATGCGTGTGATCAGGCCTTCTTTCTCGTATAAAGCAAGAAGTTTGGTTACATATTCCACATCAAATTGAGGAAAGGAAGACACGAAAAACACCTCTCCATATTCAGTATAGGTTATTTTTGCTCTAATTCTCTGTTCTATTGTTTTTTGCATACAAATTTTATTCTATTTTAAGTCGGAATAAAAGTGTTTTTTTCCGACCACAAATATATAGAAATATTATGACGGGGCAAAGAAATGGAAGTTGTATTTCATGTATTGATGTATTGAGTCATACATGAGTAAAAATATTTCTGCCGTCATCGTCTTGTCGGGGAGGAGTAGAGTATCGGCATCCCTTTTCTTTCAGTCTCCGCGAATCTGGCAACAAGGCAAACGGCAATAGACTCCCACGGAAATTCAGAATCCCGGAAATCATCAGGAAACATTTACTGTGCAGCGTTGAAGGAGGTCGACGGAGATGAGGCCGTCGCATTCGAGGAGGCTGACACACTCGCTTGTGAGGCGCCATGAAGAGCCGGTCCTGGAGGCCAGTTCATCTATGGTGATGCCGCGGTGCTTCCTTATGGCGGAGAGGAGGTCGGCAAGCAGCTTTATGCGGGATTCATCCATCCGTCCGGAAAATGCCTTTCTGACGGCGGACTCAGGGTCATAGCATGGTTTGGAGGTGAGCGTCCCGAGGCCGAGGCTTTTGACAAGGTCCTCGGAGGAAATCACAGGTTCGGCCATCTTGGAGCGGATGAGCCGGTTGCAGCCCTGGGAACGGATGTCATCGGCACGTCCCGGCAGGGCATAGAGCTCCCTGCCGTATGAGAATGCAAGATTTGCCGTGACCATTCCGCCGCCTTTGATGCGAGATTCAACAAGGATGGAGGCACGGCACATGCCGGCGATGATCCTGTTGCGCCGGATGAAATTGACTTTCAAGGGCAAAGTGCCCGGAGGGAAGTCAGTGACCAGGGCCCCTGTCGCGGTGATTTCCTCTGCCGCACGGATATGGCGGGAAGGATAGACAGAATCTATGCCGGTGGCCATGACGGCGATGGTTTTCAATCCGCTGTCAAGGGCAGCCCTGTGAGCGGCGATGTCGACTCCTATGGCAAGGCCGCTCACGACTGCAGGCCGCACTTCAGCTCTGGACATGGCATCCACCAGACGGCAGGTCCACTCCTTGCCATACACGGACACATCCCGGGTCCCGACGACCGCGACCATATCCGGACCGGCGAAAATTTCTTCCGGTGACAGGGAACTTTTCACATACAGGCCTGCAGGTGCATCCGGACATTCCTTAAGCAGGGCCGGATAACGTCTGTCCGTGCAGCCTACAAAACAGGCACCGGCCTTTTCTGCAATGACCAGTTCCCTTTCTGCCTCTTCAAGAGCCTGCAGAGATATCTTCCCGGAATATCTGGAATAAGGGCCGAAGACGCTGTCTCTTCCGTCCCTGTCCAGTTCAAAGACAGCCGAAGCGCTTCCAAGCGAACCCACCAGCGCCCCGGAGACTCTCGGCTCAAATCCGAATATACGGTTCAATGCACAGCAGCATACCTTTTCATCATATTTTCCGCCCATGTTCCGGTCCTCCGTCATAATGGGCAAATATATGGGCATTTTCATAAAAAGATGACCTGAAGCATATGCCTCAAGTCACCTTTTTCTCTTTTTATATTAAAATTTCTCTTTTTTAATTTTAAAGGACATCACGACGAATTGCTCCGCCATGTCAGATGATGAGCAGCGCATCTCCGTAAGGGCCGAACTTATAGTCTTCCTTCAGTGCCAGATCATAGGCCTTCATCACATTCTCATATCCTCCGAATGCGGCCACGGACATCAGCATCGTGGAGCACGGAAGGTGGAAGTTGGACACCGCGGCATCAGGAACGGCAAAGCGGTATGGAGGAAAGATGAACTTGTTGGTCCACCCGTCATAGGCATTCACTTCGTCATTCGTGGTCACATATGTCTCCAGACCGCGCATAACCGTAACGCCGACGGCAAGCACCTTGTGTTTCTCCCTCTTGGTCCTGTTTATCATATCTGCCGTCTCTTCGGTGATTATGAGACGCTCGGAATCCATCTTATGCTTGGAAAGATCCTCGACATCCACTGACCTGAAATGGCCTATGCCCATGTGAAGGGTAATGAATGCCTTGTTTATGTCCTTAAGAATCATCCTGTTGAAAAGCTCGCGGCTGAAATGGAGACCGGCTGCAGGGGCAGAAACAGCGCCCTCATGTGCAGCAAAGATGGTCTGGAAATTCTCGGCATCCTCAGGAGTAACCTTTTCCTTTACCCACTTCGGGACCGGTGTCTCGCCGAGACTGAAAAGAGTCTCCTTGAAGTCCTCGTAGCTCCCGTCATAGAGGAAGCGGAGAGTCCGTCCACGGGAAGTCGTATTGTCAATCACCTCGGCCACAAGACTTTCATCCTCCCCGAAATAAAGCTTGTTCCCTATTCTTATTTTCCTTGCAGGATCTACTATCACATCCCAAAGGCGCTGTTCCCTGTTGAGTTCCCTGAGAAGGAAAACTTCTATATCTGCGCCGGTCTTTTCCTTGTTGCCGTACAGCCTGGCAGGAAAAACCTTTGTATCATTGAGGACGAATGTGTCGCCTTTCCCGAAATAATCTATTATGTTCTTGAAAAGCTTGTGCTCTATCTCTCCCGTCCTTCTGTCAAGGACCATCAGCTTGCATTCATCACGCCACCTCGGCGGTTCAGATGCGATCTTGTCTCTCGTAAGATTGAATTGGAATTGTGAAAGTTTCATGACCAGTTATGTATCGTATCATTTTACATCAATTTATTATACGATTTTTTTCACATTTTGTTTCACGTTGTGAAAAAAATTTACCTGGACATCAGATTATCCCTGCAGCCCTGAACACCTCAATTATAGACGGGTAAGTCTTAAGAAGGAACGGCGGAAGGCTTGACTTGGCCACCCATGCGGCCTTGGAGATGTCCTCCTCCAGCTGCGGGGTTAGGTCAAGAGGGTCATCATAAAGCATGTCATACCACCATGTATGTTTCAGATGCCATTTCCCGTCCCGCCTGTAGCAATGGTCGGTGATGCATATCAGACTCCCGAGGGACAGACGTTCAACCCCGGTTTCCTCCTGCACTTCCCTCAACGCGGTGACGCTTATGTCTTCCCCCGGCTCCTGATGTCCCTTGGGAAGGTCCCACAACCCGTTCCTTCTGATAAGGAGATAGTCACCGCGCCGGTTGGAGACAAGCCCGCCCCCGGCATTGACCTCCACAAACTCGGCGCAGATCTTGCGGTAGGTCCCTTCGACATCGTCTACGGGAATGTAGATGCGATGCAGGGTGGCGGAGGCCTCGAACATTCCGATCAGCGCATGGATATCCATATTTGCACCGGGGCAGAATCGGACGGCATTCGGGTCGGTCAGGGCCTGTTCATGTGGAGGACAGATGATTATGCATCTCTTTTCAATGTATATCTTGTGCATTTCGGCGTTAAATTATTATATTTGCAGGATTGAATTGCGCAAATATACGCAGAAGCCGAGCGCAATGCAAACTTGTTTGCGATTGCCGAGGCGCAACAATATATGTAGCCGCCAGGCTAAATATACGCAGAAGCCGAGCGCAATGCAAACTTGTTTGCGATTGCCGAGGCGCCACAGTATATGTGGACATTTATGGCCAAATATATTAATAAAATAAAATGAACAGTATGGAATCTGTCGAAAGAAAGGTGGCAAAAGCACTTTTGGACATCAAAGCCGTCATGCTGAACCCGGAAGAACCGTTCAAATGGGCTTCAGGATGGCTCTCCCCGATTTATTGTGACAACAGGAGAATCCTCTCATACCCTGAACTGAGGGAAGACGTGTGCAGATGGATGGCAGAAATAATCGAAAAGAAATATCCGGACACCGAGGTAATCGCAGGAGTGGCCACAGGCGCCATTGCCCACGGCATGCTCATAGCGCACATCCTCAAAAAGCCGTTCATCTATGTAAGGCCGAAGCCGAAGGACCATGGGACAGGCTCCCAGATAGAAGGATCTGTGGAAAAGGGAGCGAAGACCGTGGTTGTCGAAGACCTCATTTCCACCGGAAAGAGCAGCCTGTCAGCTACAGAGGCACTCATACGTGCCGGAGTGAATGTGCTCGGAATGACTGCCATATTCTCCTACAACTTCAACCAGGCCAGAAGGGCATTCGAAGAAGCCAACATCGAACTGGACACCCTGACCAACTATGACACCCTCATCGAGGTGGCCCACGAGACAGGCTATATAAAAGACTCGGACATCGAACTGCTCAAGGAATGGAGATTCTCCCCTTCGACATGGGGCAAAAGCGAACAGTGATGGCAACGGTCATAAAAAGCAAGCACGCGACAGTATCAAGAGCCCCGTATATGCTGTATATGGGTTTTGTGGACATGCGCAACTTCGTTCAGTTCCTCCCCGAAGAGAAAAGAGGAGAAGTGACTGCGGACTATGACTCCATAAAGGCTGTCGTTCAAGGATTCAATATAGGAGTGAGGATTGTGGAGAGGGTGCCGTATTCAAGGATAGAGTTCAAGGATGACGGAGCACCTTTCTCATTCACCATCACAATGCATTTCGATGCAGCCGGAGGCGATCCGGACAAGACGGATTTCCACATAGAGCTGTCAGCGGAACTGAACATGATGATGAAGATGATGCTCGGCTCCAAGCTCCAGGAAGGGCTGGACAAGATAGTGGACGCCCTCGCTGCGGTATCGGAAGGAAAAATCCCGGAAGGCGTGGACCCGGAATTGCTCAGGAAAGCGCAGGAGTCCGGCAAATTCAATTAAGAGTCAAAACGGAAATGGGGACAGGCCCGGACAGCCGCTTTGCGGAATATCTTGAAGAAGCGATCGGCAGGGAAAATGCCGGCATCGCTTTTTCTGCATTAGGGCATGCCCCTCCCGTCTCCGTAAGGCTCAACCCGATGAAGCCGGGCGCGGAATTCGACGGCCGGAGCACCGCCATACCGTGGTGCAGGCACGGCCTGATGCTGGACGGGAGGCCGAAATTCACCCTTGACCCGTGCTTCCATGCCGGAGGCTACTATGTGCAGGACTCGTCTTCCATGTTCACGGGACATATATTCAGGGACATCCTGCAGAACCGTCTGGAAATGCCTCAAAGACCGCTCAGGATACTCGATCTCTGTGCTGCCCCCGGAGGCAAGACGACAGACCTCGCTTCTTCATTGAGGGAGGCCGCAGGGAACAGGTTCATGCTAGTAGCGAATGAGGTGATGAGACAGAGAGCATCGGTGCTGGCGGACAACATGGCCATCTGGGGCGACCCGAATGTGACCGTAACCTCTTCCGATCCGGAAAGGTTCGGGCATTTGAAAGGGATGTTCGACATCATCCTGGCCGATGTCCCCTGTTCAGGAGAGGGAATGTTCAGAAAGGACGCCAAGGCAAGGGAACAATGGTCAGAAGAAACAGTGGCCCTATGCCAGGCAAGGCAGAGGAGAATTATTGCAGACGTATGGGACTCGCTTGCCGCCGGAGGCATCCTCATATATTCCACCTGTACATTCAACCGGCATGAAAATGACTGCAATGTGGAATGGATATGCAAGACGCTCGGGGCAGAGCCGCTTTATCCCGGCGGCGGGAAGGCCGGCAACTTTCCCGGCGTCATGCACACCGGATACGGCTTCCTTCTCGTACCGGGTTTCGTAATTGGGGAAGGACAGTACTGCAGTGCAGTCATCAAGACCGGCCCGGACAATGAGGCAGGACGGGAAGGGAAGGCAAAGCGAAAAGGGGCAAAGGCCCAGAACAGACAAGACGGGCCCCTCCCCGGGAATCTCTTTAATGAAAAGGTGAGAATATCCACGAACGGCAGCCTGATGTTTGCCGTACCGGAAGTGATAGCCGACGATGTGGAAACAGTTTCCTCATGCCTCAGCACCCTGAGACGCGGATGCACTGCGGGGAGCATGAAAGGCAGGGACTTCATACCGGATGCAGACCTTGCCCTGTCGGCCATGCTCTCCGAAGGAGCATTCCCCCGAGCCGAACTAGACCTCCGGACCGCACTTGCATTCCTGCACAGGGATCAGATAACCATAGACTGCAAGGAGAAGGGACATGTACTCGTCTGCCACAAGGGGCTTCCGCTAGGCTTCGTCAAAAATCTGGGAAACAGATGCAACAGCCTGCATCCGATGAGCAGAAGAATAAGAATGGACATAGAATGACAGAATTCATTGACACACATACACATCTTTACGATGAGGCATTCCATGGCGAAAGCGGACAGGTGATAGAAAGGGCCGTGGACGCCGGAGTGGCCAAAATGATATTCCCGGACATCGACAGCAAGACCAGGAATGAAATGTTTTCCGTAGCGGACAGATATCCCGGGGCCGTATTCCCGTGCCTCGGCCTGCACCCGACATCGGTAGACGCCGGATGGGAAAAGGAATACGAAGAATTGCTCAAATGGCCGGAAAGAAAAATATATGCAATCGGTGAAATAGGTATAGACTGCCACTGGTCAACGGAATTTCTTGAAGAGCAGAAAAAGGTGCTGAAGCTCCAGCTGGAAATGGCACACAGGATGGACCTGCCGGTGATAATACATTCAAGGGAGTCCACCGGGATCATCATGGACATCCTTGAAGAATGCCGCCACCTCGACCTCAGAGGGGTATTCCACGCATTCAGCGGCAGCATCGAAACCTTTGAAAGGCTGCAGAAATATGGAATGTGGCTTGTGGGCATAGGAGGGACGGTGACATACAAGAATGCCTCAATAGCCGAGACAGTAAAGAAGATACCCGCAGACAGGATACTCCTGGAAACGGACTCGCCATATCTCACCCCGGTACCGAAACGCGGTACAAGGAACGAGAGCAGCTACATCCCGATCATAGCAGAAAAGGTGGCGCAGCAGAAAGGGATGGACATCGGAGAAGTAGCAGCAGCGACCACCGCCAACGCAAAGATGCTGTTCGGGCTTGAATGACGGCCCGGTCCAGCAGGAAACGCCATATCGGCCCGACAGAAAAAGACACCATGAACGGAGAAAGAAATAACGCAAACGAAAGGTCCTCCCTGCTCCTTATATACACCGGAGGCACCATAGGCATGAAGCAGGACCCCACTGACCTCACTCTGAAGCCATTCAACTTCGCCCAGATTCTCGAAGAAGTACCGGAACTGGCGAAATTCGCATACAGGATAGATTCATATTCGTTCGACCCCATAATAGATTCATCGGACATTGAACCGGCATCGTGGCAGAAACTTGCCTCCCTGATATATGAAAGGTACGACGAATATGACGGATTCATAGTACTCCACGGGACAGACACGATGTCATATTCCGCCTCCGCCCTGAGCTTCATGCTCGAAGGACTCACCAAGCCTGTGATCTTCACCGGAAGCCAGCTTCCGATAGGAATGCCGAGAACAGACGGAAAGGAGAACCTGATCTCAGCCGTGGAGATCGCAGCCGAAAAGGACAGCCAGGGTCACGCCCGCGTCCCGGAAGTCTGCATCTGTTTCGACAACATGCTGATGAGAGGCAACAGGACCACCAAGGTGAATGCGGACAATTTCAGGGCATTCAGGTCGGAAAATTTCCCGCCGCTAGCTGAAGCCGGAATATACATAAGGTATAACGACAGCGCAATCAGAAAACCACTGGACTGGAACAGGAAGCCCGTACTCCACAGCGACCTGGACACAAGGGTATCGATCCTGAAGATACATCCGGGAATCACGCCACAGGTGGTCCGCGACATCCTGTGCGGGAAGGAGACCAGAGCCGTGATAATCGAGACCTACGGTTCAGGAAATGCACCGTCAAAGCCCTGGTTCATAGAAATGATACGTCAGGCCGACAAAATGGGAAAGATTCTCCTGAACGTGTCGCAATGTCTTGCAGGCTCGGTAAACATGGACATCTACGCAAACGGGAAAATCCTCAAGGACGCCGGGGTTTCAAGCGGCTATGACAGCACGACCGAGAGCGCCTTGGCAAAACTGTTTCATCTTATGGGCAAAACAGACAGCAACGATGCAGTCAAAGAAATGCTGGACAAGAATCTCAGGGGAGAAATATCAAAATAAATATTGCCAAATGAAAATTAATTGCTAAATTGCACCGGTTTTAGAATCGGAATGAGGGACAATCAGTTCTTTGATCAATATAACAATTTAATACATTATTAAT
>JADIMO010000080.1 GCA_017694755.1 Candidatus Cryptobacteroides merdavium
GGCCTTCTGTCTACTATGCAGGCCTTACGGATGCAAGCGTGTCGTCCGAAAATCAGGGAGACGTAAACTGGTCCCTCGGAGAATATGCCCCGGACATCACCCACCATGTACAGGAAGTCATCAAGCTCGAAGATGATGCCGACTGGAGCACAAGAGACATCTGGCTGCTGATACTTGCCACTGAAACCGTAACTACAAGCAGCGACAATTCGGACATGAATGAATATCTCCAGAACCTGGCATATTACAATTACTACAACAACCTGTATGGGTACGGCGGATACGGCGGGTATGGCGGGTATGGCGGATACTATGACTACTACGGCTACAACAATTATTACAACTATTACCTGATGGCCGCCATGATGAGCAATTCGTCCTCAAGCCAAAGTACGAACAACTCAGCACAGCTGGACAAGGACAGGTACTACACCTGCTCACTGAGAGGGCCGGAGGCCGAACTTCCGGACGGGGTGACTGAAAATGACAAGGTGGAACTGAAGCGCGTTCCGATGGTAGCCGTCACCTATTCCGTCCCCAAAAAATAGGATGACAGACAAGAAGGATGATTGGACGGAACTGTCCGTAATCCGGAAATACGATAAAAAGGATGACACAAGAGCCGCAGAGGCTTTCCCCGTCATCCTTTTTCTTTGTCATGAGCACAAATTCCTATTGAATTACCGCATTCCGGACACTCTTTTGCAGGACAGGCACCCATAAAAAAGAGGACATCCCGTGGGGCTGCCCTCAATATTTTTCATCTGTTCAGAGAATTATTTCAGCTTGTTCTCAATGTATGCGATGGCGTCACCTACAGTGGAAATCTTCTCACCTGCATCCTCATCCGGGATCGTGATGTTGAAAGCTTTTTCAAATTCCATGATAAGTTCTACAGTATCAAGAGAATCAGCTCCGAGATCATTCTGGAAGCTCGCTGTCTCTGTAACCTCTGATTCGTCAACTCCTAATTTGTCAACGATAATTGCCTTTACTTTTGCTGCAACTTCTGACATAGTCGTAAATTTTAATAATTAATAGTTTATGTTCAAATACACATTATATTCACGGAACAGATAACCTTCCCGTTGTCAAACTGGGGTGCAAAATAAGTAAAAAAATACGAAAAATAAAAGATTTTTTGTAAAAAGGGCATTACAAAGAGCTCAGTGATTGTCTGATGCGCTTAGTTTTCGCCATATACGGAATCCGTTCACAGAATTGAGAAGATAGAAAGACCACATTATCACCATCACCTCGGCATGGGCTTCTCCATGCACGGCAAGCACAGCCCACATGACTATGCTGATGGCATTGGTAAGTATCCACAAGACCCATTGCTCCATGAAGGCAAGTGACATGAGAGCCTGGGCCACAATGCTGAGAACAGTTGTAGCCGAGTCCTTGAACGGCTGGGGATCACCGAAATGCTTCAGGACGAAACCGGCACCGGTGACCAGTACGGCACATCCGGCAGCAAGAAGCAGACGCTGCCGCCACGTCATCATTCTCGCACGCACCCTTACGTCATGCTCCGGATTGTCAGCAGAGGCCCTGGACGCGGCCGCCCCCCTGAGACGCCACTGCCACCAGCCCACGAACTGCATCGGAAGATAATACAGGGCATTGAGGACCGCATCGCCATACAAGGAGGCCCTCCACGAAATCCATGCATAAAGGCTGACATTCACCAGTCCGAAAAGATAATTCCAGATGCTTCCCTTTGCAACAAGCACCACACAGATAACCCCGGCTATCCCTGCTATTGAACCTGCAATGTCCACTGTTCCGGTCATCACGGAATAGAGCACATTAGAAACTGTAACTCCGGCTATCAGGAAAATGTCATATAAGCCCAATATCCTGTCCTGTCTTTTCATGGCATTCATTTTTCCGAATTGTCGTTGAGATAATCGTGTATTCTGACCGCAAGGTCACGGCCGACAAGCCCCGCAAGGTCATCCGCTGAGGCGGCGGCTATCCTCGCCACGCTTCCGTAATGCAGGATCAGACGCTGTTCAGTCTTCTCACCCACACCCTTTATCTCACGGAGGGCGGACTCTACCTGAGCCTTGCTGCGCCTGTTCCTGTGATGGGTGATGCCGAAACGGTGGGCCTCGTCCCTGATGCGCTGAAGCACCTTCAATGCCTGGGAATTCCTGTCAATGAAAAGCGGATAAGGGTCACCCACCCTTATTACCTCCTCCAGGCGCTTGGCGAGCCCAACTACAGTGAGCTTGTCCGTAAGCCCCAATTCACTCAGAGCCTCGTACGCGAATGCCAGCTGGCCCTTGCCGCCGTCTATCACGATGAGCTGCGGCAGGTCATCCGGAGCTTCCATCAGCATCCTGGAATAACGTCTGTTGACAACCTCCTTCATTGAAGCATAGTCGTTTGCTCCAACAACTGTCTTGATGTTGAAATGCCGGTAGTCTTTCTTGGAAGGCACGCCGTCACGGAATACCACGCATGAAGCCACCGGGTTCGTACCTTGGATATTGGAGTTGTCAAAGCACTCTATATGGACAGGCAGCTCCTTCATGCCTATGGCATCCCTGAGCTCCTCCAGCACCTTCCTCTTGAATTCATCAGGGTCTGTATGCTCTTTCTGCTTCAGGGCATTGAACCGCATCTCCTTGGCATTCTTGGCACTCAGTTCCAACAATGCCAGCTTGTCACCGCGGACTGGAATCCTGAATTCCACACCATCCATTTCCACATCCGGATAAAACGGCACTATCACCTCTCGGGACAGCTCACCGAACTTGGAGCGGATCTCGGCAATGAACATTCCAAGCACCTCCGCCTGCTCCTCCTCTATGTTCATCCTGAAACCGAGATTGAGAGACTGGATGACTGCACCTTGTCTCAGGCGCATGAAATTGCCGTATGCATCACTGGAGTCAAACACCAGAGAGAAGACATCCGCATCCAGAGAGGCAGTCCCGGTGATGATGGACCTGCTGTAATGCTTTTCCAGGGAGAGCATTTTCTCCTTGTACTCATTTGCAGTTTCAAAGTCCAGATTTTCTGCAGCTTCTGCCATGAGAGCCTTGTAATGCTGGATCATCTCCTTTCCCCCGCCTTTGAGCAGCCTCACTATTTCCTCGATGTATCCGTTGTACTCTTTCTGCGACACCGCCCCTATGCAGCAGCCCTTGCATTTTCCTATATGGTAATTCAGACATGGACGGAATTTCCTGCGCAGAATGGAATCGGAAGTGATCTTGTTGCTGCATGTGCGCAACGGATAAAGGGTAGAGAAGAGTTCAAGGAGATTGCGGGCATGCATCACCGAACTGTACGGGCCGAAATAACGGGATCCGTCCCTGACTATCCTCCTGGTCAGAAACACCTTGGGGAACTCATCGGCATTCACGCATATCCACGGATATGTCTTGGAATCCTTCAGGAGTATGTTGTATTTCGGCTTGTACTGCTTGATGAGATTGTTTTCCAGAAGAAGCGCATCCGCCTCCGTGTCAACTACGGAATATTGTGCGTCCGCTATCTTCGATACCATTATCGCCGTCTTCCGTGTCAGCCTCTCAGGAGGGACGAAATACTGCGCCACCCTCTTGTGAAGATCCTTGGCCTTGCCGACATAAATGACATTTCCCTCGGAGTCATAATATCTGTAGACTCCGGGGGAATGCGGAAAGAGAGCTATTTTTTCCCTTAATGTCATCATGTTTCCGATTGCAGCAAAGGGCCCGGCACATGCGGCACACTGCCGGCAGGCCGCCCGCGTCCGGTACCGGGTCAGGTATCGTCCAAACGGCTTCCGGACCTCTATTTGAGATATCTGGCTACTTCTGCCTCTATGGCCTCACCACGGAGTTCCCTCTTGAGGATGGTGCCGTCAGGCCCGAAAAGGATGATATGAGGAATGCTTTCT
The DNA here is from genome assembly GCA_017694755.1 of Candidatus Cryptobacteroides merdavium. Lineage (GTDB taxonomy): Bacteria > Bacteroidota > Bacteroidia > Bacteroidales > UBA932 > Cryptobacteroides > Cryptobacteroides merdavium. The sequence goes on from JADIMO010000080.1 coordinate 3,899, forward strand.
ATGCCGTAGATTTCAGTCGGAATCCTCTGTGCGTTCACGATCTGTTTCCAGTTCACGCCATAGACCTTGGCTGTGTCCCTGGTGGCCTGAGGATCATCCCATACAGCGACACTGAGCACTTCCAGCCCCTTTGACCTGTATTTGTCATACACTGCCTTGATGTTCGGAATCTCTTCCTTGCACGGGCCGCACCATGAAGCCCAGAAATCCACAAGGACATATTTCCCCTTGCCGACATAATCAGAAAGACTTACGCTCCTGCCGTCAGAATCCTCGACCGTAAAGTCCTTGAACATCCTGCCTTCGGAAGTCTCCTCCCTCACACGGATGCTCTCCCTGACAGTCTTCACGAACCTGTTCTCCTGAAGCTTGGCGGAGAGCGTGTTCAGAAGTGAATCCAGCTGCGGGTCTTCCATCATTCCTGCCACATTCTGGACCGTAAAAAGCGCGATCACATTGTCACTGTTGGCTGAGAGCACCTCCTTGTTATAGTCAACAAACTCAGAAATCACCTTGTCATAATTCTCCTGAAGCCTTGCAGTTCTCTCTTCTTCACTCAATGACTGATCTGCAGTGATCTGTTCCATCTGCGCGGCAAAATCATTCTGTATTGCCATAGACCTGGTCTGATATTCATTGAAACGTTCCTGTACGGACTTTGCCCCGGCCTTTGAGGACACCGAAGACTCCACTCCGAGAACAACAGCAAGAGAAGTGCCGTCAGGAATGAATTCAACTCCATAACTGGCAGCCTGGATACTTCCCATCACCGTAGGATCAGCCGGCAGCTCAACCTTGAACCTGCCGTCAGTCACTGGCACAAGAGTATCTATCTGAAGATCCGGAATGATCACATTCACCTCGTCAATTCCATCGGAAACAACCGTTCCGGTAATCCTGGTCACATCAGACACCCTGGCACATCCCGCCAGAGCCGCGACGGCCACAGCCGCCATTGCAATTCTTTTCATGATTTCCTGATTAAAAACTATTTTCTGAAAAACTTATAAAAATACACCATTTCATCTGATTTTCAAAATGGACTGCCGGAAAATTGAAAACAGAAAAAGCGGACAAGCACAAATCCTGCTCATCCGCCTTAGTCAAAAGAAATTCATGGCCGTTACTTCCTGAGAAGACTGCAAGGCTCCTTTAATGTGTCCGTTTCAAAAGAAATGCTGCCTGAAGCCCCGGCCGTGACTGCATACATATTGTACAGATCCAAGTCCGCCGACACGAAGCTGCACTTTCCGGCAGGAAATGCTCCGGAGGAGCTGAAGCCATACGGTACAGAAGAGACATTCCCGTCCCTGCTGATAGAAAAATAAATTACATCATTTTCAACGCCTTCAAGCCTGCGTACCTCTCCAAGGTCATCCTTGACCGCAACATAATTCATGGACCGGTAGTCGTACGGGAACCCTCCGACATCAATGGACCTCCCGAAAAGGGTAAGGCCGTCATACTGTATACTTCCTTCGAAAGTGACGTCAAGATCATCATAACAGAATGTAAGATTATCTGTGACCCCATAAAGAATCATTCCTCCGAACACAAGATTGAAGTCTGGGGAACCCGTCACCGGCCCAAGTTCCTGCGGCCCCATGATATATACACCTTTTGTATCAGGATTATAGTTCATTATGAACGGATACTCCTCTCCGACGGAGGTTCCGGACCAGCCATAGACCTTGAAACTGTAATTCTCAACAAGCTGCTCTACCCGCAGCTGATATTGTACCCTTTCCCCCCAATTGGATCCGGTACTCTGTCCGGAAAGGGTCCAGTTTCCAAGATACGCCTGATAATCGGGATCTTCCCCGGCAACCGGAGCCTTGTTGGTCCTTGCAAGTGCATAAGACGAATATATGAACTCTCCTGTATTCATATCCGCGACAGCAAGAACTATATAATAACCGGTATCCGGAGTGAGAGGATTCATATTGAAATAATATCTCTCTATGACCCCGGAAAAACTGTCCCCTTTTTCCTCGAGATCTGCCGACAGATCAGGATATGTCTGATACATAGGCATTATATAATAGCCGGACAGCTGCCCGATATTTTCCATCAGCCAGTCTGGTCCACCATAACCATCTATTTCACTCTGCAAACAAATTCCGAAATAAATGCTCCCGGGATCAACCGGCTCGCTGAAATTGTCAAAATGTACCTGCAGCCAGAGATTCTCATAGCCATGCCGGCTGCCATAGGCTTCGCTGTCGTATGGAACAGCTGAAATGGAAATCTCCGGAACAAGAGGCGGCGGTACGATGTCCTCCACCTGCAAGAAAGTGTCGCCGTTGCGGTCCACACCCAGTATCAGCAATTCGTACTGATCTCCCGGTGATGTGAATGCCCACTTGTCAGTATACTCGTTATAGGACACATAGCCGTAATTCTTAAGATAATCTTCCACAAATTCCTCCCCATAGGATATTGCCTCATCATATACAGTCTTACTGAACAGAAGATAAAAATAGAAATTGACATTTTCGTCCGGAGTGATGATCGATTTCATGCCATCAAGGGTAAGATCTTCAATCGTTACCGTAACTGATGCGGAAGATCCTTCAGATTCCGGAGTGCTGAAGCTGATTATCTCGGCGGTGCCGAACTGCCCTGCAGAGATGTCATATGGGGCAGCCACAGCCACATAATCCTGTCCTGAGACAATATTGGCCCTCACATATTCACCCCTCAGACTGTTGTCATCACCTGCCGTCCAGGTGATTTCCTTCACGCCATAGTCCACATAACCGAAGTCTTCAAGGGCATATTCAAGAATCTGCTGCTCTGTGAGACTTTCTCCATAAGAGGTTCTGATCGAAGGGATCACCTCTTCCTCATAAAAAGATTTTTCAAAGTAGGTATGATACCACTGCTGATCATCTGCGACATTGTTTACAGCATATGTAAATGATGTTTTCGTAACATTTGTCAGAGAAAGCATATTTTCAGATTCGATCATTATGCTTTCAGTATGGACATCGCTATAAATCCCGTCATTTCGGGCAGCAACAGCCAGGATATATTCAGTGTCCGATTCCAATTCCTCCGTTATTTCTATCATCAGCGGATATTCCTCCGCAGTCAGGACTTCGCCGAGAGAGAAGATATCCTCAGGAGGTATCTCATTCCCACCCCAGGCCTGAACAAAATCTGCCGACTCGGAAAAAAGCCATGCAATATCGGCATTCCGGTCAGCATTTACGGAAACGGTAATTTTTTCAAGTGACTTGTCAAGAATCTCCACTGCCAGCTCCGGTGCTGTTCCGGTGCCAGGATCTTCTTTGACATCATTTTTCTGGCATCCTACAGCCGCAATGAACATGACGGCAGAAACTGCAGGAAACAAAAAACTCTTCAGTTTCATAATCAGAATTAATTTAACATAAATAACAATTGGTATACAAAAAACTGCAAATCAGAGGATTTTGCCAAAGGTATAAAAGCCGGAAGAATTATAAAAATAAAAGCCGCCTTTAAAGGGCGGCTTGATATTCATTTCAATGCCACAAAGGACTTACCTGCTTTCCTTGCGGTCACCGCGGCGGCGGTCACGGCGGCGGTCTGAACGGCCTCCGCGGTTCTGTCCGCCATGGGACTGCGCGTTGGCTGCGATGCCGGCGTTAGGGGAAAGATCCCTCTTGCCATAGACTTCGCCGTTGCAGATCCATACCTTGATGCCGAGGACACCTACCTTGGTGTGGGCTTCAGCGAGGGCATAGTCGATATCAGCGCGGAATGTGTGGAGAGGAGTACGTCCTTCCTTGAACATTTCGCTCCTGGCCATTTCGGCACCGCCGAGACGGCCGCTGATCTGAACCTTGATACCCTCTGCGCCTACCCTCATGGTGGTGGCTACAGCCATCTTGATGGCCCTTCTGTAGGAAACACGGCCCTCGATCTGACGAGCGATGTTGTCAGCCACGATGTGGGCGTCAACCTCAGGCTTCTTAACCTCGAAGATATTGATCTGGACATCCTTCTTGGTCACCTTCTTGAGCTCCTCCTTGAGCTTGTCGACCTCAGCGCCGCCCTTGCCGATGATTACACCCGGCCTGGCAGCGTGGATAGTCACGGTGATGAGTTTGAGTGTCCTCTCGATGACAATCTTGGAAAGGCTTGCCTTTGCAAGACGGTTCACGAGATACTTGCGGATCTCATAGTCTTCTGCTATCTTCTCCGCATAGCTACCACCACACCAGTTAGAGTCCCAACCACGGGTGATACCGATTCTGTTGCTGATAGGATTTGTCTTCTGTCCCATAAATTATTCCTCCACTGTTGCAGTTGGTTTCTTTACATCGAGGATGACGGTGACATGGTTGGAACGCTTGCGGATCCTGCCGGCCCTTCCCTGCGGACAAGGACGGATTCTCTTGAGCGTGCGGCCTTCATTTACCATGATGGTCTGCACATATACATTGCCGTTATCCAGTTCGTGACTCCTGTCCTGATTCTTTGCTTCCCAGTTGGCGATTGCGCTGCGGAGAAGTTTCTCAAGACGGATGGATGCCTCTTTCTTTGAATATTTCAGAATGTCAAGGGCACGGTTCACCTCAACCCCTCTGACGAGGTCTGCAACCAGACGCATCTTGCGGGGCGATGTAGGCACATCATTCAGCTTTGCTATGGCTGTCTGCTTCTTTATCTCTTTAAGCCTCTCGGCCATTTGTCTTTTACGAGCTCCCATAATTACAATTTCATTTTAAAATTATTTACGATTGCCCGAATGGCCTCTGAATGTTCTTGTCGGAGCGAACTC
>JADIMO010000081.1 GCA_017694755.1 Candidatus Cryptobacteroides merdavium
CTTGTGGCCTTTCCTTTCATTACCGAATACATTGTAGAACCAGAATACCATTACAATGCCTAAAGTGACAAGTGCAACTGTGGCGTAAATGAATTCCTGTCCGAGGACCAGCATTCCGGCGAGTATGATCAAAGCAATGCAACATAGTCCTGACGCCAATCCGTCTATGCCGTCAATAAGGTTGATGGCATTGGTGATGAAAACTACTATGAATATGGTGACAGGAACGCCTGCCCATAACGGAATCTCGTATATGCCGAAAAATCCGCCGAGAGAATTCAGCCAGTTGCCAGAAATTACAAGCAGTGAAGCTGCTATGGTCTGGATGAGGAATTTGTATTTGTATCCGACACCTATGAGATCGTCGGCTTCACCTACCAGATACAGCATTGTAAGTCCAGAAAAGAGAAAAAGGAATTCATTCCAAATCTGCTCGATGTCTTCTCCTTCGAGAGGATGTCCCAAAGCATATCTCAGTCCGATGTTCAAGAATAGAGCTATAAGGATGGCCGGGAAAAATGACAGTCCGCCGAGTCGTGGAATCGGATGCTTGTGTACTTTTCTGGCATCAGGCTCGTCAAAAAGTTTTTTCTTGTAGGAAATGATCAGTATGTTCGGGATAAGTATTATCCCCAGGATAATGGCGGATAGCAGAGAGCTTGCCATGAACAGGAAGTTTGCGATTTCCGGATTCATATGTGTGCCAAGATTAGATGGATAAGTTTTTTGTAAGGGCCGTTTGGCGGTACGGCAAAACCCTAGGGCTTCGAGGCTCTGATATGTATTTGTGCCTCAAAGGATTATGACAAGCAATATCTGAATATAACCTCTGTTTGACCATGAACGATATTTGTCTTGCCAGCGAATTGAAAGCAAAGATATTAATATTAGTACGTATAAGCAAGACCCAAATAGAGTTTTTACCCCCCCCGTGTCCGTAAGGCATTGAATCACAATGTATAATTTTATGTTACAAAAAAAGCAGGCGATCCGGAAATACCGGAGCCTGCTTTTTGGTCCGTATGTAACTGTCTGGTGTCCTATTCGTTGTCAAGAGGCTTCATTGTGTGGTAGACATTCTGGACATCGTCGTCCTCTTCGAGCCTCTCAACGAGCTTGTCAAGTTCGGCCCTGTCTTCCGGGGCGACATCCTTCAGGTCCACGTTAGGGAGGCGTGTGAATTCTCCGGAGAGGAGTTCATAGCCGTGGTCCTCGATGTATTTCTGGATGTTGTTGAAGGCAGTGTATTCGCCGTAGATGATGATCTCCCTGTTGTCGTCCTCGTCAACCTCCTCAAACACTTCGTCTGCGCCGTAGTCGATGAGGTCGAGTTCAAGCTCTTCGATGTCAACCGGTTTGTCGCTTTTCATGCGGAACATGCACTTGCGGTCGAACATGTAGTCAACACTGCCGGATGTGCCGAGGGAGCCGCCGCTCTTGGTGAAATATGAGCGGACATTGGCCACGGTGCGGTTGTTGTTGTCGGTGGCTGCTTCCACGAGGAAGGCGATGCCGTGCGGGCCGTAGCCTTCGAGAACTATCTCCTTGTAGTCGCTCTGGTCCTTGTCGCTGGCACGCTTGATGGCGCGTTCGATGTTGTCCTTAGGCATGTTTTCGCTGCGGGCGGTCTGGAGGAGGGCCCTGAGCCTCGGGTTGCCGGTCACGTCAGGTCCGCCTTGCTTCACGGCAATGGTGATTTCCTTGCCTATCTTGGTGAATGTGCGGGCCATGTGCCCCCACCTCTTGAATTTTCTTTCTTTTCTGAATTCAAATGCTCTTCCCATGATTCTGTCCCTTATGTTGCATTGTGAAGTCTTATTCGGCTTCTATCCTTGAAATGTACTTGTCGATGTCGTATCCTTCCATTGACTGGGGATATTTGTCCTTTATCTTCTTGTAGGCGGCGAGAGCCTTGTCGTTCTGTCCGAGCTCCTCGTATGTCACTCCGGCCTTGAGAAGATAGCCTGCTGCGTACATGTTGTCGGCTGTGGCTGCGGCCTTCTCGAAATAAGTCACTGCCTTGGCGTAGTCGTTGAGCCCTACGTAAGCATCTCCGATGCATGCAGTGGCGCGTGCGAGGAGGATTTCATCCTTGCCGTTGTATTTTGAGAGATAGCTGATGGCGCTGTCCCAATTTCCGAGCTGGAGCTCGCAGACTCCGGCATAGAAATATGCTGCCTTTCCGGCCTTCTTGCCGTATTCGTCTATTATCTGGGCAAAACCGAGCACATTGCCGTCCCCGTTCAGCGCGAGTTCATATTCTGCAGCCCTGAAATTGGCCTCGGCAGGGTACATCTGCTCCATGGCCTCTGCCTTCTGCGGCATGTAGCCGTATTTGTGCCAGAAGAAGAATCCCAATCCGGCGAGGATGAGCACCGCGATGATGACGGTGATGGCCACCTTGTTGCTGCTGAAGAAAAGTTCTGTCTTCGACACAGCCTCGACTACGGCCGCCGTGTTCTCTTTTGCTCTCTCTTTCTCTTTGTTTTCGTGTGACATGATATTGATTTTTTAATTTTTCCCAGTTCTGAAACAGGGCGCAAATTTATAAAAAAATTATAAACCGACAATTAATATTTCCTATCTTTGTCGGGAGTTAAGATTGACGCATGCCTGTATTGGAAAAAATAATGGTGGCCAACTTCCGGAACATAGGATTCCAGGAGTTGGTCTTTTCGCCCAACATAAACTGCATTTCGGGGAACAACGGGGAGGGGAAGACCAATCTCCTCGATGCCGTGTGGTACCTGTCGATGACCAAGAGCGCGTTTTCTGCCTCTGACCGCTTCAATTTCCGGTACGGGACGGAGGAGTTCTCCATTTCCGGGAATTACAGGATGGAGAACGGTCTGGAGAGCCGTTTTGCAGTGCAGGTGACGGCGAAGGGGGAGAAGAAGATGATGCGGGATGACAAGCCCTACGGGAGGATTTCCGAACATATAGGAGTGCTGCCGATAGTGATGGTGTCCCCTGCGGACATTTCGCTGGTGAGCGAGTCGGGGGAGGAGAGACGGAAGTTCGTCAATTCGGTGCTCGCCCAGATGGACAGGGAGTATCTTGCCGCAGTGCAGCAATATAACCGGCTACTGGTGCAGCGCAACAGGATGCTGAAGGGATTCGCGGTGGACAGGGATCTGATAACCGTGTTCGACATGAAGATGAAGGTCCATGCGGACTACATATACGAGGTTCGGAAAAAGTTTGTGGCAGATCTGTCGCCTGTGGTGGCGGAGTATTACCGGGAAGTGTCCGGAGGACAGGAGACGGTGGAGATGGAGTATCGGTCGGACCTGGACGGAGGGCCGCTGGACGAGCTGCTTGCGGCCAATGCGGAGAAGGACCTTGCGCTGAAATACACGGCTGCAGGGGTGCACAGGGATGATTTCGTCTTCGGCATGAACGGGCATCCCATACGCAGATGCGGGTCGCAGGGGCAGCAGAAGTCATTCCTGGTGTCGCTGAAGTTCGCGCAGTACGAGATAATGAAGCGGGCGTACGGCTTCGCTCCGACCCTGCTGCTGGATGATGTCTTCGACAAGCTGGACATGAAGAGGATAGCCAATCTGCTGTCGATGGTGACGGGGAGCGATTTCGGGCAGATCTTCATCACGGACAGCAACAAGGTGAGGATGGCAGGGCTCGTGGACAGCCTTACTGACGACAGGGCTTATTTTGAATGTACTGCCGGGACTTTCGCGCGCCAGTGAGGTCCGGACCGGAATGAATGGATGTCCGGGCAGGCTGATTCGTGGAATTGGCAGGCTGATGTATGGAATTGACAGGCTGATGTATGGAATTGACCGGTTCCGGTAATTTGACTGATTGTTTGCATGGGGAAGGCAATGATTAATGCGTTAGGCAATGAAAGACATCGGTAATTATATAGTGATGAGGCGGAGGGATCCTCAGGCCATCGACAAGCTCATAGAGGAATGTATCAGAGACCTTAAGCTGGAGGTGGGGCTGAACGACATGAGGATATTCGCGGCGTGGGACAAGGTTTCCGGGGCGGCGGAATACACGATGGACAAGTATTTCAGGAACGGGACCCTTTGCTGCAGCATAAGTTCTTCGGTGGTCAGGAGCATGCTGACGGTGCGCAGAGAGCAGCTTTTGCATCAGATCAATGCCGAACTGAGGAATGAGGCGGGGGAGATTTCCGGCAAGGGCAAGGTCCTGGAGGTGAAGAGACTGGTTTTAAGGTAAACGGATAGGATTGAAAATGGACAGGATAAAGATAGTTGCAGACAGGAACATTCCTTTTCTGGAAGGGGTGTTCGAGCCTTATGCGGATGTGGTATATATTGACGGGCGCAGCATGACGAAGGAGGATGTGGCGGATGCCGACGCCCTCATAATAAGGACGAGGACGAGGTGCAATGCGGAGCTTCTGGATGGCTCCAAGGTGTCAATGATAGCCACGGCGACCATCGGGACGGACCATATTGACTTTGACTATTGCAATTCCCATGGGATAGAGGTGCACAATGCCCAGGGCTGCAATGCAGGGGGTGTGATGCAGTATGTGTTTTCTGCCTTGTACGGGACCGCTTCCCGCAAGGGGATAAAGCTTTCCCCGGGTGACAATTTCGGGATAATCGGCGTGGGCAATGTGGGGAGGCTTGTGGAGCACATGGCCCGGCACATAGGCTTCAATGTGCTCAGGTGCGACCCTCCGAGGGCGGAGAAGGAAGGCCCCGAAGGGTTCTGTTCTCTTGAGCATCTCCTGCTGAATTCCCGTATAGTGACCATACACACGCCGCTGGACGCCACGACAAGAAGGATGGCTGATGAGAATTTCTTCAATCTCATGAGGCCTGGGGCATTTTTCATAAACACTTCCCGTGGGGAGGTGGTGGATGACAATGCCCTGATGGAGGCTATTCCGAAGCTCGGGCCGGTGATCATCGACACATGGAACAATGAGCCGGACATCAATATGGAACTCCTTGAAATGGTGGACATCGCGACTCCGCATATAGCCGGGTATTCCTATCAGGGAAAGCAGAACGGGACGGCGTCTTCTGTGCAGGCGGTCGCAAGGCATTTCGGGATAGCCCCTCTGTATGATTTCTTCCCGCAGGGAGGCGGACCGGAGCTTAAGCCTGTCCATCTTGACCTCACCGGGATGAACCAGGGACAGATAACGGCGGTGCTCCAGTACAATTATCCGATATTCACCGATGACTTCATGTTCAGGATGGAACCGGAGCACTTTGAGAAATTCCGTTCGGAATACAATTACCGGCGGGAAATATATGTGGATTGACGGAATCATATTTTGACAGGCAGCATTTGAAATTATTCATATTTTGATTAATGACATTAAAACTTATAAGACAATGTTTCAGGAAAAAGACATCAGGCAGATAGAGGAAAGAGGCTCGTCTGTCAAGACCGTGGAAGAACAGGTTGAACGTTTCAGGAAGGGCTTCCCGTGGATGAAGATCGTGGCTCCGGCCACTCCGGCAAGGGGCATCAAGGTGCTTGATGCCGCAGGAGAGGAAGCTGCAGTGAAATATTACGGCAGTGCGCACATGGACGGGAAATGCAAGTTCGTGCCGGCATCCGGTGCGGCTTCAAGAATGTTCAAGGACCTTTTCAGCGGACTGGATGTGCTCCGTTCCGGTGAGGATGTGAAGCCGGATTCGCCTGCTGCACGCTTTGCAGCCAATATCAGGAAGTTCGCCTTTTATGATCCGGCCCTTTTCGGCGAGCCGGAAGACAGTGCGGAGTACAGGAAATCCGTGCTTTCAAAGACATTGACCGGCGAGGGGCTGAACTATGGTTCCAAGCCGAAGGGCGTCATCAAGTTCCACAGATACGCAGACGGAGAGGCAAGGACTGCCTTTGCGGAGCATCTTGTGGAGGCTCAGGATTATATGCGCAACCCTGACGGAACCGCCAATATCGTGGTGACAATCTCTCCGGAGCACAGGCCGCTGTTCGAGGAGGTATATGAGAGCGTCAAGGCTGAATATGAAAGGCGCTATGGCGTGAAGTACAACATCACCTTCACATTCCAGGACAAGGCTACGGACACCGTGGCGGTGGATGTGGAGAACCGTCCGTTCCGCACTGAAACGGATTCGCTGCTGTTCAGGCCTGCCGGACACGGTGCCCTCATATATAATCTCAACAATATAAAGGAAGAGGTGGTTTCGATAAAGAACATAGACAATGTTGCCAATGAACGCCTCCTGCCTGTGACTGCGAAATATAAGAAGATCCTGCTTGGAAAATGTCTTGAACTGAGGGACACCCTGCATGGCTTCCTGCGTGAGCTTGATGCCTGCACTGATGTATGCTCAGAGAGCTGCAGGGCGCTCTGCGACAGGATAGAGGACTTCCTTGACAAGGAACTGTGCATAACCCTGCCGAAGGCTGCCGACTGCACTTCAAGGGTGGAGATGCTGAGGAAGAAGCTCAACAGGCCTGTACGCGTTTGCGGAATGGTGAAGAACCAGGGCGAGCCGGGCGGCGGACCGTTCATAATAGCCGAAAAGGACGGCTCTACCTCTCTCCAGATACTTGAAAGCGTCCAGATCAACATGACCGACCCGGATGCCAAGGCTGCGCTTTCATCTGCCACGCACTTCAACCCTGTGGACCTCGTATGCTGTCTTCATGACTATAAGGGACAGCCGTTCAATCTTCTTGAGCATGTGGACCATGATGCCGGCTTCATCAGCTCGAAGAGCTATCAGGGCAGGGAATTGAAGGCCCTCGAACTTCCAGGTCTGTGGAACGGCTCCATGAGTGACTGGAACACGATGTTCGTGGAGGTGCCTCTGGAGACCTTCAATCCTGTCAAGGTTGTGCTTGACCTGCTCAGACCTGCGCATCAGTAAAAATCAAAGATGTCATACCGCTGAATTTCAGTGGTTTATGCAGATTTATGAATGGGGATGACTCGAAAACCGGGGTCATCTTCATTTTTTTTAGTGTCTATCCGCAAAAAAAATACCCCCTCATTGTCATTCCGGACTAGAACTCAGCTTTTGCGTATATTTAGCCTGACGGCTACATATACTGTTGCACCTCGGCAGAGCAAATTTATTTGCTCTGCGCTCAGCTTTTGCGTATATTTGCAGCCGTGTCTGAAATCTGAACCGGCTTAATCTGATGCCGGAATGAAAGTTATATTGAAGAATATCCTCTGTGTGTGCTGCATGGCGCTGCCGCTGATGCAGTCATGCATGTCTTATGATGATGAACTGATGGCTGATGCCGACGGAATGGCGGCCTTGTCTGTGCGTGGTTTCGTTTATGAAGGAGCGGACAGTGACCCGATGCTCTCTGCAGCGGGGGGGCAGCAATTTCCATAACCATATTCGACAGGGAAGACAGCGGCTGCACAGTGCCTCTTGCAAAGGCAGAAACATTGACTTCAAGTGACGGATATTATGAAGCGAGACTCCAGCTGCGTCCGGACGGAGACGTCATCATACTGGTGCAGGCAACAATGCCTGACGGGAACGGTCCTGCCGTAGAGGCTAAAAGCGTTTATGCGTGGCGTTCGGGTTTGTATGATTCGGGAATTGATGCCTATTGTGCCAATATGGCTCCCATATACATCAGCCGGGCACCTTTGCATTGATCAGCAGAATTCAGTATTGCCGCCGGTATCTCTCCATTTTTTCGGTGAGCATCCTACGAGTTTGGTGAATTGTCTGTGGAAATTGGATCTGTCGCTGAACCCGACCATTTCCCCTATAAGATTGATGGATGTGTCGCGCTTGTCCAGTAGCATCTCTTTGGCGTCGTTTATCCTCAGGTCTGTCCTCCAGCTTCTGAAGTCCTGTCCCACTTTTTCTGTGAAGTAGAGGTGCAGCATTTCCCTTGTTGTCCCGAGTTCGTGGGCTACCTCTTCGCGGCTCTTGTCATATTCCCGGTATTTTTTCTGGCTTACCCATTTTTTTAGGGCCTGCTCAATGGCATTGAATTCCTGGTTGACATCATCGGTATTTCCGCTGCCTGCAATGACAGCCGCCGTCTCATCGGTCTTCCTTTTGGCCTGTCTCCTTTTCCTGAGCGCGCCCTGCCTTGAGAAGGCACTGTGTCCGAACGCGTCCAGAAGAAGCTTGTGGCTTCCGAGGAAGGAAATGAAGTTGCCGGTGAAATATATCAGATACAGGATATAGAAAGCGGTGTATATCTTGATGAGCTCTTTCGGAATGAACATGTAGACAATCACGAACATTGTCGTCAGCATGGTCAGGATATAGCAGAACCTTATCCATTTGAGCTTGTGCTTTTCGTCCTCGTCATAATATTTTTCAAGAAGTTCGAGGGACTTCTTGTAGGCCTTGTCAAAAATGATGATCAGATATGAGTTCTGGATGGCATACATCGTTATGGCCACGATGAGCGTGATCTTATGCAGTCTCTTGTCATCAGAGAAGAATGATTCGGTGAGCACCGCGCTGACGAAGAACAGGATGAAGACGCTGATCATGAATCTGCTGGCGTCGATGTATCTCGGCTGCATCAGGTTTATGAGGGAATATGACATGATGATGGACGAGAATGCCGTGATTATCAGCATGGTAATGGCTGAAAAATTTTCATAGTCAGGCAGTTCTGAATGATAGAGGGTGTACCCGAAAATGAAGGCACCCACCATGAAGTTGGTCGCGATGGTGGTCTTCGCCCTTGTCAGTTTTTTTGCATATTCCGTGCGTGGAACATTTATCAGCATCAGGACAATGGCCAATGTCAATGAGACCGTAAGTCCGGTCCATTGTATGAAATGTATATCCAGAATGCGGGACATCATGATTGGGTTAAGAAATCGTCTCCTGCATAAATATCAGGAGCGGCAGAGTCCGTATTTTCCCCGGTCTTCTGACCGCCCCTGTGTCATTGTG
>JADIMO010000082.1 GCA_017694755.1 Candidatus Cryptobacteroides merdavium
GTCCTGCTGCATACGGAGCCAAGAAAGGAAGACGGATTTTCAATGCAGTTCGTACAGGGCTTCGGCTCTTTCCTGACTGTGGACGATTTCCTCAGGCTCGACTACGGGCACAAACGGTTCCACGCATCCCTGCGGGCGGTATTTTCATATTCCCCCAACAGATTCAGATACACGAACATGGACAAGAAGGAAAATGTATATGACGATGAAATGAACATAATTGCGTCATATCATCCCGTGGAATACAATGAAAACGGCAAATTCAGGGATTATCATATCCTTTTCGAGTCAGGCTATGAAACAGAGGCCGGGGACAGGTTCTCACTCTCCGTGTGGCACCTCGGATCATACAGGCAGCTGTCGAAGCTGACAGTGGACTATTCCGACCCGGGAGATTTCATCAATGAACAGAATGAAATCACGACCAGGGCGGTTGCTTCATGGAGGCGAAGTTTCGGAAACCTGGACCTTTCGGCGCATGCGGGCTATGCGAATACGGATTTCAGATATGACTATGCCTTCGACGCCGGCAACGGCAACTGGTCGCAGATGACCCATTCCCGCAGCAGGACACACACCGTTTTCCTCAAAGGAGGCGTGCTCTGGCGCTTTGCTGCCAGATGGATTTTCCGCGCCGACATTGCTGCCCATCATTATATCGTGCGTTCTGAAGAGGATGTTTCCCGGCAGGGATATGACATTTCCCGTACGGATGCCGATCTGTTCGTTTCCCTCAGCTGGAAGCCTGTGGAGAGAGTAGGTTTGTCATTGTCGGTGAGGGAAGAGGTTGCAGGAAAGAGAGTTTCCCTGCCGGTGCCGATGTTCAATGCCGACTTCCTTGTATGGAAGGCCGCAGGACTGTACCTGAAATGCTCTGCCTCAAGAAATTACCGTTATCCGACATTGAATGACATGTATTTTCTCCCCGGCAGCAACCCGGACCTCAGGCCTGAAACCGGTTTTTCGTATGATGCAGGATGGTCATTCTCAAAGAAATGGAAGACTGTTTCCCTTTCCGCTGAAGGAGCCTGGTTCGACTCACGCATAAAGGACTGGATACTTTGGCTTCCATATGGGCCGAGGAAGAATTTCTATACTCCGCTGAATCTTCTGGAAGTCCATGCCTACGGTGTGGAGCAGAAGGCTGACTTTTCCTGGAAACCGGCAGGGGAGTGGCAGCTCCGTTTCGGCGGCAATTTCACATGGTCCCCGTCAAGAAACATTTCAGGCACCGGCCTCAAAGGCGACACCTCCGCCGGGAAACAGCTTGTGTATGTCCCCGAATATTCGTCTTCGGTCATGGCATCCTTGGCGTTCAGGTCATGGAAACTCCTCTACAAATGGTGCTGGTACAGCACACGCTATGTGATGTCAAGCAACGAATCCGGTCCGTCAGGTTCCGTACCGCCCTATTTCATGAATGATCTGACCCTTTCCCGAGGCCTTGATTTCAGATGGGCGGACATTTCCCTGTCCCTCGCCGTAAAGAACCTCTTCAATGAAAGCTATGTCACCGTGCTCTCCAGACCGATGCCCGGGATAAATTTTGAATTTTTCATAGGAATAACCCCGAAATGGAAATGATATGACTATCAGCATAAGGATTTTACTGCATTGTCATCCAGAATGAAATCGAGGAATTTTTAAATGAATTATAGATAATGATATTCAAATCAATGAAAGATGAATAAGATATTGA
The DNA here is from genome assembly GCA_017694755.1 of Candidatus Cryptobacteroides merdavium. Classification (GTDB taxonomy): domain Bacteria; phylum Bacteroidota; class Bacteroidia; order Bacteroidales; family UBA932; genus Cryptobacteroides; species Cryptobacteroides merdavium. Next base: position 1,700 of record JADIMO010000082.1, read on the forward strand.
TATTTTCTGTCATCGCCGTATTTTTTGTTTCGTGTTCATCCGCAGGAAATGCCTCCGGCAAATACGATACAGTCCATTACACCCCTGAATATGCCTCCGGCTTCGACATAGTCGGCGACAAGGGATGCAGCAGCCGTGTCGTGCGTGTCAAATGTGCCTGGCAGGAAGCCGATTCCACTGCAATGGAGCTTTTCATCGCACGTGGCGGAGAGCGGCCGCCCAAGGGCTTCAAAGGGCAGGTGTTAGAAGACCATGCCTCCCGTCTGGCAGTCATGTCATCCTCCTATGTCGGCCTCCTTTCCCGCCTGGATGCCTGTGACAGCATTGCCGCAATTTCCGGCAAAAAATTCATTTCAGACCCGGAGATTCTGCGGCGGATGGACGATATTCTGGAAATCAGCAGTGATTCCGACCCGGACTACGAAGGTCTTCTGTCCTGTCCCGTGGACCTTGTGCTCATATACGGCATCTCCTCGCAAAGCCCGATGGAAAAGAAGCTCGTCTCGTTAGGCATACCTTATTTCTATATGGGAGAATACCTTGAAGAGGATCCTCTCGGCAGGGCCGAATGGATTGTAGCCCTGGCGGAGATACTGGGAATCAGAGAAAAAGGGGAGTCCGAGTTCCGCTCCATCGTCCACAGATATGATTCCCTCAAGACTGTCGCCGCAGGACTGTCCTCACGGAAAAGGCCTGCAGTCATGCTGAATGCCCCTTACGGGGACACCTGGTTCATGGCCTCGCCCCGCAGCTCCATCGTCCGCATGATCAGGGATGCGGGAGGGGAGTATGTCTACAAAGGGAATGACACCAACAGATCGACTCCCGTTGACCGTGAAGAGTCCTTCATGCTCGCATCCTCAGCAGACATCTGGCTCGACACCGGCAGCATATCCACCCTGGAGGAACTTGCAAGGGCATGCCCCGGTTTCGCCTCCGTGGAGTGCTTCAGGAAAGGCCTTGTCTACAACAATGACGCAAGAAAAAGCCCCGGCGGCGGCAACGAGTTCTGGGAAACCGCTCCCGCACATCCAGACCTTGTCCTCCGGGACCTGATCCGCATCTTTCATCCCGATGCGGACGCATCCTCCTGCGACTCATTGTATTACTACAGAAAATTGCCATATAATAATATAAAATGATATACTTATCCGCATAATTACCCCAAAGGTCATTCCGGCATGACCCGGACCATTTTTGCGAATAAACATATAGAATATGAGTGATTAATATCAATGCAAATGTTCCAGAAACATAAAGACAAGGCATTCATTCTCCTGTCTGTTGCCGTCCTTCTTCTGCTCTTTGCCCTGGACCTCACCACGGGCTCGGCAGAAATTTCCCCAGGCGACATCATCCGGACTTATGCCGGAGGTGAAGTACCGTCGCAGACAAGGTCCATTGTCCTTGAAATCAGAACCGCGAGAGCCGTCACAGCCCTCCTTGCCGGCATAGCCGTATCCGTCTGCGGCCTCATCATGCAGACATTTTTCCGGAACCCGCTTGCCGGTCCGTTCGTGCTCGGAATCAATTCCGGTGCCTCCCTCGGAGCAGCCCTCTTCGTGCTTGGCCTGCCCGCCGCCGGCATTGGCAACGGCCTCGCCGAAAACCTCGGCCTTGCCGGAGCCGCCTGGATCGGAGCCGGAGCCGTGATGTTTCTTGTCGCCGCCGTCAGCCACCGTATGAAAGACATAATGGTCGTCCTGATACTCGGCATGATGTTCAGCTCCGGCATCGACGCCCTCGTGCAGGTGATGCAGTTCTTCAGCGACAGCACATCCCTGAAATCCTATGTCCTCTGGACAATGGGCTCACTCGGCTCTGTCTCCCATAGCCAGCTGCCTCTTCTTGCCGGGGCAGTGCTTGTCGGCCTGCTTCTCGCTGTCATTTCCGTCAAGCCGCTCAACATGCTCCATCTGGGCGAGGAATACGCCGTGACAATGGGCCTTAATGTCCGCCGCACCAGATATGTGATATACTCCGCCACCGTCCTCCTTGCCGGCACTGTCACCGCATTCTGCGGCCCCATCGGATTCATCGGCCTTGCCTCTCCTCATATCGCCCGTTTCATGACCGGCCGCTCCGACCACCGCATCCTGCTTCCGTGCACCGCCCTTGCCGGAGCCGTCCTCATGCTTCTCTGTGACATCCTGTCGCGCCTCTGCTCCCTTCCGGTCAATGTCATGACCTCCCTCCTCGGCATCCCGATAGTCATCTGGATTGTCCTCAGGATCAAAAAACCGTTTTGAAATTGACAACAGCTCTTATGATAGAAATTAAAGACCTTTCCATAGGCTACGGCCGCCGTACCGTCCTTTCCGGCCTCAATGCAGTAATCCCTTCCGGCACATTTGTCGTCATGGCCGGCTGCAACGGTTCCGGCAAAAGCACTCTCCTGCGCACCATGGCCGGCCTTCTGCCCCCGGTATCCGGAAAAATGATTTACGATGGCAAGGACCTGTCCTCCCTCTCCATCCCCGAAAGGTCCCGCCTTCTCTCCTTCGTCAATACCGAAAAGGTCCGCATCCCCGGCCTGAGCTGCCATGACCTCGTCGCCCTCGGCCGCTCCCCGTACACCGGCTGGTCCGGAAGCCTCTCCTCCGCCGATGAATCCGCCATCGAAAAGGCCCTATCCCTCGCCGGAATGTCCTCATTCTCCAGCAGGATGCTCGACACCATGTCCGACGGCGAATGCCAGATGGCCTCCATCGCCCGCGCCATCGCCCAGGACACCCCCGTCATCCTCCTCGACGAGCCCACCGCCTTCCTCGACTGGCCCAACCGCCGCAAGACAGCCCTCCTCCTGAAACGTCTCTCCACCGAAGCGCACAAGACCGTCATCTGCTCTACACACGACCTCGAAGTCGCCCTCCAGTTCTCCGATCTCCTCCTTCTCCTCACACCACAAGGCCTCTTCCTCGCCCCTCCATCTTCCCCGTCCCTCCGCTCCCGCCTCACGGCAGCCTTCGGCATGGACTTTCAGCATCCGACTTGCTTGTGACAGAATTTATAAACTGAAGAACAGAAAAGTTACCGCAACTGAAAAATGACAGGAAATGTATATATTACATTAACAGGTGTGCCGTCCTGCTTACCCGGTTCCCATTTAGGTGACTGAGAAACGACCCTGACTGCTTCTTTGTCAAGTGACGGGTCCACTCCGCGGAGAACCTTCACATTGGTCACCCTGCCGTCTGTCTCCACTGTGAACTGGAGTGTGACGCGGCCGGAAACACCGTTTTTCTTTGCTATTTCCGGATAAACGAGCCTTTCATTAACCCATTTTGAAAATGCGTTGGCATTACCACCCTTGAACGAAGGTTTTTCTTCAACTAATTGGAACGGTATTTCTTTTTCAATTGAGTCAATTGTGTCAACGGAGTCCGAAGATTGGCCGTAATCTTCCTTTGATGTATCCGCAAATAATTGTTCGCCAAATGCATCCGTTCCAGTTTCAACACTCTCAAATGCAGGCGGAAGCTTTTTGCATGTAAACTCATAATCGGAGAACCAGATTTTGATTACATGGTCATATTCATCCTCGTTATAGATCAGTGTATACTCATTATTGTCCGTATAAGGCAAATCCGTCAGTGTAAAGTAAATAGAGTCATCTAACAGGCCTTCTTTGGCATCAAGAATTTTAAATTTGCTGTCACCAATCGAAAACATAGTCGTCGATTTGTAGATGACTGAGCAAGGCCAGTTTTCCTTACGGATCTCTGCGTAATTGTATTTCACCCCCGTGATTACGAGGGTATCTGTCTGTACAGGAGGCCGAAGCTGGGCATTACAAACCATTCCTGTCAGAACGCACACAGCGAGCAAAACAAATCTTTTCATACTATCTGAAACTATATGAATTTCTTAAATGTACACTATCTTTGACAAGATACAACAATAATGTCAGGCAAGCAAATCTGATTTTTTTATGACTATTGAAAAAAGGTTATAATCAATACGCCAAAGACAGAACTGGACGATACAGACAAAATCATGGAATCAAGATTGAAGAATTCCACATATTCTTTTGATTCTCCGCAGAAACTTCAGTTTACAGCATTAACTTTATCGCTTACTGTACATACGCCGCATTATCGGAAGTTACTATCGTCCCGAATCCAGTTGCAAATATACAATATAATTATGCATCAATACCCATACTTCCCCCACAGTGCTGCCAGTCTCTTGCGCATGTCTTCTTCCTTTTTGTTGTCGGCGGGGTCGTAGAGGCGGGTGCCGGAGAGGTCGGAGGGCATGAATTCGAGATCGGCGAAATGGCCGGGGAAGTCATGGGCGTATTTGTAGCCGTCGCTGTAGCCGAGGTCCTCCATGAGCTTGGTGGGGGCGTTGCGGAGGTAGAGGGGAACGGACGAGGTCTGGGTCTTGGAGGCAAGGTCCATCGCCTTGTCGATGGCCATGTAGGCGGAGTTGCTTTTGGGGGAGGAGGCGAGGTAGATGGTCGTCTCGGAAAGGGGGATGCGGGCTTCGGGCATGCCGATGTTGTGCACTATCTGGAAGCAGGAATTGGCAAGCAGGAGGGCATTGGGATTGGCAAGGCCGATGTCCTCGGCGGCAAGGATGCAGAGGCGGCGGGCGATGAAGAGAGGGTCCTCGCCTCCGACAAGCATCCGGGCAAGATAGTAGACGGCGGCATTCGGGTCGGAGCCGCGGACGCTCTTGATGAAGGCGGAGATGATGTCGTAGTGCATCTCGCCGCTCTTGTCGTAGATGGCGGTGTTTTCCTGGAGGCAGGAGGTCACGACCTTGTTGTCGATCACCATCGGCTGTCCGCCCGGCATGGCCCCGACACACATTTCAAGTATGTTTAGCAGCTTGCGGGCATCGCCGCCGGAATAGCGGAACAGGGCTTCGGTTTCCGTGACCTTGATGTCCATGTTCTTCATAATCTCGTCCTCCCTGAGGGTCCTGTCCAGGAGTTCCTGAAGGTCCGCCGGCTCCAGGCTCTTGAGCACGAACACCTGGCAGCGGGAGAGAAGGGGAGTGTTCACCTCGAAGGAAGGGTTCTCGGTCGTCGCTCCGATAAGCACCACTGTCCCGTCTTCCACGGCGCCGAGAAGGGCATCCTGCTGCGACTTGTTGAAGCGGTGGATTTCGTCGATGAAGAGCACCGGGGCTGCGCCGGAAGAAAACACCGAACCTCCCCGTGCCCTGTCAATCACATCACGGACCTCCTTCACGCCTGCGCTTACGGCGGAAAGGGTGAAGAATTCCCTGCCGAGATTCTTCGCCACTATCCTTGCAAGAGTGGTCTTTCCCACGCCTGGAGGGCCCCACAGGATGAATGATGTCAGATTCCCGGTCTCGATCATGTGCCTGAGCACCCCATTTTTCCCGACAAGGTGCTTCTGCCCCACATATCCGTCAAGCGTGTGCGGCCGCATTCTCTCCGGCAACGGCGGAAGCATGCGGCTCCTTCCTATATTGTCATCAAAATCCATTTCTCCGATTTTATTTGTCAGGATGCAAAAATACGCAGAAGCCGAGAGCAATGCAAAACAAGTTTGCATTGCCGAGGCGTGAACCGTATAAATGGCCGTCAGGCCAAAAATACAAAAAACGGCGGTTGGGATGAATATCAGGGAGAATTTTCCATTATATATGAAATTTTAACACAAAATTTTATATATCAATAAATAAAACAAAATAATTTAATAACAAAACATTTTTGTTATAATTAATCGGGGAAATTGCGAAAAACTTGGAAAATGAATATATAATATTAAGATTCAATAATTTAAATACTAACAATATGAATCAGATGCTGACAATCTCAAATGTCTCATACCATTTAATGATTATCCGTTAAATCCCCCTTGTTGCCGTTCCGTATTCTTGTCATTTTGGGGACATATTGTAACCAATCGGACCAGACTCCCGTGAATTCTGCATGGAGCAGCCTTGGCGTGTTGACGGATGCAAATATTTTTGCTAATTTCGCACTCCCAAAAATACAAGAGAACAATGCCAGCAAAGAAGACCAAGATAATATGCACGATTTCCGACTTCAGGTGCGATGTCGAATTCATCCAGAAGCTTTATGAGAGCGGCATGAATGTCGTGAGGATAAATTCCGCACATGCATCGCTCGAAGGTGCCCAGAAGATAGTGGACAATGTGAGGAAAGTGTCTGACAAGATAGCGATCCTGATTGACACGAAAGGGCCTGAGGTGCGTCTGACTCCGACTGAAGACCCTGACGGATATGAAGTCAAAGACGGGGACTGGATAGAGGTACACAACGGCCCCGGGATGGTGAGCACGAAGAATGTGCTCTATACGACTTACGAAGGTTTTGTGAATGATGTGCCTGTCGGGGCGCATGTGCTGATCGACGACGGGGCGATCGACCTGTTCGTCACCGGAAAGGACGACGGGAAGCTGCTGTGCGAAGTGCAGAACAGCGGTGTCATAAAGGGAAAGAAAAGCGTGAATGTGCCGAATGTGCACATTTCGCTGCCGGCCCTCAGCGAAAAAGACCGCAAGTTCATCAACTGGGCCATTGACGCCGACATCGACTTCATTGCACATTCATTTGTGCGCAGCAAGAATGACCTTACTGAAATACAGGAAATTCTCGACTCCCGAAACAGTCATCTGAAGATAATATCAAAGATAGAGAACCAGCAGGGGATAGACAACCTCTACGATATCCTGTCATACTGCTACGGCGTGATGGTGGCGAGAGGGGATCTCGGAGTGGAGATACCGGCTGAACGGATACCGCTGCTGCAGAAGCAGATAACACACACATGCCGTCTGCGCAAGAAGCCTGTCATCATAGCGACTCAGATGCTCCACAGCATGATAGAAAACCCACGCCCTACAAGGGCTGAGGTGACTGATGTCGCCAATGCAATCTTCCAGAGCACGGACGCAATCATGCTGAGCGGAGAAACAGCCAACGGGAAATACCCCGTGGAAGCTGTAAAGACGATGTGCAACATCGCCCTGGAGGCGGAGAAGTCAATCGACATATCCCTGGAACTCAATCTCGACAAGGCATTGAAACCGATTGCAGCAGTACTCGCAAAGAGCCTCGTGGAATCCACCAAGGACCTGCCGGTGAAAGCCATTATCTTCGACACATGGACCGGCCGCACGGGGAGGTATCTTGCCGAGTTCAGGCCCAAGGTTCCGATATATGCCATGTGCTACAATGCGTATACGATGAGGGAACTCGCCCTCACATACGACATCTATGCATACAAGTTCGACATCCAGGAGAGCAAGGAAGGTTTTGTTCGCAATTCTATAGAGCTTCTTCTTGAAGACGGGAAGATCGCAAAGGGCGACCTTGTGGCCTTCATCGGAGGGAGCTTCAAGGAAGAGCTCGGCGCCACCTACATGGAATTCAAATACGTATAGAACAATATGGAGAATGTGATTGTAAGACCGGCACGCAAGGAAGATGCCGATGCTGTGGCAAGGCTGTTCATGATGGCCTGGCCGATGGATTCGTTCCTGGCGATGAGCCCTGAACTGGACGAAGACAAGTTTGCGGAAATAATCAGCAGTTATGTGCAGGCCGAAGACACACTCTACAGCTATAGAAACACTATGGTAGCTGAAGTGGGCAACGTGATTGCAGGCGCGATGAACGGCTATGACGGAGCAAGCTACGACACATTGAAACGCCCCATACTTGAAGACTTTGCGAAAAGGTTTCCGGACGCGGAGTCCGATTTCGGGGCAGTAAAGGAAACCGAAGCAGGGGAGTTCTACCTTGACTCGGCCGGTGTCAGGCCCGACATGAGGTCGATGGGCATCGGCTCGAAACTGTTCGAGGCAATGATCGGAAGGGCAAAGGAGGCCGGATTCAGAACAGTGGGACTGATTGTGGACGTGGACAAGCCAAAGGCTGAGGCACTCTATCTGAGGCTCGGCTTCAGTTTCATCGGATATAAGGAATTTCTCGGACAGCAGATGAAACACATGCAGAAGGACATCGGTTGACTGTAAATGCGATGGGAAGACGATTCTTGCATATTCTGCTGCTCATCACCCTGCTTCTTGACCCGGATGCCGCATGTGGTGCCGGTCCGGGACCAAAGGCTGCGGGTGCGGAATTTGCCTTTAGCGGCATAGGTCTTAACTGGCAGAAGCATGCATCAGGCAACACTTTCCACGACATGACACTGGAAGCAGACCTTTATAATGTACTGTCCGGCAAAAGCCGTTGTCCCGGCATAAGATTCAGCTACATAAAAGATTTCATTTTCGCCTCGTCAGAACATGAGGACTTCGTTCTCAACTGGTACGCAGGACCTGGCTTCACGGCCGGATATGTGATGGACCACGCGTGCGAAGAATATGGGCTTATGACAGGACTCTGTGCCAATGTCGGAGTGGAATTCAATTTTGAGGTGCCGGTATGCATTTCCATCGGACTGATGCCGTCTCTTGCTGCACATTTCGTAAAAGAGGAGGGAAATCTCACTCTGAACATATACACAAACGGGCTCATGCATATCCTTTCCCCGAAATTGGGAATAAAATACAGATTCTGACCGCCATGAAAAAATTGCTTCTGCTCATGATTCTGATGCAGGCTGGACCTGTTCTCAATGCCGGAAATCCCGACAGGCCATTCCCGCGGATGACATTCGGGGTGGAGGGGAATTTCCTGCTTAATTTCGGTGCATGGAGACATTTCAACTATATCGCAGACGAAGGATACAGGGTCAATATAAAGGACTTCCGCAGCTCAGCAAATGCAAACGGCCAGCTTCTCGCAAATGTAGGCTGCAATATAAGCAGAAGAGTGAATATAGCGCTTTATGCCGGCATTGCCGGACTGTACGAAGACAAGGCAGCAATCCCGGTTTCTGTACGCGTTACTGTGCTTTACGGCCAGAACCCTTTGAAATGCAGATGGTTTTCATTTGCAGATGCCGGAGCGGGCATAGGAAGTTTCTATGAAAAGGACGTGTCTCCGTTTGCCAAGCTCGGAGGCGGATACCGGATAAGCCTCAGCCGAAGCGTGAAACTGGACTTCATGATTGCTTACCAGCTTCTGGCCTCTCATCCGGGAGTCACGGAAGAAATTGATGGCGTGCCGACTCCGGTAACGGGAACACGTCTCCGCAGAAATGACATGCTGACAAACGCACTTTCATTCGGAATCGGACTCAATTTCTGATACAGAGGAGCATGAGCGGCCTTGAAAAATTGAAATTTCAAAAATATCGCGTACATTTGCCGATTGGAAAAACGGATATAATATAAAATACATAATACCATGAACAGGAAAATTTCTGAAAAGATCAGATATGTGGGGGTAAATGACCACCATAAGGTCATATTTGAAGGGCTTTGGCCGCTTCCTTTCGGCGTCAGCTACAATTCATACCTTGTCATAGACGACAAGATCGCACTGATAGATACCGCAGAGGCAGACTTCAGCAACGAATATCTGTCAAACATCAGGAAGCAGATAGGGAACAGGCCGATAGACTATCTGGTGGTGAACCACATGGAACCTGACCATTCTTCACTTTTAGGGGTGATAAGGGAAATATATCCGGACATCAGGATAGTCACCAATGCCAAGGCCGTCCCGATGATAGGAGGCTACTACGGCGTCACCGACAACATACATGTTGTAAAGGAAGGGGATACCCTGAGCCTCGGAAACTCCACGCTGGCATTCTATATGGCGCCTATGGTACACTGGCCGGAAACGATGGTGACATATTTCGTTGAAGAGAAAACTCTCTTCTCGGGAGATGCCTTCGGAACATTCGGGGCAGTAGATGGAGGAATAGCCGACACAGATGCGCGCCTGTGCGGCTGGCTGGACAAGTCTGAGAACTGCTTCGCGGAGTTCAAGGATGAAATGACAAGATATTATTCCAACATAGTCGGAAAATACGGCCAGACTGTACAGGCCGCCCTGAAGAAACTTTCAGGTCTTGAAATAAAGCGAATATGCAGCACACACGGACCGGTATGGGAAAACCACGTGGCAGATGTGGTCGCATATTACGACAAGCTCAGCAGATATGAGGCCGAAAGGGGAGTGTGCATAGCATACGCTTCAATGTACGGCAATACGGCCCAGGCTGCGAAATCCCTTGCGGCAGAACTTGCCAAGAGGGGAGTGAAATACTCGCTCCACAATCTCTGCACTGAAAATGTCTCATACGCATACAGGGACGCATTCAAATATGACACTATAGCAATCGGAGCGCCTACATACAACAATGACATATTCCCGCCTGCCTACAACTTCATGTACGGACTCTGTGCAAGACTCGTGAAGAACAGGCGTTTCTTTGCCTTCGGCTCCTTCACCTGGGCAGGGGCAAGCGTCCGCCTTCTCAACGAAATGGCAAAGAAGCAGGATATGGAGCTCATTTCAGAAGGGATTTCATTCCCTCAGGGCTATACACCTGAAAAATGCAACATGGCTGCAGTTGCAGAACTGATCTCAAAGCAGTGAATCTGATTTAAGGGAAACAACGGCAATCATAAAGAACCCTGTCAAACTCCATTCTGGAGGAATGACAGGGTTCTCTCTTGCAGAAGAGGGCACCTCCTCAAAGCATTTTAACTCACCCCCCCCTCACAACACATTATCTCCAGTCACCTAAAGTACGGTAGCGGCTGATGTTGAAGGTAAGCCCGAAATTCAGATTCAACCTCAGCTTGTTGTAAGGGAGTCCGAAACCGAGTCCGTCAATCGGCGGCGTGACATTCCAGAAGACATAGTCGGTACCTACAAAAAGGCCGAATCCAGGAAGATCAAAATTGATGACTCCGCCGAGGGACGACCCGAGGTCGGATATGCCATAGCTTGCCGACAGTCCGAACCACTTGGCAGGTGAAAGATTCAGCGAAAACCGCCCTTCATTCTTGGAGTACGGACCGGCAATGCGCGATGAATAGAGGAAACCGACGGACATCTTGTGATAGAACGGCATCTCGTATTCTGCAGCCAGATTCAAGGTGCATGACAACATGTCTGTCCTGGCCTTGCCCGACTGGTCCTTATGGAAATTCAGCATGTTGAGAAGATCGTCTCCCATCGCTTCGAACTGATTTCCGATGGTATTGCCACTTCCCTCATCAAAAGAGACATCATCGAACCCGTCAAATTCCCAGCCGTTCTCTCCGGTAGTCGCACTGAGGCCGCTGCCCCATGAGATAAATCCGAGATCAAGTATTGCTGCAGATACGTTCAGGCCTTCGAGAATTCCTCCGAACCTGTATTCAGCTCCCAGGTCAATTGCTGCTCCGAACCCGAGAGACGAGGAAAGATCCGACATGAGCCTGTCCGCATCAAAACTTATATTGCTGAAATCAAGGTCATCGGGACTCTGGCTACCTGTGATTTCTGCACCGGATTCAGCCCTTGTCGGTATCACAAGTCCAGGGACTGATGCCGAAAGGGAACCGTTGGCGGTCACTGCCCATTTATCCTCTGTCATCAGGAGATTCATGTTGTCAATCTGCGCCCTTACATTTGCCAGGCCTACAAGCAGCTTGACCTTCGCACCTATATTCAGATGCTCGGTAATGCTCCTGGAATGTCCGATCGACAGTTCCGCATAGGCATTGGCCCTGACACCGAGATTGCTTATGTCATATGACTGCCTTGCTCCGGCATTCTTCATGAAGTCAAACAGGTCGTACGGAAGATTCACATTTGCTGACCCCTTCACATTCAGTTCCACAGAAGTAAATCCCTTATTGCCCCATGCCCCCACTGAAATGATGTTGGCAGACACATCAGCCCCGAGATAATTGTTCTTTTTCAGTTTGCCCAAAAATTCATCTGCACTCACGCTGCTGTTCATGAAAGTCGTCAGCCTGTCCCCATACGGATACAGCAAGGTATTCATTCCGAGGTCACTCTGGACATATACTGATATACCTCCGACTGCAGGAAGCCCGAAATACCCCCTTGTGGATGCAAATGCCGGATTGAGTCTGTGCCTGTACTTGTAGCCGTCCAGAAAATAGGCCGAGTTGAAATTCTGGGCGAAGGCTGAAACACTGAGCATGATGCCCAGAAATGCAATATATATTTTTTTCATATCAATCGCTTTCATATCAGTTTTACAGTTGCATGTCCACGCCGCCGTTGATTCGCACAGACATATCAATAATACGGATATACTGATTGGCATTCAAGGCATTCCCTACATATTCCTCATTTGCCTCGCCTGTTATGTTCAGCCGGAATCCGTCAAGTTTCTTCAGTGTCTCGGTATCGGCCTCCACATTGATTACGGAAGGGCAGGATGTTTCATTTCCCAATGTTCCGGCAGATATTTTTGCTTCGCCGCCATCGGCTGACAGCAGCTCCACCTTAAGCGACTGGTCAGAAATGACATTTCCGTCAACATCAATCGGAGATGCAGTCACACCCATGTCCAAAGGAATGGTATTGACAAATGTAAGCTTTATCTGCGCCTGCCTGATACGTATGGTCGTGCCGTTGTCATCGGGACTAAGTGTTTCATTCAGCCCTGTGATATCATACGGATATTCAATATGAAGGTCTTCTCCGAATGACAGGGGGACGTCAATTGTATAATCCGCGCTGAAACTGTATTCAAGATCCGAACCGTCTTCAGGGAAAACTACCATGACGTAATCACTTTCCTCATAGCCGTCTTCGGCATTTCCTTCATGTGGGACAACTATACTGATGTCACTGAACCCGATGCTGTACGGTATTGTCCTGACAATGTCAGGCAGATCCGGCACAACCACATTGCATGGGGGATTTTCGCCCAATGGGTATACGTCTTCAATGTCAAGTTCTATCTCCCTGGCAGAAATATAGAATGACGTACTTCCAGGCTGCATGAAGATTGCATCCGGCGCATCCTTGTCTGATGAACCTATAGTGATCGCCGTTCCGATTCCGTTACCGTCAGCATCATAGCCCTGTATCTTTGCAGAAAGCAATGCAGACGCCGGCGATGAATTCTTCACGTCCAGCCTTATGACAGGATTGTATATGTCAAGCACAACATTCTCTCCTGTAAGGAATTCCGGGAGCTCACCCACAGACACCGTCCCGTCTTCAATCTCCACTGACGGATCAATTACAGCTGTTCCTCCGGTCACACCCATTCTTAAGGCTCTCATATCGAGAGATATCTGAAGATCTGTCGGCATATCCCCGAAAGTTGAACCGAAATCCGATGCCTCAGCATCTATCAGGAAATGAGACAGTTCAATAGTCTGCTCAACAATGATGTCGTTGCCGACCAGTCCTTGCTGCGTGCCTTGAAGTGCTGTAAAGTCAATTGATGTCATCTGCAGTGCAATGGTAACGGGGGAGTCTGATTTCACAGGGACGTCACTCGTAAATTCAAGGATGTGCCCTTCATTAATCGAACAGAAATCGTAGGACTCAGATAGAGACAGGCCTACACATGCCGGAAAGGTCAGTTTCAATCCTCCGTTCACAGTCACCTCTCCTTCGCTGATGCCGAGCGTCAGCACCAACGGTGCATCCAATGCGATGGTTCCGAGAGCCTTCACAACATCCGTAATCTGACTGACATCCTGTCTTATGATTACATCAGTCGTCTGCCGCGTACCGTTAAGGATATCAACATCTGTGACAATTATTCCTTCCACCGGCGTTTCGTCGCCGATAATCTCTCCTGCAGCATCTACATAATGTTTCACATCCACATCCAGAGAAAAGCCGCCATTGCCGAAAAGTGACTCATAGTCTTCAATCAAGACACTTGGAATGATCACATTCCCGCCTACAGGCTCTTCCGCCTCCACATGGAGTGAATAGTCACCTGTTTCGTCTGCCAACAATACGGAATTCTCTTCATCGATGTCAAGAAAATCGCCGATCATAATGGCTTCAGTACTTCCGAGAGGTGCGCTGATGTCACCGTCAATGTTGATTGTCATGTCAATACCCTTGTTAAGGTCATATTCTTCATTGACACATGAAGCAAGGGAGAAGACAGAAACGGCCGTCAGCATCATGCAGAACGGCTTTTTCAGGTCAGTTTCCTTTAATTTCATAGCTACTATTGAATTGGAGATGAAAAACGCCTTTGTACCAACGGTGCAAATATATCAATTAAAGACAATCATATCAAATTTGTCCCGCAAAAATTGTATCGCTCATCATCCAATGCTCAACATGAAAATCATAAAGCTTATTTTTCAGATTGCCCAGTATTGTTCCTCAGAAAAACCAGAGACGAGATTTTCAGATAAATCTCTTACAATATTTGATTTAAAAAAATTTGTCATACAATTTATATTATGTTAACCAATATAGGGAAGCAGTCCCCCCTGCAGGCAATCTCAATGTTAAAATGTTGTTACAGTCAGTTTGGTATATCAGAAATATTGGATAAATTTGCGCACCGCTATGATGAAAAAACTGCATATACTCATCCTTTCATTACTGGCAGGTGCGCTCGCGTATCTGGCGGCGGATTGTCAGCAAACTGAGGACAACACTGAAAGACAGAGATTTGCAGAGTCGTCTGGTGAGATTTTCCAGATACGGGAATATGACAATTCCTCCGAACGGTACATAGATTGGAACTCGCCCGGACTTTCTGCTTCGGGGACGGAATTCTTCACTGAACGGAGCCAGCAGACCGGAGGGACGATGCGGGGGCAGAATCCTTTGAAGATACCGCACAGGGACTCGTGCTGGCTGAAAGCCGGAAAGATCTTCTCAGAAAGGATGCTGCATGAATTCGAATGTCCCCTGAGACTATTTCCCTCAGGAACGAAATCAAAAGACCATCACTTCATAATATTAAGAAAATTAGTCATTTAGAATCTTTTTCCATTAAATGCGGATTTCCGCCGGCAGCATGAAGTAATCATGCTCCATTCCAATAACAAAACAAAAAGTCAAGACATCCCGGCACTGCCGGAAAACAAAGAAAACATAACGACAATGGAAAAAGAATTCAGCAGAGTACATTCTGCAACAGACATAACGGTTTCAGCTATAATTCTCGCAGCCGGCTGCATCCTGGTGGCAATCCCCTCCCCGACGCCGGTCAACATACTCGGTTTCTTCCTCATACTGACGGGACTTGTGCTCGCCTTGGTGCTCAGGACGGGCTACAAGGACAAGTCTACGGGCGAAAGTTTCCGCAAGAAGGAGCGTTTCTTCCCTGCACACAGCAAGGACGCGCTCACGAAGGCGATTTCTTCCTCCCCTGAAAATGCGGACCTGAGCGAGGAAAACAAAGGCAACGGGCTGAGGCTCGACGCCTACTGGAACAGCAAGACAGGAAAAATGTTCGTGCAGCTGTACGAATATATCCCATACAGATACCAGGCATGCACCGAAGTTATTGCAATGGACATCAAAAAGGGAGAAAAACTGATAAAATGACCATGAGAGGAGTGTCCCGCCTTTTCGGCAGGCACTCCCTCATTTGCCTTGAAACCAATTGATAAGAATATAATATTATGGTACTACAGATTCTGACTCTGATCGGCGCCCTCGGAATGTTCCTCTACGGAATGAACACGATGAGCTCCGGCCTGCAGAAGGCAGCAGGCGAAAAATTGAGGAATTTCCTTGCGGCAATGACATCCAGCCCACTGCGCGGGGTGCTTACAGGGCTCGGAATCACGGCCATAATACAGTCTTCAAGTGCCACCACTGTCATGGTGGTGGGATTCGTGAACGCCGGGCTTCTGACACTCACGCAGGCCATAGGGGGTAATCATGGGTGCCAACATAGGTACGACTGTGACCGCATGGCTCATTTCCCTCCTCGGGTTCAAGATGGACATATCCGTGCTCTCGATTCCGCTGATGGCAGTGGGCTTCATCTGCACCCTCGGCAAGAAGAGCCGGACCAAGAACATCGGGGAATTCATCATCGGATTCGCCCTGCTTTTCCTCGGCCTTTCTTTCATGAAGGAGTCGGTGCCTGATCTCCAGAGCCATCCGGAAGTGCTTTCGTTCATCGCCAAATGGACAGGATACGGATTCGGCTCCGTTCTGATCTTCCTGGTGTTCGGCACCATCCTCACCCTCGTGCTCCAGTCCTCAAGCGCCACGATGGCGCTCACGCTCATAATGCTGAACATGGGATGGATCCCGTTTGAGATGGCGGCTGCGATGGTTCTCGGAGAAAACATCGGTACGACAATCACGGCCAACATAGCCGCGGCGGTGGGCAATGTCCAGGCGAAACGTGCGGCGATAGCGCACACAATGTTCAATGTCTTCGGTGTGATATGGGTACTGATCCTGTACAGGCCGTTCCTGTCATTCATCGGCAAGATAATCACTTTGTTCGGCTATCCGGATCCGACAACCGCCACATTTGCCGGTGAGGTCGAAGGTACCCAGACCATGGAATCGACGGCAGCATTGTACGGCATCTCCATGCTGCACACCATGTTCAACCTGATCAACACCTGCATCCTGATATGGTTCATCCCATGGATAGAGAAGGCGGTGAAATGGATCATCAAGAGCCCTTCAAAGCCTGAGGAAGAGAGCTTCAAGCTCAAATACATCAACGCAGGACACCTTGCCACGGCAGAAATGGCCATCGAGCAGGCAATGAAGGAGATTGTGCATTTTGCAGAAATCTCAAAAAGAGGGCTCGGCTATGTGAAGTCCGCAATAAATGAGCAGGATGCGGACAAATTCGAGGAATACCGCGAAAAACTCGTAAAATACGAAGAGATCTCGGACAGGATCGAATATGAGATAGCATCGTTCATGAACGCACTTTCCAAGGAAGAGATCAGCAGTGACTCAAAGGCCCAGATACGGGCCATGTACAAGATTATCAGCGAGCTGGAGAGCCTCGGCGACTCAGGGGAAGCCATCAGCCGCATACTCTCGCGTAAAAATGCCCACGGACAGGCCTTCGATGAAGACGAGCTGAGGAAGCTCAACCGCCTTACTGACATGGTAGACAAGGCTTACGATGTAATGATCGCCAATCTCAATGTCGGGTACGACAACCTGAAGGACATCTCAAACGCCTACGATGCCGAACAGAATATCAATGAAATGCGCAACACACTCAGGGAAGAGGAGATAGCAAATCTTGAACATGACGGGAAGAATTACCAGACGAGCATGTACTACATGGATGTGATCTCGCAGCTGGAAACCATGGGCGACTTCATGATAAATGTGTCCCAGGCACTTGTAAAGGGTAAGGAATGAGAATCGGAACCATGTCAAGGAAAAAGAAGGAAATAATACTGGAGAACGTCAGGATAGAGTCCGTTGCGGCTGAGGGAAAGGCTCTCGCAAGAATCGACGGGACTGTGCTTTTCGTTCAGTTCGCGGTCCCTGGGGACATTGTGGATGTGAAGGTTACCAAAAAGAAAAAGAACTATATGGAGGGCTTCATCCTCCGCATGGTGTCCCCTTCCCCGGACAGGCTTGAACCGTTCTGCAGCCATTTCGGTATATGCGGAGGCTGCAAATGGCAGCCGTTGCCATATCAGATGCAGCTGGAGGCGAAACAGCAGCAGGTCTATGACCAGCTTGTACGCATAGGACATCTCGATGTGCCTGAAATACAGCCGATAATTCATTCGGAACACACGACATATTACAGGAACAAGCTGGAATTCACCTTTTCTAAGAGAAGATGGATAGATGCAGGGGAAGACCCTGAGGCACTGTCGCCCGAAGAAAGATGCGGCCTCGGCTTCCATGTGGGCAGGTTCTTTGACAAGGTGCTGGACATCAGGCACTGCTGGCTGCAGAAGGACCCGTCCAATGCAATAAGGCTTTTCGTAAAGGAATACGCCCTGAAGCACGGGCTGGAATTCTTTGACATAAGGGAACATTCCGGTTTTCTGAGAAACATGTTCATCCGCACGACAGAAAAAGGAGAAGTGATGCTGATAATCTGTTTCTACCACGAAGACAAGGGGGCACGGGAAGCTCTTTTAGATGCCGTTTCAGAACAGTTTCATGAAATTGTATCCATATACTACGTGATCAACGGCAAGCTGAATGACTCTATAGCCGACCAGGAATGCATCCTTTATCGCGGTCAGGAGGCGATATACGAGGAAATGGAGGGTCTGAAATTCAAGATCGGTCCAAAATCCTTCTACCAGACCAACGCCGGTCAGGCATACAAGCTCTATTGTACGGCAAGGGAATTTGCCGGACTTACTGGAAATGAACTTGTCTATGACCTCTATACGGGGACAGGCACCATTGCCCAGTTCGTTTCAGGCAAGGCTTCCAAGGTAATAGGCATAGAATATGTCCCTGAGGCCATTGAGGATGCAAAGACAAATGCAGAGACCAACGGCATATCCAACTGCGAGTTCTTCGCCGGTGACATGAAGGATATCCTTACGGAGGACTTTATCGCCCAGCACGGCAGGCCGGATGTCATCATCCTCGATCCTCCGAGAGCCGGAATACATCCGGACGTGGCACAAGTGATACTTGATGCAGAGCCAGACAGAATCGTGTATGTCAGCTGCAACCCGGCATCACAGGCAAGGGATCTTGCCACCCTCTGCAGCAGGTACCGCATCACGGCAGTACGCCCTGTGGACATGTTTCCGCATACTCACCATGTCGAGAACGTGGTGGCGCTGGAACGGCTCTAGGCTATCTTCTCGCAATACAGCCGTCCCTGACCTGTCCTGACCACCCTCACGGTTTCGCCCTTGACTGCAAATCCGTATGTCATCGTGGCCTCATAGATGCGCCCGTCGCATATCACCCTGCCGGATGGCATCATGTCTGAAAAGACCTTTGCCAGCCGGCCTTTCATATCCTCATCCACAGTCTGTACGCCCACATAGCCGTCCTTTTCGTCAAGTGACTTGCGCAATGCTATATAGTCAAATGACCTAGTGGTGTAAAGCCGTTTCACAAGCAGCACGCCTCCGGTCAGGCCCACGAATGCTGATACTATCACTATTCCTATCGGCATGAGGACAGGAGTGATGTCGAACTCCCCTTCCATATTGAACAGCAGGTCGTTGTCTACCATGGCAAAAGCAAGGGCAAGGACTATGGCCACAATGCCGGTTATGCCGCTTACCCCGAAGCCGGGGAATACGAAGATTTCAAGCCCGACAAGGATGAGACCGATGACAAAAAGCAGGATTTCCCAGTTCTGGGCAAGGTTCTCTGCATACAGCGGAGCAAAATAAAGGAGAGCGCCGAGTACTGCCGTGGCAAGCGGAAGCCCTATTCCAGGAGTCCTTATCTCCACATATATGCCACCAATGATCATCATCAGGAAAATGGACTGGAGGAACGGATTCAGGAGTATCTGCACCAGTTTTTCCACCCATGAAAGCTTCATGTTCTCTATCCTGTACCCGGGAATATCCCTTGCGCCGTCTTCACCGGCCGGTGTCCCGGACACACTTCCGCCTCCAAGCACCATTGCAGCCACGGCATCAATGTCAGAGCATATCCCTTCGCAATACCCTGCCTCCACAGCCTCCTCAGGCGTCAGGCTGAGGACATTGACGGTGTCCACCATGGACTCGGCAATCTCGGGGTCCCGGCCAGTGGCCTGGGCGGTGGAGCGCATCATCCCGCGCATGAAGGACTGGTATTTGTCCGGCATCACATCCCCAGTCTGGTTCACTACCGTTGCCGCCCCGATTGAACTTCCGGGTTTCATGTATATGGAATCACATGCTATGCTGATGAGGGCACCCGCCGATGCGGCCTGAAGATTGACATAGGCTATGACCGGAACAGGACACTGGAGTATCGCGCTCCTTATGCTGTCTGCTGCATCCACGGCCCCGCCATATGTGTCAAGGTCCAGGATGATATAGTCCGCACCCGCCTCCCGGGCCTTTTCAAGCCCTTTGGAAACAAGCCTCTCGGCAGCCTTGTCAATGTCTGCATCGAGCCTGATGCGATAAAATATGGTTTCTTCTCCGGATGATTCGGCGGACGGCTGTTCCTGAGTCGTCCCGGCAAAGGCCGACATAGCCGGGAACAGGAGAAGCAGCATGGTCAGAAATTTCTTCATAATGCGTCATTTTCAAAGTGGTATGCACTCCCGCATGCCCGAAAGGACATGCTTTCCTACAAAATTAGCAGAATTTTGAGAAACTGTTTTAAGAATTTTTGGAAAATTTCAAAACGGTTTCTGACGATATTTTTATAACTTTGCAAAATTATGTGTCTGTTTTAATAGGACAAAATGGGTAAACTTTACGACGAACTGGCCAAGGACTACAGGATAAAGGAAGGGCTCAAGACCTGCATAAACTGCGGGACTTGCACAGCCATCTGTCCTGCTGCCGAATTCTATAGATACGATCCGAGAAAAATTGTGGACATCGTCCAGAGCAAGGACGAAGCGGAAATCGAGAAACTGCTCAAAAGCGATGTAATATGGTATTGCGGGGAATGCATGTCATGCGTGACCAGATGCCCGAGGAAGAATGCCCCGGGGCTTGTACTGATGGCCCTGCGCAACCTTTCCGCCAAGCTCGGATATTTCGTATGCTCCGAAAAGGGACGCCAGTTGTATCCGCTGACAAAAATGCTTACCGGGAACATCCTGAACTACGGTTACTGCGTATATCCGGAGACTTTCAAATGGGAAGACCATGTGGAGTCAGGGCCTGTCATGAAATGGCATCTGGAGCATCTTAAGGACTCGTTTGCAAGGCTCGGGGCCAACTATCAGGGGGACGGTCCGGGAGTGCTGAGAAAAATCCCGCAGGAGTCCCTGGATGAACTGAAAAGCATATTTGATGTCACCGGAGCCACAGAGCGGATAGAAACCGTGAACAGATACTCAGAAATGAAGGCAAAGGAGATGGGGTTGGACATGGACGAATATATGGAGGAGACCTTCAGCCACATTTCTCCGGGGCATCTCAACAGCGAGGAAGAATAGAAGCAATAGAACGTGACGGTCCTGCCGGGATCCATCGGACCGACAAGAGACATTCCGGGAGGACACCAAAACCAGACCAAATACAATGATCTATCAAGGAAAACAGAAGATATGGGCAGACTACCAGAAGGAAATCCCTGATGACCACTGGTATTATGTGAGAAGCTGCATCCGCCAGAACTTTTTCCCGGGCTCGGAAAAGATGTTCCTGGAAATCTGCCGCAATGTGCTCGGGAAGGATTTCCATGAAAACGCCAGCCATACCACATGCGGCGGAATCGCCTACCACTGCGACACAATCCCGCAGGAGACCGTGATGACGATAGTTGCACGCCAGTTTGCTCTGATGACGGAAGCCGGATATGAGAACTATGTGGCATCTTGCATCACCTCTTTCGGCAACTATATCGAAATCCTCCAGACATGGGAGGAATTCCCGGAACTGGAGACGAAGATCAGGGAACTGCTGTGGAAAGCCTGCAAGAGGGAGTTCAAAAAGCCGAAATATGTCGCCCACGCGAGCGACCTTATATACAAATACAGGAACCTGATTGCAGAAAAGGCGAAACACCGCCTGATAAACAGGCATACCGGAGAGCCGCTGAAAGTGGTTGAGCATATAGGGTGCCACTACTCGAAGATGTTCCCTTCCAAGGGCGTCGGAGGGGCTGAATATCCTTATGTGCTATGCGGGATGATAGAAGCCTGGGGAGGCAATGTCATAGACTATCCCGAAAGGCGGCACTGCTGCGGTTACGGCTTCAGGCAGTATCATGTAAAGGCCAACAGGGGCTATTCGATATCCAACACGCACAAGAAGTTTGAGTCGATGGAGCCGTATCATCCCGACATGATAATTACCAACTGCCCCGGTTGCCCTTATTTCCTCGACAGATGGCAGTATGCCATTGCGGAAATGGAGGGAAAGACCTACGGCGAAAACGGCTACGGCATCCCGGTGTTCACATACGAGGAAGTGGCGGGGCTGGTCCTCGGCTATGACCCGTGGGACCTCGGCCTGCAGCTGCACCAGGTGGCTGTGGAACCACTGCTGGACAAGATTGGCGTGGAATATGACCCGGCAAGAAAATACGAAGGACTGGACCACAAGAACCTGTTGCGCCCGGAACTTCCGGGAGTACTTAAGTGCTGCTGAAGCATAAGACATCCATTGTACTGAAAACCAAACCACAAACCTCACGGTAAATGAAAGAGAACATCCTTATAATAGGAGGCGGAATAGCCGGGCTCGAAGCTGCCGGACAGCTGCTGAAACTCGGATATAATCCGATAATAGTGGAAAAGAGCGACCACCTCGGTGGCCATGTGGCTGACTGGAACAGGCTGTTCCCGGACATGTCCCCTGCCGAAGACCTCGTGTCAAGGCTGATTGCTGCTTCTTCCGAGGCCAACATTTTCCTTAATACGGAAATATCGTTCGTCAACAGGCTGAAAGACAGCTGGAACATCATGCTGAGCAATGGAATTTCGATAATCACGAGAATCCTGCTCTTCGCCACCGGCTTCACACTTTTCGATGCTTCGAAAAAGGAAGAATACGGCTATGGCGTTTATAACCAAGTGATGACAAACAGTGATCTCGAGCATTGGTTCAACACTGGACAGGATGAAAGGATACCGGAGTCAGGACCCTCTGCAATGGGCTTCGTGCACTGTGTAGGCTCACGTGACGAGAAGGCGAGAAATCCGCAATGCTCCAAGGTATGCTGCATCACTGCGGTCAAGCAGGCCATAGAGATGAAGCAGAAGTTTCCAGGAGCAATGATATATTGCTTCTACATGGATCTCAGGATGTTCGGCAAGAAATACGAAGACTTCTACATAAGCGCCCAGAGAGACTACGGCATAAGGTTCATCCGGGGCCGCGTATCGGAAGTCAGCGAAAACATAGAAGGGAAACTTATAGTCAAGGCTGAAGACACCCTCTCCGGCAAGCCTGTAAAAGTCACCCTCGACCTGCTCGTGCTGATGTCAGGCATAGTGTGCAACCAGCAGACATGCAAGACGGCAGGCCTTCTCTCGCTTCCTATAGACTCTGACGGCTTTCTCAAAAGCCGGGACAACATCGCCGACATTACCGGAGCCCCAAGGGAAGGAATCTTCTATGCAGGCACATGCACCGGGCCGAAGACAGTGCCCGAGACTCTTGCAGAAGCCAGATCAGCGGCGCTTGAAATCCACAACTATATTTTAAAAGGAATGTGATGGACTTCGGATTCAAAATATCTCCGAGCTCGGCCGTCAACCTTGACAATGTGGACCTCACGCTTTACAACAGGCTTCTTGAGGCAGAGCCGGACATCTCCAAGTGCATAGCCTGCGGCTCCTGCACGGCATCCTGCCCGGCGAACAGGTTCTCAGGAATGAGCGTCAGGAAGGCCATTCTCAACCTTCAGAGGGGAAAAGAAAAGGAAACCGCCAAAATGCTTTCCAATTGCATGCTCTGCGGGAAATGCACAATGGTATGCCCGCGCGGCATCAACACAAGACACCTGATTCTTTCCATCTGCAAACTTTACAAGGAGGACGAAAAGTGAGAGAGAGATTTCTGACAGGATATAACGACTTCGTACTGCCATTCATGATAGGAATGATCTTCATCCTGTCATATTGTGCCATAGCCCTTGTGCGCATCATCATGCAGCTTCCCAAGGAGGACAGGAAAAAATTCTTCATTTCACTTGTCACCCCAAAGACAATTGCAAAGAACATCCGGGACATATTCTGCGACTGCCTATTCCACGTGAAGCTGTGGAAACGGAACAAACTGCTGGGCTACATGCATTCCAGCATCGCCTTCGGATGGTTCATGCTCATAGTCATAGGTCACATTGAAGTCCTGTTCTATGTGCCTCACAGGGCAAAGCTGTTCTATTTCCCGATATTTTTCAGATATTTCGTGGCTGAGACTGAAAGCACGATGAAGGGAGCCTTCTTTTTCTTCCTGATGGACTTCTTCCTGCTTATGGTACTCAGCGGCATCGCCCTCGCCATGATCAAACGCCTCCAGTCAAGGCTCTTCGGGATGAGAAGGACTACCAATCCGAGTTTCCTTGACCTGATCGGACTATACTCCCTGTGGGCCATCTTCCCCCTGCGCCTCATCGCGGAAGGATTCACGGCGGACATCAGCGGAGGCTCGTTCCTCACCAAATCACTGAACTATGTCCTGAATTCATTCCTCAGCGACCATACCAACATGCTTCCGGCATGGTGGGCATATTCGTGCGCATTGGGAGTGTTCTTCCTTGTGCTTCCTTTCACGAGATATATGCATATCCCTGCGGAAATCCTGCTTATCCCGCTGAGAAATGCAGGAATAAAGATAAGGCACGCCAGAAAGGGGCTCGCAAAGGCCCAGGTCTACGCATGCCCGAGCTGCGGACTGTGCATCGACGCATGCCCAATGGGAGTGATGAAAACGCATATCAAGGACACGACTGTCTATCTGAACCGGCAGATACGGCGGAACAACGAGGCAAGAATCGAGGAAATAAGCGACAAATGCCTCCTCTGCGGGAAATGTACGGCAATATGTCCTGTCGGAGTGGAAGGCGACAAGCTCAGAATAGCCCAGAGATCCATCCGCAAATATGCCATCAACCAGGATTATTCCAACATTCCGGCATATATGCTTCCGATATCGCCGGGAAGCGTTTCCCCTGCTGCCGTTTCCGGGGCGGGAACCGCAGTACAGGCTGTGAAAGGCGGCAAGGTTCTTTACTATGCAGGTTGTATGACTGCCCTGACTCCCGTCATCAGAAAGTCCATGGAGTCCATATTGTCAAAGGCAGGTGTGGAATACGAACTGATGGACAAGGACGGCGGACTCTGCTGCGGAAGGCCGATGATGATGGCTGGCCGCTTTGACCAGGCAAGGCAGATGGTGGAGAAGAACACGGAAATCATAATGAATTCCGGTGCAGACACCCTGCTTCTCACCTGTCCTATATGCTACAGGATATTCAAGGAGAAATATGACCTGAAAGGCATGGAAGTCATACATCATACGCAGTATATCGACAGACTCATCCGCTCCGGAAAGCTCCGGATGGACAGAGACACGACGAGGTATGTCTTCCATGACCCTTGCGAACTCGGAAGAGGCTGCGGAGTCTACGATGAACCGCGTGAGGTGCTCTCCTGCGCAGGAGAACTTGTGGAGGCAACGAAGAACAGGAAAGAAAGCATATGCTGCGGAGGCAGCCTCGGCAGCCTGAGCCTCGGATTCGACAAGCGCAAGTCCATGACTGAAAACGCCCTCGCCAACCTTACCGCAGGGGCACCGGACATCATCGTGACGGCATGTCCTCTCTGCAGAAGCACATTCAACAGATATGCAGACAGGCCTGTGGAAGACATAGCGGAAATAATCGACAGAAAATGTGTAACCAGTGCTGCGCCGGCCACTGTGAAACCTGGCGGCAGCAACTAAAAACCTTATACCATGACATTCATACCGACCAAGTACAAACTTATGAATTGCGGCACCGGAAGGATTTTTGAGGACGAAGGATGGACTCTTGCCGATCCGCAGGGAGATGCTCCCGCCCTCGTACGGGCTGTCTATGGAAAGAAGGAATTCGGACTGAGGGAAGATCTTGACGGTTTCTACAAATTTGCCGACTGGCTTCCCATAAAGCGAACACTGCTGCATTCACATGCCCCTGTCACCTATAAAAGCAAGGGGCTTGCAGAATATCTCGGACTTGAAAATCTGTATATAACATTCTCCGGATATTTTCCGAAAATCGGAGCACAGATGGAGACATGCTCATTCAAGGAAACCGAGGCTTATTCAGTATGCGCAAGGCTGCCGGAAAACCATGACAGGATACTTGTGGTGGCATCGGCCGG
>JADIMO010000083.1 GCA_017694755.1 Candidatus Cryptobacteroides merdavium
GGATTAAGTTCCATCCCACCCATTGCAAGTGACACGCCGACGGCAAATGCGTCTATGCTGGTGGCAAATGCGGCAAGCAGAAGATGCTTCATGCCGTTCAGGTTGACCTTGTCCTCACTTTTCTTCAATGCAGACCATACCATGGAGCCTCCTATATAAAGGAGTATCACAAAGCCGATGATATGCGCAGCCTGATGGACAAAGGAAGCCACTGAAGCCCCGAGCAGCCATCCGAGAAATATGAGAGCCGCCTGCATGATTCCGAATGCAAGTGACACCTTCAGCACCTTTGCCGGGCTTGTCTTACCGACGGACACACTGCCCCCGAGCGACACTACGAGGGTATCTACACTCAATGAAAGCGAAAGAAGAATTATCTCGACGAAATTCATATTTCAAAATCCTTTTAATTGTCCATACCCCTGCCGGACCGGCAGACAAGGCCCGGAATCCACGCCATTGCGACAAGTCCGTCCGGGACTAAGGACGGAAAGCCTGGCGGTTGACTATCGACCTGCCCAACGTAAGCTCATCCGCATATTCAAGGTCATCCCCGAAACCGAGTCCCCGGGCCAATGAAGAGACCTTGATCCCGAAGCCTGAAATCTGCCGGTATATATAGAATGAAGTGGTCTCCCCCTCCACATCGCCGCTCAGGGCAAGGATCACCTCTGCCCCGGCATTTCCATTCATGGCGCCATCTCCAGTCTCTCCGTCAGCCAAGTCCGCAGCATTGCCGTATCCGTCCTCCTTTCCGCACAATTCAGCCACCCTCGCCACAAGCTCCCTTATGGTAAGATCAGACGGCCCTATCCCGTTTATAGGAGAAATGATGCCCCCAAGGACATGGTAAAGCCCATGATACTGCCCTGTGTTCTCAATGCTCATGACATCCCGGACACTCTCCACGACACAGATCGTGTTCCTGTCCCGTGAATTGTCAGAACAGATGGAACATATTTCATCATCAGAAATCATCCTGCACACCCTGCAGTATTTCACCTCGTCCCTCAAACTGTTGATGGCCGCAGTAAAATGGTGCACATTTTCCTGCGGCTGCCTCAGAAGATGCAGGGCAAGGCGCAGGGCACTCCTGCGTCCCACGCCGGGGAGCATGTTTATGGCATCCACGGCTTCTTCAAGCAATTTCGAAGGGTAATTTTCCTTATACATAATTAACGTCGGTCCGACGGATTGTTTTTGATGATGCATGGTATTTTTCCAGGCCGGACATCGGGGCCGGGACGAAGGACTGGAACTCCAGTCCGTATTCATGCCCGAGGCTCTCCAGCACATCTCTGCAGGCATTCCCGAAGGAGCCCGTCACATATATGCCGGCATCAACCGCCCCATAACGCATAAGGCATCTTTCGAAGAAATCCCTGAAATTGCGGACAATCATATCCTTTATCCATTCATTTCCGGCCCATTTCATGACATACGGAGCCAGTGAAGCCAGATTCCTTGCCGGGGCATCGCTTCCATACACAAATTTCACGGCAGCAGCATAGTCAAGACCGTATTCATTACGGAAATCCTCCGCAACCTCCTCCGGCAGCAGTTCCTTTATATAATCGGCAAGGAAAAGCCGCCCCAAGGCAGCCGCACTCCCCTCATCACCCAGGATGAATCCTCCCGGACGGATATTCCGCACTATCCCTTTCCCGTCATACAGGCAGCTGTTGGAGCCAGTTCCGAGTATGGCCACAATCCCTGCCCTGTCCCCGCAAAGCCCTCTCGCCGCAGCAAGAAGGTCCGAATGGTATTCCCTCCCGGAGCCCGGGAAAGCCTCCGCCAGGACACTATCTAAAGTTTCTGGAACACAAGCTCCGGAAATACGGTCATTCCCCGAAACGGAATCCGGATTCTCCCCTGTCTGGAAATGCTTCGGTCCGTCCGCCTGGCCCTCAAGCACACCCGCACCGTAAAAGAATATCTCCTTTATGGCACCGGCAGGGAGTTCCCCTGAAAACGCAGACCGCAGACAAGAAACGGCATCCCTTGCCACACGGGATACCGCCTCAAAATCCATAGTAGCCACATTAATTCCGGGTATCCTGAATCTGGAGCGCACCTTTCCCCCGCTGTCCAGAAGACAGCAGTCCGTCTTTGTCGCCCCGCTTTCCATTATCAGCTTCATGTCCCGTACATCTTAAAGGAGCGCAAAATTAATCAAAGCAGCCGACATTTACAAAAGGAGGCTCATTTCAGATACGGAAGTACTGTACTTTCCATGATCTCATAGCATTCCGCATTGGGATGCACACCGTCTCCGGAAAATTTCTCCGGCATGCCCCCGTTCCCGTCCTTCAGGACAGAGTGATAGTCGACATACGGAATTCTTGCGGAATCTGCGTAGGACTTTATCATCCTGTTGAGCGAGATTATCTTTTCTGCAACATTATCCACCTCCTTTCTCCAGCCGAATGCCGCTGCCGGAGTGACGGAACAGAGTATCGGCCTTATATGAGCTGCCCGGGCAAGTTCACACATGGAAATGATGTTGTCCAGGACATTCTCCGGGGAAACATTGTAATTGTTGCGGGCCAGGTCGTTGGTTCCTGCAAGAATCACCACATACTTCGGATGGAGATTCAGCACATCCTGCCGGAAACGAACAAGCATCTGTGACGAGCACTGGCCGGAAATGCCCCTGCACACAAAATCATTTCCGGAGAAAAATTCAGGGTCCTTGCCATCCCATCCGTCAGTGATGGAATCGCCGATGAACACGGCTTTCGGAGCCTTGTGCCCAGTATCACCTGCCAGTGCGGCATTATCAGAGGCATATCTTCCGAACTGCACCCAGTCTCCCTGCTGGGCTGACGCAGCATCTGAAAACAATAAAAAAAGAGAAAAAGACGCAAAAAAGAGAAAAATTCTTTTCATATGATACAACTTTCTGAAACCTGCAAATATCTGATGACATCAATGGCCACAGACTCAAGGGAACAAAGATACAATTTTAAAGGATATGATGCGGACAATGGACAGAATTTCAAATACGGTCCTGAAATTTCAGATACGGATTCCAAGAACCCGTCTTGAAATTTTCAGATCTGACTTTTAAGAAGTATTTTTGAAAAAGAATTTCAGCAAATACGGAAATGAAAGATTTCGACATTGAGAACGCCGTCGGAGAAGACGGAAAATGGGAAACGGTCAGCAGCGAATACATTTTCAGAAGACCGTGGCTTACCGTAAGGCATGACAAGGTGAAGCTCCCTGACGGGAGGATCAACCCTGAATTCTATGTTCTTGAATACCCGGACTGGGTAAATGTGATAGCCATCACTGAAGACGGGCATATCGTGATGGAACGCCAATACAGGCAAGGCCTCGGAAAAACTTGCTACGAAATACCGGCCGGCGTGATGGAAAAAGGAGAGAACGCCGAAGAAGCCGCCCGGCGCGAACTGGAGGAAGAGACAGGCTACGGCGGAGGGGAATGGAAGGAGATCATGCTCATTTCAGGAAACTGCAGCACCACAAGCAATCTGACGCACTGCTTTCTGGCCACGGGGGTCAGAAAGATTTCAGCACAGCACCTTGACAGCACGGAAGACCTGAGTGTATGCCTGCTCACCCTTGACCAGGTGCGGATGCTCCTGACGGAAGACAAGATACGGCAGTCCCTGATGGCCGCCCCTCTATGGAAATATTTTGCGGAGAATCATCTGCTGTAAAAATGCGCCTCCGCAGTCACAATATCAGCTTTTCAAAGGCCAGGCGTGGACTTTCATAACGGACCGTTCCGCAAAAGGAGAAGCCGAGCTTGTCCAGGATATGCAGCATCTGCACATTGTCATGGTTGGTGTCCACCTTGAAACTGTGTATCCCCATTGAAACTGCAAGCTTTGCGGCTTCTTGAAGGAAGTGCTGCGCAAGCCCCCTACCGGCAAATCCGCCAGCCACCGCAAGTCTGTGTACCGCCACATACGGCTGCTCCGAAAGCCACTTTCCTTCAAGTGCATTATATGCAGATTCCCCGTCAAAGACCACAGCACCGTAGGCAGCCACCCGTTCTTGGACAGAAACCGAGAGGCAGCTCATGCCGGAAGAATGGCTGAAAGCCATTTGCCCGGACGGCAAAGCCTCAAGCACATAACCGTATCCCTTGCGGATGTCGTCCTCAACACTGTCAGGTGACGGATAAGTCCCCTGCCATTGTGTGCGCCCTTCAAGCCTCATGCGTTCCTTGGCGGCCTTCAATATGGACCAGGCGGCCCCGGAATCCTCCGGAACCGCCTTTCTGAATCTCAATTCAATATCCGGCATCATGCTTTACATCGACAGAGAGAACACATCCCTGCGCGGGTACGGAAGTGCATACCGTGAGGCCTGCCTCATCCGGGCCCAAGCAGGTCTTAAAGTCACAGCACTTCCAGAAGTTCCACAGTGAAGACGAGGGCGCTGTATGGAGGAATGGAACCCGGTGCGCCGTGCTCGCCATAGCCAAGACTGTACGGGATATAAAGCTCCCACTTGGAGCCTTCCGGCATCAGCTGCAGGGCCTCTGTCCATCCTGCGATCACCTGGTTTACCCCGAAGACTGCAGGTTCTCCCCTGTCATACGAACTGTCAAATTTGGTCCCGTCCGGGAATGTGCCGCAATAGTGGCATTTCACCCTGTCCCGAGGTCCCGGCTTCTTGCCCTGCCCCTCGGCAATCACCTTATACTGCAGTCCGCTCGGAAGCACCTTGACACCTTCCTTTCCTGCATTTGCAGCCAGGAACTCTTCCCCTTCCTTGCGCATGGCCGCCCCCATTGCAGCAGCCTCGGCCTTCTGCTTTTCTTCGATTTCAGTGAAATATTTGTCCAGAAGCCTTGCCGCCTCGTCGAACGGCACCTCCGGCTGTGCCCCTGTCAGCACAGCCTTAAGTCCTGAAACAAAGTCATCGAAAGCCACCTCCTTCACTCCGGAGGAAATCATGTTGTGGGCAATGCTCATGCCCAATGCATAACTGTTCTTGTCCATTGATTGAAATAACTGTTTCTGATTTCACTGCGAAGATATAAAAATTATGCAATATTGACAGTTTTGCACGCCTGAGCGCACATTGATACCTGAAATATCCATTGCATGAATGATTTTCAATAAATTAAAATTCATCAAACCCACATTGTTCCAATTTTTCAGGAGTCAATTCCTGAAAAATTAAAATATTTATGGAGTCAACTCCCGAAAAATCACGAAAGTCATGGATTTTGTTCTATGGAAGCAGCGGCTGGAGGCGGGAGATGAGCTCGTCGCCGAGGGCGCGTTTGGTGTCGATATGGCGGAGGACAGCGGTGACGAAAGGATTGGTGTCGAAGTCGCCGCGGACCTGGCCGAAGTCCTGGAGCTGTTCCTTGCGTGTGCCGTCGGCGCCGAAGGCGGTCATGAAGGAAAGGGAAAACTCTTTCTTGGCATCTTCATAGACCATGCGGTCGAGGGAAATCACTGCATCCTGCCAGCCGCGGACGATGCGGCAGATGTCGGAGGCGGTGATCTTCTCGGGGGAAATGCCGTAGAATTCCTCTATCCGGTCGTAGGCCCAGCGCCATTCCCAGGTGTAATAGTTGGCAGCCATTGAGGCAAAGGCATCACTGACAGCACGGATGCCGGTAATCTCATTGTTCTCGATCATCGACATGAGGCGGTCCACTTCGCTTTTCGGGGCGATGAGTCCTGAAAGGTCCACCCATTGGCCGCTGCCGACCCCGGTATCAGGCACAAGACGCTCCCTTATCTGGGCATCGTTTTCAAAGGTCAGGCCCTCAAGACGCTTGATGATGGAATTGCCCATGAACTTGCTGATGCCTATGTTATAGTATTTCAAGCCTTTGACAAGGGAGGAATTCCTTATCTTGGTGCTCTGGTATGAATATTCATCTGAAGAAGGGCCGCCCACACGCTGAAGTTCCTCCAGGATATGCTTGCCGTTGAACATCTTCTGGATGGTGAACGGGCTGAGAAGATTGAAATTTATGTGGTCAAGTCTGTCCGGATCCGTCCTTTTGTCCCTCTTGGGCCATTTCTGGGCATCTCTTATGGTACCTACGCTCTTGAGGTTGACTCCCGGCATGAGATAGGTAGTGTTCCTGTTCTCAATGAGATAGGAAAACGGAAGGTCCGAGGTGTCCGCATGGGACACATGCCGGCCCATCACAAGGGAGAACGGGCCCACATGGGCAGGGAACAGGATATATGAGTCGGACGATGTCTTGGAGCCCCTGTCAAGGATGCCGTGATGGATGGGACCGAGCTTGTACATGTGGTTGCTCTGGTTGGAGCCTGACCCGGCATTCATGAACGAGAACATCCCGGCTATGAGAAGGGTGGACTTGTGGTGCGTAACCGTGTACGGGCCGGCAAATATGGCACAGGCCTCGCCGTTCTCGCCGTGGCAGTTGCTGAAGAAAAGAGAGTCAGTGGCAGAATAGCCGCGTCCAAGATGGCAGGACTGCCCCACAAAACAGCGAAGGAGATTGGCCCCGTCATCCACTGTAGAACCGGAGGAGATTATGAAGTCCCTGCAGCTGACGCTGTTGCCGATATGAACAGGAGCTGCCTCATTGCTGACCACGGTGCCGTTTTCAAGCACATCGCAACCTTCGACCCATGCGTAATCCCCTATCCTGACATTTTTGACGGTATTGACATTCAACATCATGACATCAGAGCCGATGCTTCCGGCGGAAGAGGTGCGGCTCCGCTTCCAGTCCTCTGCAATGGACTTCATGGCGGATATGAGCTGAGGCCTGTGGCGGTACAGGGTCATGATGTACGCCTCATGGGCTGAAAGCCGCTCATGTATAGGCACTTCCCTGCCTCCAGTCTCATTCAGCACGCTCACCTCCACGCCGTTGCCGAAAGATGACGGACCGTCCATATATATCAGACTGACATTCTTGATGTAGGTATGGCGGCCGATCTCATAGTTGGCTATATAATTGTGGATGTTCTCAATGCAGGAATCATCCCCCACAGTGACATTGTGAAGGGTGGCATATCTCACGCCCGCCTTCTTCACTATGCCGCCCGGAAGAGTGAAGGTGCCTTCGAAATTGCCGAGCCTGACAATTCCGGAAAATCGGCACTGGAACACCCTCTTCGGGTTGAATCCGTCTTTCACCCACACACGGCTCCAGTCATCGGCTATACATGAATTTGCCCTGAGAAAATCTATCTCAGCATCAGTCAGGAAGCGGAATGGGGCTTCCGGGGAAGGGGTGCCGGCATTCAGGCCGGCATGTTCTAAATCGCGTTTCATATACAAAATTTCTTTATAGGTCGTCTGTTTTCAGATTTGACAAATTATTTGACAATGGATCTGCCAAGTGCCGCAAAGAGAAAGGCAGCCTGTATTTTCTACACCACTTCAATAATTTCACCATCAGCCACATACCACAATACGGCAGAAACATTTACATGCCCCGTCCTGCGCCAGATGTCCGCATATCGGGCGACCTGCCGTCTGTATTTCCTTTCAGCCCCAGCCTCCCTGTGTCCGAACTTGTAGTCTATCACAAGGACTCTCCCGTCACTGTATTCAATCACACGGTCAGGACGTACAATGCTCCCGTCAGTATCAATCAGTGACACTTCCCTTCTGATCCGGACCGGGACCGGTGCTGCATCCTGATCTCCGCTGCATGCTGCACCTGCATATCCCGGGACACCTGTCCGGGCGGCATCAGCAACAGCACGCATGAACCAGCCTCTGCTTTCAACGGATGCTATCCTTTCCGAAAGCAATGCAAAAGCCTCCCTGCCCCCGTCCTCATCAAGATCTCCAGACATGACAGAAAGCCTGACAGCATCACCGAGGTCGTCATGAGATTCCACCCTGGAAAGTATCTCATGCAATACAATGCCTTTCAGTCTTCCGGAGGCCTCCGCACCTGCAAGTCCTTCTTCCGAAAAGAAGTCTGCGGAATCAGTACTGAATTTCAGACGCCCTCTTTCACCGGCCACGGTCTCTCCTCCCTCGTCAGGAAGCGGATTCAACGGCCATGACGGGTAGCCGGTCCTCACTTTCATCACGGCATTCCGCTCATTGGACGGCTTGTCCATGCCGCATGAGATACTTCCAGCATAGTATACAGAAGTCCCGTCCTCTTCTTTCCCGTATTCAAACCGGGGCAGGTCAGGCATCATATCCGTGTCCGGGCTTTTATGCCCGTCAGCATCAAATGCAGACGGAATCTCTCCGCTGTGGCCTGACACCGACTCTGCAAATCCGTATAGTATCTGTGAAAAGTCGGAGAAAACCACATCTCCGCCACCGGCCAGACTGCCACGGAATTTGTCTGAAGGAGCCTCCGCTATCAGATACATTCCCTTCACGGCTCTTGTGAATGCGACATATACGGTATTTATATTGTCCACATACTGCATCTTCAGTTCTTTCCTGTAATCACCTGAAAAGAGGGTCATGTCACTCTTTGAAGAGAGCTTCACATCATAAAGCCCGTCTGCAGCATCTCCAAGCGGAGTCCCGGAAAGGTCCGGACGGCACCAGCGGCTGTCCGGCTTGAACAGGGTGACAGTCTCTACATATGGAAAGATCACATATCGGAAAGCAAGCCCTTTTGACTTGTGTATTGTCATGATTCTCAATGAATCGCCGGAAGACGGAGAGCTTATCGCAGGGTCTGACTCCGCCCAATGCGACAGGAACTCATGAAGGCCGTTTCCGTTGACCGCCACGTAATCCTGCACAGCATCCATGAACGACTGGATATACAGCACCTCGCCGTCAAAGACTTCCGGATCAGCTTCCCTCAACCCGCGCAGAAGGGCCTCGCACAGGTCCGGAAGGGAATGGCAGTTTCCCGGAACGGAGATGTCAAGGCTGCGTGCCAGGAAGCCGTTTACAGCATCTGCAGGGTTGTCAGCATAGGACAGCAGGGACACAAGTCTTCTTACAGTCGCAGATGACTTCACCTTCAGGGAATCATCGGTAAGCACAGGCACATCATTGTCTATCAGATATGCGGCTATTTCTGCTCCGGAAACATTGTTCCTGACCAGCACGGCCATTTCCTCATATTCCACACCTCTCTCCCTGAGCATGTTCACCGTAGAAAGCACCTTTTCCGCCTCCAGTTCCCTGTCGCAGAACATCATCCGGATCTCGCCCTCACCTTTCGGCTTCGGAGGCATCTTCTGCCGGACATCAGAATATATGTCGGAAATGCTTCTTCCGGATTGTTCACCGTACTGGCGGTCAAGTATTGAGGCCGCCACGGGAAAGAAGGCATTGTTGAAGGCTATTATGTTCCTGCAGCTGCGGTAATTGGTGTCAAGCGTCTTCTCCGCCGCCTCGATGAACTCAGTCCTGACCTCGGTGTCGAGAAGATTCCAGTCCGACCCTCTCCAGCGGTAGATGCTCTGCTTGACATCGCCGACGATGAGATTGTCAAATCCCTGTGACTCGCTGTTCTGCAGCAGAGGCCTGAAATTTTCCCATTGTATCCTTGAAGTGTCCTGAAATTCATCCAGAAGGAAATTGTCATATCTCACTCCTGTCTTCTCATACACAAACGGGGCATCTGACCCGTCTATTATATCTTTGAGAATGGTGTTGGAATCATCTATGCTGAGCACATTCTTCTCCTTCATCAGGGCATTGAACTCCCTGTACAGGTCGGCGGACACCCCGAGCCCGTAGAGCTGACCTTTCAGGATTAGAGCTGTCCTGTATATGCTGTAGTCCTTGCCGAAGAGATTGCAGAAATCCTCAAGCGGGGATTCTATCAGAGGCCAGACTGCAGACTTGTATGTCTTTTCCTTCGACTTGGCAAACCACTGTCCGTGGTCACGGGCCTTTGTCATGAAACTTGCAGAAGGCGGCTCTATCACATCCCCGTGCCCTGGTTCCGTATAATACAGAAGGGCTTTCATGAATCCCCTGTTGAAGTCGGAAGGAGAAACACCTGCGCTGTCCAGAAGGTCAAGAAGGGCCTTGGCGGAATCTTTTACCGAATCCTCGAAATCTCTTATCGTCCTGCCGCATGCTGCCCTTATCTTTGAAAGGTTTTTGCGAGAATAGACCTTGCCCTCGTCAATGCCGAACTTCTCCACCAAGGACCTGTGCTCATCCGACTTCAGGCGCTTGGCGATGGTGACAAGACTGCGCTCAAGGTTGTACCGCCCTCCCTGCTCGATCTGCTCCATTACGCTGCCGGTCAGCCATTCAAGCAGGATGGAATCCTCCTCGGTGAGGGCATCAAGCACCCTGTCCACGCTCTCCGCCACAAGGGAATCCTTGTCAAGCTCCACCTGATATGAAGAGAACTGGCCTATCTCCCGTGAAAATGCCCGCAGGGTCTGCTGGAAGAAGCGGTCGATGGTGCTGACGGCAAATGCACTGTAATCGTGGAGCATGTTACAGAGCATGTCCATCGCGCTGTCAGCCAATGATTCAAGGGTTATTTTCCGGCCAGGCTTTCCCGGGAGTTCCCGGATGATGTCCTTCGGATCTACATCATCACTGCCGGAGCCGTAGCCTGGAATGAAATATCCTATATAGTCAGAATGTCCCGGATCAGTGGCAAGCACGAAAAGCTCCTTCATTATGCGCGTCTTCATCTCGTCGGTGGCCTTGTTGGTGAAGGTAACGGCGAGGATGTGACGGTATGCATACCTGTCCTGCCTGCTGAACAGCAGGATAAGGTATTTTCCGGCAAGGCTGAAAGTTTTTCCGGAGCCGGCGGATGCCTTTACGATGTTCATAAATGAAGTCCTTAATATTAAATTTAATTCAACGGAAGGACCTCATTTATGAACGGGTCCAACCCCTGTAATACCCAGACTCACCTGCCGCAGATGGATTTGAAGTCGCACCAGGTGCAGAGGTCACGGTCTTCGGTGCGGCGGAACGGGACGGAAGTGTCGGCAATTTCGGCAAGAAGCCCATGCAGCTTTTCCTCCATAGCTGTGCAGAAGCTTCCGCCGACCTCGACCTCGGCAGGGGGCTCGCTGAAGAGCTTTGCAGTGGAATATACAGAATTGACGACTCTCTTTCCGGATGCCAACCCGTTCCGTTCTAGAAGCAGGTCGTAGATGAACAGCTGGAAGGCAATCTTCGGCTTCTTACCGAATGGCTTGTCCCCGAAAATGGCCTCCACCGTTTCTGTATGATTGTCCTCGGAAATGTTCATGTCTTCCGGGAGCACTTTCCCTGTCTTATAGTCCACCACCCTTATGCTGTCCGGAGCAAAGCTGTCTATCCTGTCCACAAATCCCTTGATGCCGAAGCCGTCCACGACGCATCCGAGCCGCTCTTCAAGCCCGAGAATCTCAAATGAGTCCGTTCGTGCCTCCTTCATCAGTTCCATGTCGCGTTCAAGCGTCTTCATCACATATCTCACAATCACATCAGCTATCACGAGATTGCGTCCCGTTATTTCAGGCGAATTCATCTCACTCATCATCAGCTCCCTTACCTTCACCCTTATTTCCTTCTCCCTTCCGAGCCAGGATTCAAGATACCCGTAAGTGACAGGGACAGTCATCCTTCCGAGTATGGACGACAAAGGCACTCCACCTTCATTCATTGCCTCTTCTCCGCTATATAGGGACTGCATCACATGATGATAGACATTTCCTATCATCGAGGCATCCATGGATTCCGCCACTTCCTCTTCGGGACGCAGCTGCTTCACAATCTGATAATAGAACCTGGCAGGACAGGCGATATAATTCTGAAGGGACGAAGCCGAAAGGTCCCTGCTGCGGACTGCCGCCACATCCTCCTCCGTCTTACGTATCTCGCTTTCCACTGCAGCCGCATGCACCGGTGCATCTGCCACATACCTTTCAAGCGGCAGACGGAAATGATATTCAAGCTGCCTTATGTAGCGGCTTTCCTCTCCGGACTTCATTCCTTCTGTCCTCGAATCATACAGCAGCCACACATCCGAAGCCCTGGTGATCATCCTGTAGAAATAATAGGCCCACACCGCATCCTGATATTCGTATGTCGGCAGTCCGAATCCCCGCCTCAGCTCAGGCGGGATGAACGAAGAGCTCACGCTCCTGCGCGGAAATATGCCCTCGTTGGAGGAAAGTATCACAAGATTGCTGAAGTCAAGCGCCCTCGTCTCAAGAGGTCCCATTATCTGCAGGCCTTTGAGCGGCTCGCCCTTGAAAGGAACGGAAATCCCTGCAAGCAGCTGCTCCAGTATCCTTATGTATGTCGTCGGCATCACCTCAGGAGCAATGGCCCGCAGACGGCTGATGCAACGGTAATATTCCATGGCAAAGTCCAGTTCCAGAGCCATTTCCCTGTCATCCCGCAGCTTCGGGGCCACATGGCTGATGACATCGAGCTGATATGAGGAAAATGCATCAAGCTGCCGGCGGTCTGCCGCTTTCCTGTCTTCAATCACCGGACGGAAAATGAGGTCGCACAGCCATGACCCCTGCAGGTCTTCCAAAGGTATATAAAGTTTGGCGGCCGCCTTTATTTCAATGACCTTCCTGTTGTCATCCTCCGTCATCACCTTTCTGAATATGCTGTTTGAGAACAGTGACCACACCGGACTGTAATAGAAACTCCATGCCCCGTCTTTCACCCTGGCACGCAGCTGTACCGACGAGATTTCCGACATGAAACCGTAGAACTCGCTTCCTGACATCGGATAGCCCATGGTCACATTTATGTCCGTTATCTCAGGAGGAATGGTATTGAGCAGCGGCATCAGAAGAGTTTCATCCGGAAGGACGATTGCACAGTCAGTTCCGTTTCCTGCACCGTGTCCGGAAGCCCCAGTCCCAAAAACAGAGGTCTCCCATCCGGAGTCCCCGGCAAGCCTGCCCACCTTGGAGAGGTCCCCTCCCGCATGGGCATCAGCAATGGACTTCAATATCGACGGGATCTGCTTCACCTGCCCTGTCGAAGACGGCACGCTTATCACCCTTATCCTCGGCACGGACACCCCTTCCGGGTCCCACTCATGACTTTGCGGAAATTCCCTGACATTCTCCTCCATGAAAAAGGAAGACCTGTTGCGGCTGTCCCTTATCATATCACCGGAATAGTCCCAGCAGAATTCGGCAAGTCCCCTGTCCTTCATCCTGCGCATCACCGTCTTTTCGCACTCGTTCAAGGCATTGAGACCCGTGAACACGAATTTCTCCACTCCCCTGAATGCCTTCTCCAGCACATCAGGCAACTCCTGCCCGAAAGCCTGCACTCCCTTCCCGGCGCCATGTCCGCACAGGCTCTCCGCAATGCTTCTGTAGACCATCCCCTCGTATGCCATATTCTTGTCCTGCAATGTCCTGCGGTAAGATTCATACAGAGGGTAAAGGATATTCCATATCATCAGGAATCTTTCCTTGACATTAGGCGAGTCCGACTTCAGGTCCACGGTAAGCTTTCCGCTGCGGTCATTGAAATGGCTCACAAAGCCCTCAATGGCCTTCCGCTGTCTCTCGGTAAGGTATGAGAAAGTGTCCTGCATTGACTTGAAATCCGAAACATTGGTGAACAGCTGCTCAGGGTCGACAAGATATTTGTCCACATCATTGAAGTCCCCGAGGATGATGTCCCCCCAGAAAATGAACTCGTCAAGCGGCTCAGCCTTCGGGTTCAGGGTCTTGTAACAGTCATAAAGTTCAAGCAGCAGGGACACCCTGTCAGACGGCTGCACATTGTACACCCTGTAGAAAAAGTCATTCACAGTCAGCATCTCCGGAGCCACTATCGGTCTTACTGCATCCGCTTCTGCCATGTTGGCTGAAGCCTCCCGGAAAGCCTCCGACAGCACATCCGCCAGGTATTTTCTGAAAAACACCAGCGAACGCCTGTTCGGAAAAATGAAACATTTCCTGTCAATATTGCCTCCGGCATAATATTTCTCCGCAACCTGCCTCAGAAAAGGTACCATCCACTATAATTTTTACTTTGTCAAACGCCTTTTACTTTGTCAAACGCCAGCAATAAAAAGCACGCAGG
Source organism: Candidatus Cryptobacteroides merdavium (assembly GCA_017694755.1). Taxonomy (GTDB): domain Bacteria; phylum Bacteroidota; class Bacteroidia; order Bacteroidales; family UBA932; genus Cryptobacteroides; species Cryptobacteroides merdavium. The sequence goes on from JADIMO010000083.1 coordinate 13,954, forward strand.
GCCTGATCCGTCAATTATTCCGTTCATCCGGAAGATTGCCACAATATTCAAAGCCGCCCCCGTAACTAATCAGAACGGGAAAAGCAGCGGCAGCACGATTATCATCACAATGCCCATGATGATCTGCAGCGGAAGTCCCACCTTTATATAGTCCATGAAAGTGTACTGCCCGGCACGCATCACCAGCGCGTTAGGCGGAGTGGAGAACGGCGATGCAAAGCACATGCTTGCCGCCACCGTCACCGCAAAGAGGAACGGCACCGGACTCACCCCTATCTGCACGGCACTCTGCAGGGCTATCGGAGCCATGAGCACTGCAGTCACGGTATTGCTTATAAACATAGTCATCAGCGAAGTGGTGAAATATATGCCGGCTATCAGCAGCATCGGTCCATGCGAGCCCAGTCCGCCAGCCAAAGCCTCGGCAATATAGTTCGACACACCTGTCTTCTCAAGGGCCAGCGACATCGGCAGCATGGCGGCAAAGAGAACTATCGTTTCCCAGTTTATCGTCTTGTAGGCCGCCTCCACATTCCTGAAACAGCCTGTAAGCACCATGAGCATGGCAGCTATCATCACCGCAGTCACAGGAGCCACAGGGATGAAGTCGAACACCATCATCGCCACCATCAGCAGCATTATCACGGCTGCCACCGGAGCCTTGTAGTCCAGCGTCACCTTCTGTGCCTGGGCAAGCGGCTCTCCCAGCACGACCCATTCCGTATCCTCCTTGCCGAGCCTCGCTATGTCCTGCCATGCACCCTGCACCAGAAGCACATCACCGTTATGCATCACGGCATCCCCCAAATCATGAAGGATATATTCCTTCCTGCGGCGTATGCCCAGCACATTCACGTTGAACTTGTCCCTGAATCCAGCCTCCTTTACTGTCTGATTCACCATTTTCGATGAAGGGGTCAGAAGAATTTCCGCTATGCCTATATCATAGAAGGCAAGCGACTTGCGCGGATCGGAAGAAGCCACTTCAGATGCATGCTCGTCCAGCATTTCAAACCCGAAATCCTCGGCCAGACGGTTCACGGCAGAAATGTCCCCGGTCACATAGAGCACATCCCCGTGGTTTATCACGGTATCTGCCGATGCCAGCTTCTGCGTGACAGTCTTGAGAAAACGGTGCTGCGCCGCCTCAACACGCCTCACCTCCAGCACATTGAGCCCATACACCCTGCGTACGTCCAGGTCAAGGATGGTCTTGCCGACAGCCTTGGATGAGGCCACAGCCCTGAGTCTGAACAAGTTACTCGAAAGCCCGTACTCCTTTGCAAGCTGGTTCAGAGACTTTCCTGCCGGGGCATTCGGATCGGTCTTTTCCTTCTTGGACAGAAACCATTTTGTCAACGGAAGCAGCACTATGATGCCTGTAGCAATGCAGATCAGCCCCACAGGGGTAAAAGAGAAGAACGACAAGGCTCCGTAACCGGCATCCTCAAGAGTATCGCTTATGATAAGGTTCGGCGGAGTACCGATCAGTGTCATCATCCCGCCCATGCTGCTGGCAAAGGCAAGCGGCATCAGCAGACGGCCGGAACTTATCCCGGCATTGTTGGCAAGACTCACCACTATCGGAAGCATCAGGGCCACCGTACCGGTATTGCTCACGAATGCCCCGATGGCTGATGTCACCAGCATCACTAAAAGAAACAGCTTCAGTTCGCTGTTCCCGGCCAGCTTCAGGATACGCGAACTTATCATCTTCGCCAGCCCTGTCTGGAAAATGGCCCCTCCGACCACGAACAGACCTATCATCATTATCACCACATTGTTCGAAAAGCCGGACAATGCCTCTTCAGGGGTAAGTATCCCCGTGATCATAAGAGCAATAAGGGAGCACAGCGCCACTATGTCAGACCGGACCTTGCCGGACACGAAAAAAGCCGATGCTATTACAAGAATTACAAGAGTAATGACCATCAAATATAACTTATTATGAAAAACAGAATCTTCAGGCAAGGAGACACTGGGCAATATCCCTGCCTATGCGGTCAAAACGCATCTTTACAAAGATACAAAACAGTCCTGATTTTTTCAATATGATTTTCCGGCCACCTGCAAAATTTACAAAATCCGTTTGCACATTTGCCGGAAATATCTATCTTTGCATTGGAATTAAATTTGAACAATTCAAATTTAGATCATTTGCCGGAAAAGCCGTTTCAAGACACCGTCAATGAAACCGTTTGGCAATGAAAATGGAAGCATTGTACAGGAAGCATTGCACAATAACAACAATTTTATAATAACAACAATTTTATAATAACAACAATTAATAAGGAGAAATAAAAATGAAAAAGAAATTCAGATGCCTCGTATGCGGTTATGTCCACGAGGGTGACAGCGCACCGGCAGAGTGCCCGGTATGCCATGCAAAGGCTGACAAATTCGTTGAAGTTGTTGAAACCGAAGGTTCCCTCACCTGGGCTGACGAGCACAGGCTCGGAGTGGCAAAGGGCGTTGATCCTGAGATTCTCCAGGGGCTTAAGGACCACTTCAATGGAGAATGCACCGAGGTCGGAATGTATATAGCGATGAGCCGTCAGGCCGACAGGGAAGGCTACCCTGAAATCGCAGAGGCTTTCAGGAGATACGCCTACGAAGAGGCTGATCACGCAGCAAGGTTCGCCGAACTTCTCGGAGAGGTCGTTTGGGACACCGAAACAAATGTAAGGAAGAGAATGGAAGCAGAGGCAGGCGCCTGCGAAGACAAGCTCCGCATCGCCAAGCTCGCCAAGGCACAAAACCTCGACGCCATCCACGACACCGTTCATGAAATGTGCAAGGACGAAGCCCGTCACGGTGCAGGTTTCCAGGGACTCTACAACCGCTACTTCAAGAAATAGCAATTCCGCACGGTTCAACGCCGTCATGACTTCAAGGGGGCTGGTCACATCAATATGACCCGCCCCTCTTTTTGCACTCATTATAGGGCATCATTTCAAATACGTATACTGTCGTGCCGAGAGCAGAGAAAATAAATTCACACTGCTCTCGGCTTCTGCGTATATTTTCTTATTTTTGTCATGCTGTTGGCATGACGGCGCATCTTGCGGACATACGCAGATGATTCACAATTTGAACCCGACTCAAATGGAACAGAACAAGAAGCTCTATCCGATAACATTCAACCGGGAAACGGAAAGACATTCCTGGGGAACAGAAAAATTTGCCATTGCCGACCTCGGCATAGTGGATCCGACAGTCAAAGAAGGATGGCTGGCAGGAAATACCTTCAGCGACATAATGGAAACATACATTGAACGCATATCCGGAGAAGAAATCTACGGATATTACGGCAGACAGTTTCCGGTAGCCGTCTCCTTCCTTGAAGTCGACGGCCAGATGCCCGTCATGTGCCATCCGGACGATGAGGCCGCAGAACAGAGGTACGACGCCCTCGGCAGAAGGACATTGTGGTACATCACGGAGGCATCGGAGGATGCCAGGATATATCTCGGATTCAACGGAGAAATGACAGCCTCCGGCCTGTATGAAAAATGCCTCGACGGAACAGTACGCGACTCACTGAATGTCATCATCCCCCAAAAGGGCGACTCCCTGCACATCAGCCCCGGAACACCATATTCCGCCGAAGGCCATATGCGCATAGTCGCCATTTCCGAGGCATCTGCCATCACATTTACCCTGCACGATCCTGCAGGCAGCCCGGAGGACAGCCATGTGACGGATGCAATAGACCTGATTGAATATGGCAAGACCGGCATTGACTCTTGCCTGAACCGCAGCAATCTGAATTGCAACGGACTGGACTGCAGCGCATCGGACCGCAACGGAAATCCGGCAGGAAATGCCGGCACATCCGTCCCCGTCAACAGCAACGGAGCGGCAGGAAGACAGCTCCTTTCAAGCAGGGAGTTCTCCGTCAATGAGATGAAGGTAACCGATCCGATAAAGGTGACTGCAGGGAATTCATTCACAATATATGTCTGCCTTGAAGGCGGCCTGTCGATCCAGGTGCCGTCAAAGAACGAATCAGGGGAAAGCTGCATGGAAAACTGCCGGATCAAAAAAGGCGATGCAGTCCTGATGCCTGCTGACATCGAGGAATTCTTCATTGTGCCGACAGACCGTGACACAGTGCTCATTGAAGCCGTGATTGAAAGCCGAGACGAAATCGACGACTACATCAACCCCGACACCGAGCCATATCTTGAAGGCGAGGACTACGAAGGACTGGAAAACGAAGCGGACGAAGACAGCGACACAGACAGCCTCAGCAAAGATGCCGCCACGGAGCCGGGAAATGCAAAGACCGCCGGCAGCATAAGAAGATTCCTGAAAAACTGACACAGAAGATTTGGAAGAAATGGCAGAAGAGACAAGAATAGGCAAATACCTGTGGGCGATCAGGGTGTTCAAGACCAGAAGCGAAGCCACCGATGCCTGCAAAGGCGGAAAGATAAAAATCAACGGTGCAGATGCCAAGCCGTCAAAGGCAGTCAGACCAGGCGACACAATCAGCGCAAGGAAAGGAGCCGTCACCTACACCTACAAGGTGATTGAAGCGATAGAGAAGCGGCAGGGAGCCAAGCTTGTATCCCAATATGCCGAGAACATCACTCCACAGTCGGAACTCGACAAGCTCAAATCCCCGGTCGAGACCTTCTTCCTCAAACGGGACCGGGGCACCGGCCGTCCCACCAAGAAGGAACGCCGTCAGATGGATTCCCTCTGGGATTCCCTGAGTTTCGATGTCCCCGATGATGTAGCAGACCGCTTCGCCTCCGAATATGGCTTCGACGACAACGACGAAGATGATGACGACGGCAGCTTTCTTCCCTGACTGATGCAAATCTTGTCAGTTAACATCCCCATCACCCAAATGCCTACCTCACCCCTCATAGCCCACTTGCAGTGCGCTCGGTGAGGGGTATGGACATAAAAAATAAGGACACCTCGAATGAAGTGTCCTGCTTGGTAGCGGGGGAAGGACTCGAACCTCCGGCCTCCGGGTTATGAGCCCGACGAGCTACCAACTGCTCTACCCCGCGATTTGAGACTACAAAGATAGATATATTTTTTGTATCTGCAAACTTTTTTTTAAAAAAAATTGTTTGAGACAAAAATATCTGGCCTGGGGCTTATGAAAATGCTGTCCGCTACGCCTTGGGGGCAACCTTGGCAAGGAAACATTCGATGGTGTTCTCCATGAGGCAGCAGATGGTCATAGGGCCTACGCCGCCGGGAACAGGGGTGATGACGGAAGCCTTCGGCTCGATGGAGGCGAAATCCACATCACCGCAGAGCTTGCCTGTTTCAGGGTCTCGGTTGACTCCGACGTCTATCACGGCTGTGCCTTCGGAAACCATGTCGGCCGTGACGAATTTCGGACGGCCTATGGCAACAACGAGGATCTCGGCCTGCCTTGTGAGGGAAGGAAGATCCTCTGTACGGCTGTGCGCGATTGTCACTGTGGCATTCTCGTCAAGGAGAAGCTTGGCGACAGGAAGGCCGACAATGTTGCTGCGGCCTATCACCACGGCCCTTTTGCCGGATATCTGTACACCGGCGGTCTTGAGCATCCTTATTATGCCTTTCGGAGTACAAGGAAGGACACATGGCTGCTTCTGCCAGAGGGCGGCGACATTGAGGGGATGGAATCCGTCCACATCCTTTTCCCTGGCGATGGTCTCTATGACCTTGGCTTCGCTGATATGCTTCGGAAGAGGCAGCTGGACGAGTATCCCGTCCACAGTGTCATCCTCATTGAGCTGCCTTATCAGGCCGAGAAGCTCTTCTTCCGTGATGGTGTCCGGCTTCCTTATGGTGGTATTCCTTATCCCGACGACCTCGGAGGCCTTTGCCTTGCCTGTCACATATGACACACTTGCCGGGTCATCGCCCACAAGCACTACGACAAGATGCGGCACACGGCCATATTTTTCCGGGAATGTGGCGACACGCTCCGCCATTTCTGCCTTCAGCCTGGCAGAGAGTTCTTTTCCGCTTATTATCATGATCAATATTTGTCTTTTAAGGAATAGAATCCTACAGCACCCTCCAGCCGATGTCCCTGCGCCAGAAGAGGTTGTCACACTTTATCTTGCCGACGGCCTCAAGGGCCTTGTCACGGGCCTGGAGCAATGTGTCGCCGGAACCGATCACCATGAGGACACGGCCTCCGGCTGTGTATATCCTGCCGTCATTTGCAGCGGTGCCCATGTGATATATCCTTACATCCGGATCCTTCAGGGCTTCTTCGATGCCTTCGATCTCAAAGCCCTTCTCGTATGAGCCGGGATAGCCTTTAGATGCCATCACAAAGCCCATGGAAGCCCGCTCCTTCCATCGGATCTCCGGCATGGATGTCCCGTCAGCAACGGCAGAGAATATCTCATATATGTCGGTTTCAAGCAGAGGAAGAACAACTTCAGTTTCAGGATCGCCGAAACGGCAGTTGAACTCGATGACCTTGATGCCGGAAGGGGTCTTCATCAGACCGCCGTAGAGCACGCCCTTAAAAGGGCACCCCTCGGCCATCATGCCTGCAGCCACAGGCTTCATTATCTTTTCAAGGGCATATTCCCTGTCTTCATCCGTGATGAACGGAAGCGGAGAATATGCGCCCATTCCTCCCGTATTCGGTCCCTTGTCGCCTTCGTATGCACGCTTGTGGTCCTGGGAAAGAGCCATAGGCCAGACTTTTTCTCCGTCCACAAAGCACATGAAGGAAAATTCCGGACCTGTCAGGAATTCTTCGACCACGACCTTGCCCTTGCCGAACCTGTCGTCCAAAAGCATATCCTTCAAGGTGGCTTCAGCCTCTTCGAATGTTTCAGGGATCACGACCCCCTTGCCTGCGGCAAGCCCGTCATATTTGAGCACTACAGGGAAAGAGCCGTCCCTGACATATTCCAAAGCCCCGGAATACTCCTCAAAAGTCCTGTAGGCGGCAGTCGGGACATTGTATTTTTCCATGAGCCGCTTGGCGAAATCCTTGCTGGACTCGATGGTGGCGGCAGCCTTTGACGGACCGAAGATGCGCAGCCCGGCGGCACGGAAGACATCGGTGATGCCTGCGGCGAGGGACACTTCAGGACCCACCACCGTCAGATTCACGGCATGCGCCAAAGCAAAGTCACGCAGTTCCTCCACGGCTGTGTCCTTGATCGGAACACATTCCGCCTGGGGGGCGATTCCGGCATTTCCAGGAGCACAATATATCTTGCCTACCCTCGAAGAACGGGAAAGGGCATCCACAATGGCATGGCAGCGACCTCCGCCTCCGACGACAAGCACAGACACATCTTTCGGCAATTCTATCTCTACTCCCTTGACCATTTTTTCAAAGACTGCAGACCGGCCTTCCGGACCGGGCTGCATTTGACTTATTATCTGCATAAGGGCTCAGTGTTTGAAGTGGCGCATTCCTGTAAACAGCATGGCGATTCCGGCCTCGTTGGCCTTGGCGATGGAATCGTTGTCACGGATGCTTCCGCCAGGCTGGACAATGGCCTTCACCCCATATTCTGCTGCGAGGGTCACGCAGTCATCGAACGGGAAAAAGCCGTCTGAAGCGAGCACAAGACCTGCGTTGCGCACATCCTCTCCCTTTGCCTTATATGCTGCCTCAGCCTCCTTAAGGGCGATTTCCGCAGAACCGATGCGGTTCATCTGGCCTGCTCCCACGCCGAGGGTCATACCGTCTTTCACGACCACTATCGCATTGGACTTCACATGCTTTACGATATGCCATGCGAAATCAAGGTCTGACATGACGGATGCATCCGGCTTTGTCTCCGTGACGCACATTTCCGGAACGACCGTCTTTGTGACAAGGTCCTGGTCCTGGACGAGCATTCCGCCGTTCATGCTGACATACTGGCGATGCATTGCATTGTCCTTCGACATGTCCACTTTCAGAAGACGGAGATTCTTCTTGGTGCAGAGCACTTCAAGAGCTTCAGGAGTAAATGACGGGGCCATTATGATTTCAAGGAAAATCGGCTTCATAAGCTCTGCAGCCTCCTTGTTTATCTCGCGGTTGGTGGCAACGATGCCGCCGAATATGCTGACCTTGTCTGCCTCGTAAGTCTTTTTCCAGGCGTCGACCACATCGGTGCCGATGGCGGCCCCGCACGGATTCATGTGCTTCAGTCCCACACAGAACGGCACATCGAACTCGCGGACGATGTTGAGAGCCGCATTGGCATCCTGGATATTGTTATATGAAAGCTCCTTGCCGTTGAGCTGCTCTGCCGTGGCAAGAGAGAATGGAACCTTGTCCAAAGAAGCATAGAACTTGGCCTGCTGATGAGGGTTTTCACCGTAGCGGAGGGACTGCTTGAGGTCATATTCAAGGAAAAGCTTCTCATTCAACCCTGCCTGTCCTCTCATGTATGCGGCAATCATCATGTCATATTCGGCAGTGTGGGTATATGCCTCTGCGGAAAGCCTGAGGCGGGTCTCAGGAGTGGTGTTTCCAGTGGTCCTGATCTCGTCTATCACGGTCTGGTAGTCTTCCGGACGGCATACCACTGTCACATCCTTCCAGTTCTTGGCGGCGCTGCGGAGCATTGAAGGCCCTCCGATGTCAATGTTCTCGATGGCATCCTCCATTGTCACATCCGGCCTGGCTATGGTCTGCCTGAAAGGATAAAGGTTGACACACACCATGTCGATATACTCGATTCCGTTGTCCTTCAACTCCTTGCGGTGACTTTCGAGGTCACGGCGTCCGAGAAGGGCTCCATGGACCTTCGGGTGGAGGGTCTTGACGCGGCCGTCACAGATCTCCGGGAAGCCGGTGATCTCGCTGATGTTGATGACCTTGAGCCCTGCTTCCTGCAGAAGCTTCATTGTGCCCCCGGTGGCTATGATTTCCCAGCCGAGGGACACGAGCTGACCGGCGAATTCTACCACGCCTGTCTTATCGCTTACTGAAAATAACGCTCTCATATGTATATATGTTAAATGATGTTCACTCCCGGGCAGTCCGTTACGCGGCCGATGACGGATGCCTTCTCGCCGTGTGAAGAAAGTATGGAAATGGCCTTGTCAGCTTCGGACGCGTCAAGGGCGAGTACCATGCCTATGCCCATGTTGAAGATGTTGAACATTTCCCTGTGGGCGATATTGCCGTATTTTTCAAGGAAGCGGAATATAGGAAGAATTTCCCATGTGCCTTCCTTTATTTCTATTCCCTGCCCTTCCCTGAGGATTCGCGGGATGTTCTCATCGAATCCGCCGCCGGTGATGTGAGCTACGCCGTGTACATCGCAGTTGCGTATCACATCGAGGACCTGCTTCACATATATCTTTGTCGGAGTCAGGGCCACTTCACCGAGTACCTTCCCGTCAAGCTCAGGATATGATGTCTTGAGGTCCAGACTGTTGTCTGCAAATATCTTGCGGACAAGGCTGAACCCGTTGGAATGCACACCTGATGAGGCTATGCCCACCAGCACATCCCCGGCCTTGACCTTGCTTCCGTCTATGAGCCTGGATTTCTCCACCACTCCGGTGGTGAATCCCGCTATGTCATATTCGCCGTCGGAATACATGCCGGGCATCTCGGCGGTCTCACCGCCTACAAGGGCACATCCGGCCTGACGGCAGCCTTCTGCCACTCCTGAGACTATGGCCTCGATCTTTGCAGGCTCATTGTGGCCGACTGCCACATAGTCCAGGAAGAAAAGAGGTTCGGCACCCTGGGCAAGCACATCATTGACACACATTGCCACGGCGTCGATGCCTATGGTGTCATGCTTGTCCATTGCAAATGCAAGCTTGAGCTTGGTCCCGACACCGTCAGTGCCGCTGACGAGCACCGGCTCCTTGATGTTCAGGGATGAAAGGTCGAACATCCCTCCGAATGAGCCGATATTGCCCATCACACCCTTGCGTGACGTAGACGCCACATGACTCTTGATCCTGCGGACCACCTCGTAACCTGCTTCAAGGTTGACACCCGCCTTTTCGTAACTGACTGCCATATT
>JADIMO010000084.1 GCA_017694755.1 Candidatus Cryptobacteroides merdavium
AGAAATGACCGGGACCATGGTCCTGGTTCTCATGGGATGCGGAAGCGCAGTGTTCGCCGGCAATGCGGCAGGCGCAGTCAGTGAAGGAGTCGGCACACTCGGCGTAGCCTTTGCTTTCGGCCTTTCAGTGATCGCCATGGCCTACACGATAGGCAAGATTTCCGGATGCCACATCAATCCGGCAATCACTTTCGGGGTATGGCTTTCCGGCAGGATAGGAGGCAAGGATGCAGCCATGTACATGCTTTTCCAGGTGATAGGCGCAGTCATCGGCTCAGCTGTCTTATTTGCCTTGGTTTCGACAGGAACGAACAACGGGCCTACAGCCACCGGCTCAAACTCTTTCGCTGAAGGCCAGGCCCTGCAGGCATTCATAGCTGAATTCGTGTTCACATTCATATTCGTGCTCGTGGTGCTCGGCACCACAGACAGCAAGAAAGGAGCAGGGGACTTCGCCGGACTCGCAATCGGACTCTCACTCGTGCTCATCCACATTGTCTGCATACCTATAACCGGCACTTCAGTCAACCCTGCCAGAAGCATAGGACCCGCAATCTTCGAGGGCGGCAAGGCCCTTTCCCAGCTTTGGCTCTTCATCGTGGCGCCAATGGCCGGAGCGGCATTGAGCGCCCTGGTATGGAAAGGACTTGCAGCAGACAGGAAATGAAAATAACCGATGCCCCTTGTATCATCCCGACCGGATGACATGGCCCGGAGCGGAGGGATCTGTTGACAGATTCCTCAACTATGCCAGGAATGACCGGCGGGTGTTCTTCCAAATAAAATTTTTGTTAATTTTGGGGTCGTTTTGATAAAACTTTTTGACAGATGGCATTCAAAGGAGCAATAGAAGTCGATACGCAGAAATGCAAAGGATGCTCGGTGTGTATCGCAAACTGTCCGACAGGCAGCATACGGCTGTCGGACATGGTCAACAGCAAAGGATATCATTATGCCGAAATGACGGGTGAAGGCTGCATAGGCTGTTCAAACTGTGCGGTCGTATGTCCTGATTCGGTGATTACAGTCTACAGAGTCAAAATTTAAGCGATATGGCAGAAAAGATATTGATGAAAGGTAACGAGGCGATTGCCATATCGGCAATACGCAACGGTGTAGACGGCTATTTCGGCTATCCTATCACCCCTCAGTCCGAAGTCATGGAGACGCTCATGAAAGAAAAGCCGTGGGAGACCACCGGCATGGTGGTGCTTCAGGCGGAAAGCGAGACTTCGTCCATCAACATGATCTACGGCGGCGCAAGCTGCGGCAAGAAGGTGATGACCTCATCCAGCAGCCCCGGAATAAGCCTCATGTGCGAAGGCATAAGCTACATCGCGGGAGCTGAACTTCCCTGCGTCGTGGTGGATGTGATGCGCGGCGGCCCGGGCCTCGGAACCATCCAGCCGAGCCAGAGCGACTACAACCAGATCGTGAAGGGCGGCGGACACGGAGACTATCATAATATCGTGCTTGCCCCGGCATCAGCCCAGGACATGTATGACTTCGTGGACTGGGGCTTCGACCTCGCCTTCAAATACCGCACTCCGGTGGTCATCCTCGCGGACGGCATCATCGGCCAGATGATGGAAAAGGTGGAGATGCACCCTATGAAGCCGCGCAGGACCGACGCAGAAATCCTTGAGGCTGCACCATGGTCCACCACGGGCAAGCCTGCCGGCAGGGAAAGGAACATCATCACCTCGCTTTCCCTCGATGCCGACATCCAGGAAAGGTTCAACCGGAAGCTGAAAGGCAAATACGAAATCATAGAGGAGAACGAAGTGAAGTTCAGCGAATACATGACTGAAGACGCGGAATATGTATTCGTGGCATTCGGATGCTCTTCAAGAATATGCGAGGCCGTGGTGGACGAGCTCAGGGCAGAAGGCATCAAGGCCGGACTGCTCAGGCCGATAACGCTTTACCCGTTCCCTTTCAAGGAGATAGAAAGGCTTTCGAAACAGGTGAAAAGCATGATGAGCATCGAGCTCAACCTCGGACAGATGGTACATGATGTCAGGCTGGCAGTGAACGGCACCTGCCCTGTCGGCTTCTACGGAAGGCAGGGAGGCAACATCTACACCCCTGAGGAAATCGTGGCGGAATTCAAGAAGTTCAACGGCCTGGCATGACGGGCCACAAGCAAATGGAAGATATGAGTATCAGCATAGAAGAAATCAAGAAACCGGAAAACAGGATATACGGCAAGCCGTCCCTGCTCACGGACAATGTTATGCACTACTGCCCGGGATGCTCGCACGGGACGGTTCACAAGCTGGTGGCCGAAGTGATAGAGGAAATGGGCATCCAGGACAAGACTGTCGGAATCTGTCCTGTAGGATGTTCAGTTTTCGCATACAACTACATAGACATAGACTGGCAGGAGGCCGCACACGGAAGGGCTCCGGCACTCGCCACGGCCACCAAGAGGCTCTGTCCTGACAAATATGTATTCACCTACCAGGGGGACGGCGACCTGGCCTCGATAGGCACGGCTGAAATCATCCATGCCTGCGGACGAGGGGAAAATATAGTGGTCATCTTCATAAACAACGGCATCTACGGCATGACCGGAGGCCAGATGGCTCCGACTACCCTCATCGGCATGAAGACATCCACAACCCCGTACGGAAGGGATCCGAAGCTGAACGGCTTCCCTCTCGTGATAGCAGACATGATAGCCCACCTTGACGGCACGGCATACATCACAAGACAATCCGTCCACACGGCACCTGCAGCGAGAAAGGCCAAGAACGCCATACGTAAGGCATTCGAATACAGCCAGAAGGGCATAGGACTCTCGTTCGTGGAAATAGTGTCCACCTGCAACTCCGGATGGAAACTCTCCCCTGTGGATGCCAACAGATGGATGGTGGAAAACATGTTCAAGAAATACCCTATCGGCGACATAAAGGATGTGCTGAACGGCAAATGATCCCGTCCGGACAGGCGCCGTTCCCGGCTCCAGAACGGCAAGGACCGTGAGGCAGGGGGCGGAACAGGAATAAATAGACTTATTTAGACAAATCTGCAATGAAAGAAGAGATAATAATAGCGGGATTCGGAGGACAGGGCGTCCTCTCAATGGGAAAGATACTCGCATATTCAGCCATAATGCAGGACATGGAGGTGACATGGATGCCGTCCTACGGACCGGAAATGAGAGGAGGCACCGCCAATGTCTGTGTAATCCTGAGCGACAGGAAGATCGGTTCCCCTATCGTGACAAAGTACGACACGGCCATCATCCTCAACCAGCAGTCCATGGACAAGTTTGAAAAGACCGTAAAGCCGGGAGGCTGGCTCGTATATGACCCGAGCGGCATCACCAGCCATCCGACAAGGACTGACATCAACATCTGCAGGATCAATGCGATAGAGGGTGCGGCCAGGGTCGGCAATGCCAAAGTCTACAACATGGTGGTGCTCGGCGCCTTCCTGAAGGCAAAGCCGATAGTCTCCCTTGAAAATGTGGAAAAGGGGCTCGGAAAGTCAATCCCTGCACGCTACGGCAGCATGATACCGCTCAACAAGGCGGCCATCATGGACGGGATGGAAAATGTGGAAATCGTCAACAGGGTATAATCCCGGCAGGGATGGATTTTTATTTGACATTCCGATAAAAAAGACTAACTTTGCATCTGTGTTCATAAGGTCATCTGCTCATGTTTGAAGACATCAGGACAGACATCAGGAGACTGATAGCGGCATACGAGGCCGCCAAGGCCGAAAGCGAGGAGCTGAAGACTGAACTGCAGCTGTGCAGGGACCGGATTGAAGACTACAGGAAGCAGATATCAGAGTTGGAAAGACAGATTGATAGCCTGAAACTGGCTGATGCCTTAATGGTGACATCCAAGGACAGGAGAGAGGCGAGGGAAAGGATTGACAGAATGATAAGGGCAATCGACAAATGCATATCTCTCATCGGGAGTTGACATACAGAGTACAGGAGGAAGCAATGGAAAGGAGTATAACCATCAAGGTTGCAGGATATGTATTCAGCCTGACAGCCGCTTCTCCGGAGCATGAGGAAGTATTGAGGAAAGCGGCGGGAATTGTCAACGAGAAGATGGAGAAGCTGCAGGAGAAGAACATCACGGGCAAGAGTCCGCAGGAACTGCTTATGCTCGCGGCCCTCACCATAAGCACTGGTTATGTGATGCAGACGAAGACGGTTGAAAGGATGAACAGGGAGATTGAAAGTCTGCACAAGGAGATAGAAGGTTATCTTGACAATATTGATAAATATAGCCGTTAGTTACTTATTTTGCTGAAATCATCAAATTTATATTAAGTAACCGAGTTAACTCGAATGGCAATGACAGGCCTATGTGACCCTCAGGGGGATTCCGCATGCGGGACGGAGGAAGTCAAAACCATATTTCGGAGCTCAAATCTTATTTTTTTATAAGATTTCCAGACAATCAGGCTAACGGCTTTTTTATTATTATGGCATTTATCCGACCGGTCCGGCTTCCGTTGTGAAGCTGGCCGGTCTTTTATTTTGCACGGACCGGAAGCATTGGCAGGACATTAACAACAAACAAAAACGATAACAGAATATGGAGATATTATTTTATTTTTTAGCGGCGGCCATAGGAGCCATCATTGCCGTCGGGACCTATATATTCGTCCATAAGCTTCTCCTAAAGGGACAGAAGGACGAAATCATACAGAAGGCCGAGATTGATGCGGAGAACATCAAGAAGGAAAAGATCTTCCAGGCCAAGGAGAAGTTCCTGCAGCTCAAGAGCGAACATGAGCAATACATAAACGAAAAGAATAATCAGATACATGAGACAGAGGCAAGGCTGAAGCAGAAGGAGAACACCCTCAACCAGCAGAACGCCGAGCTCGGCAGGAAAAACCGCGAGGCAGAGGCGATAAGGGAAAACCTCAAGAGCCAGGTGGACATGGTGGCCAAGAAGGCAGAAGAATATGACAGGCTCAGGGCGGAGGCCATCCAGCAGATAGAGAACATCGCAGGAATGACAGCGGCGGAGGCCAAGAACCAGCTCATGGAGAACATGAAGGCTGAGGCAAGGTCACAGGCCCAGTCATACATCAATGATGTGATGGACGAGGCAAGGCTTACAGCCAGCAAAGAAGCCAAAAGAATAGTCATCAACACTATCCAGAGGACAGCATCCGAGACCGCCATCGAAAACGCGGTTACAGTGTTCAACATCGAAAGCGACGAGATCAAGGGACGCATCATCGGAAGAGAAGGCCGCAACATCAGGGCTCTGGAGGCAGCCACAGGAGTGGAGATTGTCGTTGACGACACTCCTGAAGCCATCCTGCTTTCCGCATTCGACCCGGTGAGAAGAGAGGTGGCAAGGCTTGCACTTCACCAGCTCGTGGTGGACGGCCGTATCCATCCTGCAAGAATCGAAGAAGTGGTGGCCAAGGTGCAGAAGCAGCTTGAGGACGAGATCATGGAGACCGGAAAGAGGACCTGCATAGACCTGGGCATCCATGGAATGCACATAGAGCTCGTGAAGCTGATAGGGCGCATGAAATACCGTTCATCATACGGACAGAACCTGCTCCAGCACTCGCGTGAGGTGGCGAACATCTGCGCCACTATGGCATCTGAACTCGGACTCAATCCTAAAATCGCAAAGAGGGCTGGACTCCTGCACGATATAGGAAAGGTGTCAGACGAAGATCCGGAGCTTCCGCACGCAATACTCGGAATGAGGCTCGCAGAGAAATACAAGGAAAAGCCGGAGGTATGCAACGCCATCGGTGCGCATCATGAGGAAATAGAAATGACATCTATCATCTCCCCTCTCGTGATGGTCGGAGATGCCATTTCAGGAGCAAGGCCGGGTGCAAGACGCGAAGTGATAGAGTCATACATCAAGAGGCTCAAGGATATGGAGAACATAGCCCAGTCATACCCGGGCGTGACCAAGACATATGCAATCCAGGCCGGACGCGAACTCAGGGTAATCGTCGGGGCAGATCAGGTGTCAGACAAGGACGCAGAGTCACTGTCAGGCGAAATAGCAAAGAAGATCCAGGAAGAAATGGTATATCCGGGCCAGGTGAAGATCACCGTAATCCGCGAGACCAGGTCAGTGGCATTCGCCAAATGATGCTTCTGCTTTTGCAAGTCATAGGCAAACAGGTGACATATCGACTTACATAAATACAGGATGAAGTGAAAAATCTGATTTACAGAACATTCATGGTGATGGTGGCATTTTGTGCCACCGTTGCCGTATATGGCCAGGGGTTCGGCCAGCAGCCGCTCAATACCGTAACATGGAGCGTATCTGCAGACAGGACCGACAATGGGACACAAAGAATTGTCTTCAAGGGAAAAATTGCTGAAGGATGGCATACATACGACCTCAAGAGTGAGCTGTACCCGACTGCCGTCGAATTTGACGAAGCCGCAGGATATTCATTGACAGGAGAAATGTATGAAATATCCGAATCCGTGGACTATGACGGAGATCCCGTATTCTTCAATGAGATAATTATCGCGCAGGACATCAGGGTAGACGGAGCCACAGCGACAGTCTCGGGAGAAGTGACCTGGATGTCCTGCACAGAGACCCAATGCGCCTCTCCGGAATACTGGAAATTCAGCATCAATGTCAAAGGGGGCAGCAGTAACAAGGCAGAAACAATCCCTGCCGACGACAAGACCGGGACAGCCACTGCATACAACAAGACTGAGATAACCCCTGCTGACGACATGTCAGACGGAGGGAAGAAAGGATTCAACTGGGCACTTATTGTCGAGGCCATCCTGTGGGGTTTTGCTGCCCTGCTCACCCCTTGTGTATTTCCGATGGTGCCCATGACAGTGTCATTCTTCATGAAAGGCTCCTCATCTCCTGCAGCAGGACGGTTCAAGGCTGCGATGTACGGACTTTTCATAGTCCTGCTCTATACAGTGCCTATCTCGCTCATCATCTTCATCACCAGAATTGTGGGAGGAGATGCCGTTACAGCCGACATATTCAACTGGCTGGCTACACACTGGCTGCCTAACATAATATTCTTCATCGTGTTCATGGTGTTTGCAGCATCCTTCTTCGGGGCATTTGAAATCACCCTCCCTTCATCCATCGTCAACAAGAGCGACAAGGGAGCCGACAAGGGAGGATTGTTGGGAATATTCTTCATGGCGCTCACCCTCGTGCTTGTTTCGTTCTCATGCACAGGTCCTATCGTAGGATCGGTACTTATCAAGGCGACACAGGGAGAGTTCTGGGAGCCGATGATAGCAATGCTAGCATTCTCGCTTGCTTTCGCCCTGCCGTTCACCATACTGGCCCTGTTCCCTTCCCTCCTGAAGAACCTGCCGAAGAGCGGAGGCTGGCTCAATTCAGTGAAAGTGGTGCTCGGATTCATAGAGGTGGCACTCGGATTCAAGTTCCTCAGTGTAGCTGACCAGACATACCACTGGGGACTCCTTGACAGGGAGGTATATCTCGCCATCTGGATTGTGGTATTCTCAATGCTCGGATTCTACCTCCTCGGCAAGCTCAGGTTTGCTCATGACGACAAGGTGGAGCACATATCCGTCAAGAGACTTGCGATGTCCATAGCCGTGTTTGCCTTTGTGGTATACATGATACCGGGCATGTTCGGTGCTCCGCTCAAGGCGCTCTCCGGATATCTTCCGCCGCTGACTTCACAGGACTTTGTACTCGGAGCAGCGACAGGCAATACGGCAGCATCAGATGCCGGGGCAACGGAAGTTTCCGGGAAAAGCAGCAAATACGACCTGCATCTTCCTCTCGGGCTCAGCGGATATTTCACCCTTGAAGAAGGACTGGCTGCCGCAAAGGAGACAGGCAAGCCTGTATTCGTGGACATCACCGGACACGGCTGCGTGAACTGCCGTGAAATGGAGTCAAGGGTATGGAGCGATCCGCAGGTGCTTGACATGCTCAGAAATGACTATATCGTAGTCGCCCTCTACACAGATGACAAGACAAGGCTTGACAAGGACGAATGGGTGACCACGGAAAGCGGCGATGTGCTGAAAGACCTCGGCAGGGTCAATTCCTACATAGCCAGGACAAGGTTCGGGGTGAACGCACAGCCCAACTATGTGCTTCTTTCCCCTGAAGGGGAACTTCTGGCACCGGTAAGGGGATACGACCTGAGCATTCCGGGATTTGTGGAATTCCTACACACGGGGCTGCAGAAGAACATGGAAAAATAGAAGGTAACAAAGTGCGTTTTGTCACTTCCGCCGGGATTTTGACACACTCACATTTATAATAAAACAGGGCTGGACTAATCTGCAAATCCAGGCCCTGTTTTTTTGTATTACGCTATCAAAATGCCCTCCATTTTATGTCATTCCGACTGGAAGATGCCCGAAACAGAGGCTCCTTGACGGTCATTCCTAGCGCAATCGGAAGACCGGTTCTCCACTCCGGGGTCTGCCCTGGGGTCGGAACAACAACTATAGTACCCCGACTGCACCCGGGAGTATTCATTTCCTCCCGAAAAGGAGTTCCATGTCGCGGGTCATGAGGCGCCCTGAAACGGCGGCAGGAGTGAAATGCCATTCTCCGATGAGGGCAGGGTCACCGATGACCTCAGAATCTATGGTACCGTGGGCCTTCAAATATTCATGGAGGAGTTCTCGGATTTCAGGATAACGGGCCACAATGCGGTCACTGATGGAATCCGTGTCAATGCCGGCACCTTCGCGCATGATTCCTCCTCCGCCGCTTGCACGGTAGGATGTCATGGCCACTTTGTATTTGGCATCAGGACTGAATGCCGAGCCGTCTGCAAGAGACTTTATCACCACACGGCTTCCTGCAGGAGCAGTGACATCCACATCATAGACAAGGCCTCCGCATGAATCGAAATTATAGCTCCGTCCCACGAAAGACCAGCGTTTCTGCCCGGTGCGAGGGTCCGGTTCGTCGGCAATCTTCAGGATGTGCTCATCTCCCCTGCCGGATACCGTATTGACCCAGGCGGAATAGGAATATTCAAGGTAATCCTTGATTTCCTTGCCAGTCATCTCCACCACATAAAGCTGGTTTTCAAAAGGATATATTGTAAACAGATCATTGTAGGTAAGCACACCGGGCTTCACATAACCATTGAAGGTGAGCGGAGCCGCAAACGAAAGGTCAGCTTCAGGCACTTCAAGGCAGACTGCATGCAGAAGATTGACATAGTCACACATCCCCATGTAGGCGTCACGGGTGCGCAGTTCTGTCTTCAATTCCCCGACCGGACGCACGGTAAAGGCTTTCACTGCCTCATAGTCCTTCTGGAACATGGCCTTCATTTCATTGTTGACCCTGTCCTTCCTGACAGGAACAAGAGCGGCATCAAGAGTCTTGGAAACGCATTTTCCATCCTTTATCTCCAGGGTGACTGTCCCCTGCCCCACATTGCGGCAATGGCTGCCGGAATTGATCAGGCAGATGTCCTCCTTTTCTGCCACATAAGGCCTATGGTCATGCGAGCAGACGAGGAAGTCCACACCATTGAGGCTGTTGAAAAGGTCGAGCCCCTGGCTCTCAAGCATCGAACCGTCACCCGCACCTGTCCCTGAATGCACGGCGGCAATCACCACCATAGGATTTTCCTTGGCAATCACATCATCCACATATTCCTGCACAAACGGAAGCAGGGACTCGAATGACATCCCATGCCAGTATTCCTCCGAAAGCCAGTTCTTCATGTTGGGATTGGTGAAGCCGAGCACGGCAATCCTTATCCCGTGGCGTTTCAATATGACATAGTCCTGAAAATAAGGTTTGCCGTTGTCGTCCCTCGGCGTGTTCGCAGCAAGGAAAGGGGTCTTCATTTCCCTTACAATGCGGTCATAAACCGGGTGTCCTGTCTCTATGTCATGGTTGCCGACCACCACCGCGTCATATTTCATGTAGTCCGCCATCCTGGCATAGACATGGTCCGAAACAGTGTCCACATAATTGAAATAATACGCCGCATTGTCGCCCTGAAGGCAGTCACCGGCATCTACGAGGATGACATTCTCCTCTCCGACGGCATTGCGGACACTATCTGCATAATGCGAAACGGCAAGAAGCGAATTTTTCGTCCTGTCCCCCACATATGTGGAATCAAAATAGCATCCGTGGACATCATTGGTCGTCAGGAGCGTGAAGGTGTAGGTCCCGTCTTTCGGGCCGCAACATGAAGCCAATGCCGCCATCAGCGGCAGAATCAGCAGAATAAGGAAATTTTTCTTCATATATATTTCTCAATATTATAATTATAGCTACAATAAATCATGCCTGTCCACGAGGCCCAATATCGGGAAAGATGCCCTGAAACGCAGCATCTCAGCCATGTCCAGCACGGCATAGACCACATCCGTATCCATGACACGGGATGAAACGGAGCGGACCCTCCCCCTGTGGTTGATGACCGACGAGCCCCCGTCATAAGCCAGAAGGGGATCATGCCCCGCCCTGTTGCAGAATGCCACATAGCACACATTCTCAATAGCCCTTGCTGCGGCCAGCACCTCTGCGGCCTTCCTCCTCGCGGCAGGCCAGTTGGCCACATTGAGATACAGATCGTAGGGGTCATTCCCGTCATTGCGCATCCACACAGGGAAACGCAGGTCGAAGCATGTGCCGAGCAGGATTTTCCATCCTTTGTATTCCAAAATCACCCGGTCCGTACCGTGTGTATAACTGGCATCCTCACCTCCGAAGAAAAGATGCCTTTTGTCATATTGTCCGAGGACACCTTCCGGTGTGACAAAAAAGAAACGGTTGAACCGTCTTCCGTCCGGGCCAATCACAGGGATCGAACCGGCCACCGCACAGTCATACAGGGCGGCCGTCCGAAGCATCCAGCCAAGTGAAGGGGAAAGATCCTGATATTCCGCCACGCACGGATTCATGCTGAACCCTGTGCTGAAGAACTCAGGAAGCACGATGATGTCCGGCATGAAACCGGGCGCAGGAACACTTTCACCCCTGTCGCCATTGTCCGCAGCGGCCTGTTCCCCGCCGGGGAATCCGCATGACGGGAGACTGAAAATCCTCTCCACAAGGGCATCCAGACGGGAAAGGTTGGCATTGACATCTTCCCATTCCGGAGCGAACTCCAGCATCATCAGATTCAGAGTTCCCGAAGCCATAGATGGTTCCTGTCTTCTGTTTTTCCTGTTGTTCAGCAACATATCATATCATTTTATTTCACGGCACTATTTCCGGTTCTTTATCCCCTCCATCAGCTCCTGGAGGTTGAAATGCACGGTCACCATCTGCTGCCAGCCGGCATATCCGCCGCTGAAATGCAGGACCGCCGCCACCTTCAGGTCAAGGAAGCGCGAAATCCTCGGCTCATAGAAAAACTCCAGCCTGTCATACACCTGCCAGCCGTCCCTGTCGCGCATCCGGTAGAACGGGTCCCCGAAATAAAGCATGTTCCCGTATTTCTCCCCGCCTGTGCCAACAGAATTGTAATACGGCATCATGTCCTGACCGCAGAAAAGCCTGTTCTCGATTCCCACATTCCAGTTCCTTATCCCTGCCGTGATTTCCGCCCCTCCTGGAGCCACATACTCATGCACAAGCTCCCTGTCGTTCTGCAGAGACTGCAGCCATCCCATGGAAAGATGCAGCTGCTGCAGAGGAACATAGCAGGTAAAGTCAAGGTCCAGCCAGGGATTGACCAGGATATTGTCCACCACTCCCGGAGCATTTGCCGAACCGGCAAAATGATACATATAGGCAGAATATCCGAGCGAAAGCGGACCTGCTACCCTGCCCCGGCCCGAACTGAATATCATGAACCTCTCACGCCGGTCCACCCCGGCCATACCCATCCAGTCGCAGCCGACCTCAAAATATGAGGCAGGCCTGCGGAAGGTCAGCAGAAGCCCTTCCAGATTGTTGTCATACCAGCTAAGGGAATCCGAAAAGAAGGCGGTCGAATACTCCCCTCCGAGAAACCGCCGTGGAAAAATGCCTGCCGTCAGCGCGAAATCCGCCTTGCCGAGTCTCTTTTCAAACTGATAGTAAAATGAAATCTCCCCGAAAAGGCCCAGATTCCTCTGGTTCTCGGAATACTCGTCCGGATCATGGATGACTCCGTCTGCACCTGCGGCAGCCCCGTCTGCACTTCCTGCGGAAGCCTGCACCGGAGAGCGTCCGAAATCCTTCATTATGTCAATCCCGGCCATGAGCCTGTGCCTCGCCCCGTTCTTCTGCCTGTAAGTCATGCCTATCGCAGGCGTAAGCCTCGCCCCGAATATGGTCATTGACGGCAGGATATGGCTGTGGTCAAACTCCCTGTTGTCAAAATTCATTTCAAAGTCGGCATCATACGCAAAGCGTACCTTGCCGGCATCATCCGGAGCGGCATCCTGCTCCGTTTCCGCCCCGGAAACCGATGCCTTCCCCGCCGGCGTCCCAGCCCATGCCTCAATGCACAGCCCGGACATCACCAGCACCGATAAAATTATCCTGCAGAATTTCATACCGAAAAAATAGAACCGTCAAAGATAAGAAATAAGCCGCAGATTTTGCGGCTCATTGTCCGAAAACTGCGACTTCATCAAGCCTATCATACGGGTCAAAGGAATAGCATTTATAAAAACATGGCCATATAAAGAGGATAATTAAAGGAGGAGAAACATGGCAGGGCGGTTTGCATTGCTCCAGGTTTCTGCGTACATTTGCCCGAGGGGATGTCCGGCAATGTAACCTTCCGGGGCATTTGCATACAATTCGGGTCATTCCATAAAATTGCCTATATAATTGAACTGGAAAGAGAGATGCTGAAATTACAGACGCCGGTGGAATGCGGGAGGAGTCCGTTCACGATATCATACAGGGACAGGATAATGGTACTGGGAAGCTGCTTTGCGGACAATGCGGGTCGCAGGATGGCAGAGGCGGGACTCGATGTGTGCGTAAATCCTTTCGGTACACTTTACAATCCGCAGTCGATATGCAATTCGGTTGAAAGGCTGGAAAACGGCACTGAGTTCACAGCCGGGGACTGCGAGATGATGGGCAGCGGGGCGGGACTGGTCTGCTCTTTCAGCCATCATACATCGTTTGCAAGGCAGACAGAAGCAGAATTTCTGGAAAATGCCAACGGAAGGCTCCGTGAAGCGGCGGAATTCTACAGGCAGGCGGACATCGTGGTCATCACTCTCGGCACAAGCTGGTGCTACAGGCACATCGGCAAGGACATCATTGTGTCAAACTGCCTGAAAAGGAATGCAAAGGAATTCGTCAGGGAAAGGCTGGAACCGGAACAGACCTTCAACATGCTCTCTAAAATCATTTCAGGAAAAACATCCGACAAGAAATTCATCCTGACCGTCAGTCCGATACGGCATCTGAAAGACGGAGCACACGGCAATGCGGTCAGCAAGGCGTCGCTGCTCCTGGCCGCCGAACGGCTGTGCAATGCATTTCCGGACAGATGCACATATTTTCCTGCCTACGAGATAATGACTGACGAGCTCAGGGACTACAGGTTCTATGCTGAAGACATGGTACATCCTTCCGAACAGGCAGTGCGCTACATCTGGGAAAGGTTCTGCGACTTCGCCCTCGCAGATGAGGACCGGCCGCTGCTGGCTGCAAAGGAAAAGGAATTCAGGCAGTCACAGCACAGGAAAATGCATTGAATCCATTGGACAATTCATCTCCCCCGGATTCAATACCTCATTGCCCCCCCCGTACAGACGGTACCAGCGCGGGGTCATGCCCGTGTACTTCTTGAAATATTTTTCTAATTTACTTTTTTCAAAAAATTGTTGTATTGTCAGAAATAATTCATACATTTGCGGTGTACTACTTCACTATTACACACGAATACGAAGCAGGACAAGGCAGATGAAAAAACCTTTCAAAATCATATACCATGATTAAAATTGACAATATAACATTCAGTTACGGCAACAATACCGTACTGAAGGACATTTCGATGAGCCTTGAAGAAGGCAGGATCTACGGCCTTCTCGGCGAGAACGGAGTCGGCAAGACCACCCTGCTCACCCTCCTCTGCGGGCTGAAGAAAGTCAAGTCCGGCTCTGTCAGCATCGACGGATACGACCCGTTTGACCGCAAGCCGTCCTTCCTCTCTCTCGAATATTTCCTGAGCGACGAGGTAGCGGCACTTTCCATGACAGCCGAGGCGTACGCCAGGAACTACGGCAAGTTCTGGGAGAAATTCGACATGGGGAAATTCCTCGAACTGATGGGCATCTTCGAAACCGACCCTGCACAGAAAATGAACAGGATGTCATTCGGCCAGCTGAAAAAATCCTACATCTCATTCGCCCTCGCCTGCAACTGCAAATACCTGTTCATGGACGAGCCGACCAACGGCCTCGACATCCCGTCCAAGGCCCAGTTCAGGAAAGCCGTCACCAAATACACGGCTGAGGACTCCACCCTCCTGATCTCCACCCATCAGGTCCGAGACCTTGAAAACATCATTGACCCGATCATCATCCTCGACAGGCAGGATGTGCTTCTGAATGCCTCAGTGGCCGAAATATCGGAAAAACTTACATTTGACTACACCAACGAAAGGCGTCCTGATGCCCTCTACAGTGAACTGATTCCGGGCGGAAGCATCCAGGTGTACCTCAACAGCACCGGAGAAGAAAGCAAGGTGAACATCGAAGCCCTCTTCAACACCGTCCACCTCCACAAGGAACTCATCAAGGGCCTGTTCTCTAAAAAATGACAAAATGGACAGAAACGACACATTTGACATTTCCCGTTTCGGGAAATATCTTCTGTACGAACTGAAGGATACGGCCAGGGCCCAGGGCCTGCCTGTCCTCCTCACAGGACTCGCGCCTGTGATGCTGTTCCTCATACATCTGCTTTTTTCCCTGACGGTAGAACCGGAAGGACAGACGATAGTCTGGGAAAACTATTCAGGCAACATGGCTCCGTTCTATGCCACAGCCATCTTCACCCTGTTTTTTCTCATTTTCCCCATATCCCGATACGGTAAAATGACAGACAAGAGAAATGGAACACAGTTTTTCATGCTTCCTGTCTCATCGGCAGAAAAGTTCGTCAGCGCACTGCTGGTTTCGGCAGTTGTGGTACCGGTCGCATTCATGATTCTGTATTTCTTCAGCGACTGGATCATACATGCCGCATTCCCGGGCAAGGTCATCAGCAGCCTTGCGGGACTCTTCTTCGGCACTCCCCTGACCGAATTCAACGAAGCCGGATCATACTATACGCTCAACTGCAGCCCGTTCATCTTCCTTCCGATTGCAATATCCATGGCCGGTCTTGCCGGTGCAGCTGCATTCAGGAAAAACAAGATCTTCATGACCATAATAGTCTGCCTGCTGCTCTGCGTGACAGCCCTGTGGGCAACGGTTCTTGCCATAGATAACATTGACACTGAAAAATGGGAATCCTTCCTCGAAAGCGGCATGGCAGATGTGACATGGCATGGAATCCAGTTCCTCTTCGCGATAATCTGCGCGGCCTTCGCAGGATGGAAAATGAAAAAGATACAACTGTAAAAATGAATTTAACTGCCATGAACGATACATTCAATTTCAAGAGATTCGGAAAATATTTCGCGAGCGACCTGACCAGACTTTTCTCTGAAAACTGGCTCAAGGTGCTGTGTTTCGGGCTGATCCCGGTGTTCGGACTGATATTGTCCTACATGTTCTCCCTGTTCGTGCCAGGAGAATATGAATATATAGGGCTCGGCACAAGAGAATTTTTCCTGGCAGCCACGGCGGCGATATTTTCCGTCTGGATACCGTCGGCATGCTACGGATATGTCACGGACAAACGCGCCGGGAGCAATTACATCCTCATTCCGGCATCAGTCCTGGAAAAGACAGTGTCCGTGATAATAAATGCCGCAGCCATTGTGCCTGCAGCCTTCCTGGTCATATATGCCGTTTCGGACCTTGTCGCGACCCTTGTCACCGGCACTGCCGTTTCGCAAACCCTGCTGATGAACATGTCTGCATGGAACCTTTCGGAACTTTTCGGTGACGGAGTTGACGGGTATGCCCTGATTTCTCTGCACATCTCAATCCTGTATTTCATCCTCGGAGCAGTATTCTTCAGAAGAGGAAAGATATCCAAGACCATCCTCGTGCTGTTCGGGCTCGGTGTGCTCTGCCTGTTCATCATGATGATGGTACTGAAAGGCTTCGCCGAAAACGGATTCGACGGGTTGGAGCAGCTTGACGAAAATGTCTTCCGGGGATTGGCCACGGCATCACTTGTCATCCAAGCGATAGTGCTCTACATCCTGATATATTTCAGAATCAAGAAAATACAACAATGAAAATGTAAGGATTATGGAATTTGATTCAAACAAACCGATATATCTGCAGATATGCGACTCCATATTTGACAGGATTCTCAGCGGCGACCTGCAGCCGGGCGGA
The DNA here is from genome assembly GCA_017694755.1 of Candidatus Cryptobacteroides merdavium. Classification (GTDB taxonomy): domain Bacteria; phylum Bacteroidota; class Bacteroidia; order Bacteroidales; family UBA932; genus Cryptobacteroides; species Cryptobacteroides merdavium. Next base: position 16,397 of record JADIMO010000084.1, read on the forward strand.
AGAATACCTTCCGTAAGGGAACTGGGAGCAGACATAGGAGTAAATCCCAATACGGTGATGCGGAGCTACGAGAAGCTTACAGATGCCGGCATCATCTTCAACAAGAGAGGGATAGGCTATTTCATCGCCGACGATGCCCGTGATATCGTTCTGAAGGAGCAGAGGGAGGAATTCATTAGGAACGAAGTGCCGAAGATCCGGAAACGGATGGCCCTCCTCGGACTCTCCCCCGAGGAAGTCTTCTGACAAACATAAATATTGAAAAATGTCCCGACCTGCAGCGATGCAGGCCGGGACTGACTTTATATTTTCACATCTATCGTCAGATGTCCGCCAAGACTAACGGCGGTGGCGCATGTTGCGCATGGCGTTTGCCATGCCGCCGCCCATGACGGTCTTCATCATGCGGCGGGTGTCCTCGAACTGCTTGAGGAGGCGGTTGACTTCCTGGAGGGAGGTGCCGCTGCCGTCGGCGATGCGCTTGCGGCGGCTTCCGTTGATGATCTCCGGCTTCTCACGCTCCTGCGGGGTCATGGACATGATGATGGCCTCGATGCCCTTGAAGGAATTGTTGTCGATATCCACATCCTTCAGGGCCTTGCCCATGCCCGGTATCATGGAGGCGAGATCCTTGATGTTGCCCATCTTCTTGACCTGCTGTATCTGTTCGTAGAAATCCATCAGGGTGAACTGGTTCTTGGCAAGCTTCTTCTTCAGCTTGCGGGCCTGCTCCTCGTCAAACTGCTCCTGAGCCTTCTCCACGAGGGTGACCACATCACCCATGCCGAGGATACGGTCAGCGATTCTCTTCGGATGGAATACATCGAGGGCCTCCATCTTCTCTCCGGAGCTGACGAACTTGATCGGCTTGCCGACAACCGCCTTGATGGAAAGGGCTGCACCGCCTCTGGTGTCACCGTCCATCTTGGTGAGCACGACGCCGTCGAAATCGAGCCTGTCGTTGAAAGCCTTTGCTGTCTCCACAGCATCCTGTCCGGTCATGGCATCCACCACGAACAGGGTCTCCGTCGGAGAAGTCGCCTTCTTGAGGGCGGAAATCTCGTCCATCATCTCCTCATCCACTGCCAGACGGCCCGCAGTATCTATTATGACCACTGAAATGCCTTCCTGCTTTGCCTTGGCTATGGCATTCTTCGCTATTCTGACAGGATCCTTCTCCCCGTCCTCGGAATACACCGGAACCCCTATCTGCTCCCCGAGCACCTTCAGCTGGTCGATGGCGGCCGGACGGTAGACGTCGCAGGCGGCAAGCATCACCTTCATCCCCTTCTTGCTCTTGCAATTGAGCGCGAGCTTTCCTGAGAATGTGGTCTTACCGGAACCCTGGAGACCGGCCACGAGCACAATGCCCGGATGCCCCTTCACATTGATGTCGCTCGACTCGCTTCCCATGAGGGCGGCAAGCTCGTCATGCACGATCTTGACCATCATCTGCTCCGGCTTCACGGCTGTGAGCACATTCATGCCCATGGCCTTCTGCTTCACCTCATCGCAGAACTGCTTGGCCACCTTATAGCTGACATCGGCATCAAGCAAAGCTCTTCTTATATCCTTAAGTGTCTCTGCAACATTTATTTCAGTAATCTTTCCCTCTCCTTTCAATATCTTGAAGGAGCGTTCAAGCCTTTCGACAAGATTCTCAAACATATCTGTAACAAATAATAAAACCGTGCAAAGTTAGAAAATATTTTTCACAAGGTCATCCGAAAAGACAGCCGGAGCCAGGTCGCGGAGATTGTACCTGCTTGCCATCACCTGCCCGTATGCCCCGGCGCTGCGGATTGCCATCAGGTCACCCCTCACGCTCAACGGCAGCAGACGGCCCGCTCCCCACACATCACTCGACTCACAAACGGGACCGACCACATCATACACCTGGTCTCTCTCCCTTCCGTCATGCACCTCCGCTGACAGATTTTCTATCTTGTGGTATGCCCCGTATAGAGCCGGCCTGATGAGATCGTTCATCCCGGCATCAAGGATCAGGAAGGTCTTCGTCTCCCCGCTCTTGACAAAAAGCACACGGGAAATGAGGGTCCCGCACTGGGCCACCACCGACCTTCCGGGCTCCACATGCACAGACTGCCCCGGCTTAAGCGGCAGATTTTCCGCTATGGTCCTGAACCATGTCCCGAAATCCGCCACAGGATTGGCATCCGGGTCCTCATAGTCCACACCGAGGCCACCGCCGAGGTCTATATTCCTTATTTCAAGTCCCTTGTCCTCAAACCAGCGCACAATCTCCGAAGCACGCCTGCATTCAAGTGAATAAACCTCCTCCACATCAGTTATCTGCGACCCTATATGGAAATGCAGCCCCTGCAGATCCACGGCACCGCACCTTCCGAGCAGAGCCACAAGGGCTTCGAACTCATGCCTCGACACCCCGAACTTGTTTTCATAAAGTCCGGTGGTGACATATTTGTGCGTATGCGCGTCTATGTCAGGGTTGATACGCACCGAGACATTGGCCCTCACCCCCAGGGAAGCTGCGAAGCCGTTCACCACCTCTATCTCCTGAAGAGACTCGCAGTTGAAGGTACCTATTCCGAGCTTCAGCGACTCCGTTATCTCCCTGTCGCTCTTCCCCACTCCGGCAAAGACGATATCCTCAGGGCGGAAGCCGCACCTGTAAGCATGCAGGACCTCATTCCCGCTCACACAGTCCGCACCGAATCCGTATGAGGCTATGTGACGGAGCAGCCTTTCTTCCGTATTTGCCTTTATGGCATAGTGCACCTTTATGCCGTACAGCGACGAAAGGGAAGCCAGTTCCGAAACCGTTGTACGGAACAGGTCCATGTCATAGAAATAAAACGGAGTGTCTATCTTCCCGAATGCATCAGTATATCCAGATTGCATATTCCCAAAATATTCAGATTATGTGTCAGCAAATTGTATGTCAGCAAAAGTTTGACAAAAAACGCTTGCAAAAATAGCGAAAAAATCGCTAATTTCGCAGTTTGAATCCAACATTCCCCGGACGGGGAGCAAAAATAAATGATAAAATGGAAAAAGGACCTATTTCACAGTTCATTACACACCATTACCGTCATTTCAACTCTGCGGCCCTCGTGGATGCCGCAAAGGCATACGACGAACACATGAAGAAGGGCGGAAAGATGATGTTGGCCATGGCCGGTGCCATGAGTACGGCCGAATTGGGAATCTCACTTGCAGAGATGATACGCCAGGACAAGTTCCAGATCGTTTCTTGCTCGGCCAACAATCTTGAGGAAGACATCATGAATCTGGTGGCACACTCCCACTATTACAGGGTGCCGGGCTACAGGGATCTCACTCCTGCACAGGAAAAGGAGCTCCTCGACAACCACTACAACCGTGTCACTGACACCTGCATCCCTGAGGAAGAGGCATTCCGCCGACTGGAGCACCACCTCCTCGACATCTGGAAAGACATGCAGGCAAAGGGCGAAAGGCTTCTCCCTTACGAAGTAATATACAGGCTTCTCCGCAGCGGAGTCCTCGAGCAGTACTACGAGATCGACCCTAAGGACAGCTGGGTTCTTGCCGCATGCGAAAAGAACATCCCTATAGTGGTTCCAGCATGGGAAGACTGCACCACAGGCAACATCTTCGCAGCACACTGCATCAAGGGAGAGCTTGATCCGCACATCATCAAGAACGGAATCGAGACAATGATATTCCTCACCGACTGGTACAAGAACAATTCAGGCGGAGAAGGAGTGGGCTTCTTCCAGATCGGAGGCGGCACAGCCGGCGACTTCCCTATCTGCGTCGTCCCTATGATGGAGCAGGACCTCGGATGGACAGGCACGCCGCTCTGGAAATACTTCTGCCAGATCTCGGACAGCACCACTTCATACGGCTCATACTCAGGAGCGGTTCCGAACGAGAAGATCACCTGGGGCAAGCTCGATGTAGACACGCCGAGATTCATCGTGGAGTCCGATGCCACCATAGTCGCTCCGCTGATGTTCGCCTACATCCTGGGCTGGTAACCGTACCGTACACAAGCGCAAATCAATACGGCAAGGCTTCCGGCCATGCCGTCACACAATGACACAGGGGCGGTCAGAAGACCGGGGAAAATACGGACTCTGCCGCTCCTGATATTTATGCAGGAGACGATTTCTTAACCCAATCATGATGTCCCGCATTCTGGATATACATTTCATACAATGGA
>JADIMO010000085.1 GCA_017694755.1 Candidatus Cryptobacteroides merdavium
GGCCTGCATAGTAGACAGAAGGCCTGTTCCCTTCGTCCTCGTCATCGCCTTCAATCTCTGATTTCAGCCTTACGGTAGGGCTGAGCATTGTCGGATATATGTCTTTGAGCGCGAAGTCAGGATCATTGAAAGGAAAGACAAGTGATGCCTTGTTTATGACGACCTCTTCCAGGTTGACATTGTTGTCGGCAAAATGCCGGAGCAGGCTGTCCCTTATCTCCTTTGCTGAGATTACCGGCTTCCGTCCGCCTCCTCCTTCGACTGTTATCGCGGTTGTGGCCGCTTCCTTGGTGTCGGTGGCTGCAGAGTATCTTTCATGACCGCATACATTCAGTGCATATCGTGAGCCGCTGCTTGAATATGTCAGGTCCTGGGCGCCGAACTGGAACAGGAACGAAGTGTCCTTTTCCGTGCCGTCATAAGAGGCTTTGAACTTGAGCTCGGCATAGTTGCCGGTCACATAGTATGAATCGTTCAGCTGGAGGGCAAGGTCAAACATGTTTATTCTGCCGCCCATTCCTACAGGGTTGTCGGCAGTGATGTATATGCCCGGAAATGCCTTGTTGTATGCATCTATGTCTTCGATGCCTGAAATTTTTTCCTTCAGACCGTCAAGGAACTTCTGTCCGAATTCCTTTGTGAAGTCAAATGAAAGGGAGTCTCCACCGTTGTATATGACTGGCGCGTCGGTGATGCTTCCTCCGATGATTCCGGCTTCTTCCATCTCTGCGCCTGAGCTTGTATAAATGTATATGGAGCCGAGCTCCGCGGTCAGTTCATGGACATGTATGTTCTGGAGAATCTTTGCCTCGCTTTCCTCAGGATATGAAAGGGTGTCCCTGAGGGCAGTGAAGTGGAACTGTGTCACAATCGGATTCTCTCCGAAATCCATCTCGTCGGAAAGCGGGACAAGCGTGAATGAACTTCCCCTTGTCGTCAGCCCGTTCTCCGGATCCCTTACTGCTCCGACCGTGATTCTGGATGAACTGAATCCCGAAAGGCTGTCCGCATATTGCATAGAGATGTCTTTTAGCGGGAATGACATGGTGTACACGTCATACTGCTGGTTGGTCGGGATGAAGTTCTGTCCGAGATTGTCATCTATATATACGCATGAAGAAAGGCATGCCGCCAACAGGCATGCGGAAATGGTCTTTAAAGGGGACAAGTCCGTCTTGTTGATTTTCATTTTCTGTTCCGTCTACTCTCCTGCAGCCGCAATCTGGCTGTAGAATCTGTCATAATCGTCAATATAGGAGCCGTCTGCCAATGCGGTTCCGTTGTACGGGAGGCACGGCACTCCCGATGATTTGCAGAATCCGACGAGTTCCTGCCTGATGCTGCCGGAGCCCATTATTATTCCGTCCGAATACCGGGCGGCCAGTTCCGCAAGATTTATGCCATCAGGATGTTCCGGAAGTCCCATGTCTTCATCTGATATGTTCCCCATGGCGATTTTGTCCTTAAGGTCATCAGGGAATTTCTCATCCGCTATCTCATCATACAGGGACAGCACCACCTTGCTGCCGGAGAAGATGGGGTCATCCTTATAGGCTTTCTTGAGGTAGAGCGGCAGCACATGTGATATCCATCCGTGGCAATGGATGATGTCAGGGGCCCAACGCAGCTTCTTCACTGTCTCCAGTACTCCCCTGGCAAAGAATACTGCACGCTCACCGTTGTCGGCGAAGAATTTTCCGTCCCCGTCGAGATAGATCTGTTTTCTGTGAAAGTAATCCTCATTGTCAATGAAGTATACCTGCATTCTTGCTGCGGATATGGACGCGACCTTTATGACAAGCGGCCTGTCCACTTCATTGATGATTATGTTCATGCCGGAAAGCCTTATCACTTCGTGCAGCTGGTTCTTCCTTTCATTGATGCAGCCGTATCTCGGCATGAATGAACGGATTTCCCTTTTTCTCTCCTGAATCCCCTGCGGGAGATATCTTCCGATATTCGAAATATCGGATTCCGGCAGATATGGGAATATTTCGGAATTGACAAACAGAACTCTTTTAAAAGAATCTCCCATATTCAATTTTTTAAAGACAAAATCTCAACAAAGATAATATTTATTTTTGATATTTCACTATCTTTGAGCCCGATTGGGACATATCGTTTGATACTATGCCAAAAGGAGAGAACAGGTCAGTGCGCAGACGGATAGTGAATGCGTATATTTCTTCGGTGATAAGCATCAGCCTCGTGCTCCTGCTTGTGGGAGTTGCGGCCCTGCTGCTGGTCAATGCCCGGTCTGTCTCCGATTATTTCAAGGAGAACATGCAGGTGTCTGTGCTGCTGAAGCCGGATGTCTCGGACGACGAGGCCCTGGCGTTCATGTCCAGGCTCGAGGGGATGGATTTCATACGCAGCAGCGAGTTTATCTCGAAGGAGCAGGGGGCTGCGGAGATGTCGGAGCTTCTTGGAGAGGATTTTCTCAGTGTCTTCGACGGGTCGCCGATACCGGCGTCAATAGATGTGACTCTCAATGCGGACTATGTTTCGGCGGACAGCCTGGAGGTGGTGCGCGGCAGGATTGCCCGATCCCCTCTTGTGGACGAGGTGATCTACCAGAAGTCTCTTGTGGAGGCGCTTAATGCCAATCTGAGCAAGATTTCTTCTGTTCTCGCCGTGTTCATTGCCCTATTGCTTTTCATATCATTCGTGCTGATCAACAACACGGTGCGCCTGAGTGTGTTCGACCGCCGCTTCACCATTCATACCATGAAGATGGTGGGGGCCACAAGATCTTTCATCCGGGCTCCTTTCCTGGTACAGTCGCTGTTCCAGGGAATATTTTCCGCAATTCTGGCCATTATCATGCTTCTGGTGATACTTTTTGTAATCAGGAGTGAATTTGTCCAGCTTTTCGGGATATTCCGGCTTGACCTGCTGCTGGCGGTCATGGGCATAGTGATTGTTTCGGGGGTGGCCATCTGCATGATCAGTACCGCCCTTGTGGTCAACAAACTGATATCATTGAACAAGAACGAACTTTATTATTGATAAAATTTATATACTATGGCATATAGCAGCAAAAACGGAAAGGCTTCAGCCGAACAGGGAGATGTTTCTTCAGGTGAAATGGCCATGTCCATGAAGGGCGTCCGTCTTCTTCTCGCCGGCCTTCTGGTCATGATTGCCGGATATATCCTGATGTGCGGAGGCGGCAGTGACGATCCGGAGGTGTTCAATTATGCGATGTTTGATTTCCGGAGACTGGTTGCCGCCCCGGTGGCCATAATTGCCGGAACAGTCATTGAAATAGTGTCTATAATGAAGATTTTCAGTAAATAACAGAGAAGTAACAGAGTGTATTATGGAATGGTTTGAGGCGATAATCCTCGGTCTTGTCCAGGGCTTGACCGAGTTTCTGCCGGTGAGCAGCAGCGGTCATCTCATGATAGGCAGGGAACTGCTTGGCGTAGAGGCTGCGGAGGATCTCGTATTTGAAGTACTGGTACATGCAGCCACCGTGTTGAGTACCATAATTGTCTTCAGAAAACAGCTTTGGGCTCTTATCAAGGGCTTTTTCAAGTTCAAGTATAATGATGAGACGGACTATGTGCTGAAGATATGTGTGTCCATGATTCCGGTTTTCATCGTAGGGGTTTTCTTCAAGGACTTTGTGGAAGGGCTTTTCCAGTCTCTTTTCATTGTGGGTATTGCCTTGATGGCCACTGCCTTCCTGCTCTTCTTTTCGGATTTGGCATCGGGTCCCCGCCGCAAGGCTTCCCTGTCTGAGAGGAAAAATTACCGCAACGGCATTTCTTATTGGCAGGCCTTTGTTGTTGGACTGAGCCAGGCTGTAGCCGTGATTCCGGGGCTTTCCCGTTCCGGCACCACGATTTCCACCGGACTGCTCTGCGGGGTAAGGCGTGATGTCATGGCGCAGTTTTCTTTCCTCATGGTGATGATTCCTATTCTCGGTGAATCTTTCCTTCAGGTTGTCGGCGGGGGATTGACCGGCTCTTCAATAGGGACTCTCCCTCTTCTCCTTGGGTTTCTTTCGGCCTTCGTTTCCGGACTTTTTGCATGCAAGGTGATGATCGCCCTTGTCAAGAAAGCAAGGCTCAGCTGGTTCGCCCTTTATTGTGCAATAGTTTCCCTGCTGATCTTCATCTTCGGCTAGTGGCGGGGTATTGTAAGGATATGTTTTATGTCGCAGACCTGCAGCCTTGAACCTATGCCTGCCCGTAAGCTCAATTATTTTGTGGCAGATGTCCATCTGGGGCTCGATGTGCAGGACCCGGAGGACAGGGAAAGGCGTTTCGTCTCATTCCTGAAGTCCATTCCGGCAGACAGGACGCAGGCCCTGTATCTGCTGGGGGATATCTGGGATTTCTGGTATGAGTACAGGGATGTGGTTCCGAAAGGGTATGCAAGGGTGTTTTCCGCCCTGATGGACCTTATGGATGCAGGGGTTGATGTCTGCTTTTTCCAAGGTAACCATGATGTCTGGTCCTACAGTTATTTTGAGGAGCTCGGAATGAAGCGTCTGGTACAGCCGGCCCTTGTGACTATAGGCGGAAAGGTGTTCTGCCTGGGGCATGGGGACGGGCTCGGCCCGGTCCCTGCCGGCTACCGGTTCCTCAGGAGGATCTTCCATTGCCGGGTGCTTCAGGTGCTCTTCAGCATGCTGCATCCATGGATTGCATTCCGCCTCGGAAATTCATGGTCGAAGCACAACAGGCTGGCCCGTCATGAGGAATATGCATATAAAGGGGCTTCGGAGCCTCTGACGATATTTGCGGAGAAGTATTCGGCGGAGCATCATGTGGATTACTTCGTCTTTGGGCATTATCATTCCGGAATCAGCATGAAGCTTTCATCCGGAGCGGAACTGTTTGTGCTGAAAGATTGGATAGGTTCTTCGCCCTATCTGTATTTCGACGGGATTTCGATTTCAGGGGGATATTTCCAGAAAAGTGAATAATACAGGCCCTCGAATTCCCCGTTTTCCCATTTCTGCACGAGTTCTTCTATAGGCTCGTCTTCTCCCTTCGGGTCGTACGGCCTTTTCAGGTCTGTTCCGAACATTTTGGCTATTCCCTGCCAGAATCCGGCGGCCATGCCGTTCTTGTAGTCTCTGATGATGTTGTAGGAGGATTTTCCCACTTCCCTGTCGATGAGCCTCATCAGCATCGCCCCCTGTGAGACGGTGAGGTTTCTCATGGGGGTCTCGAAGACATTGAACAGCTCCTTCTGCATCTGGCTGATGTATTTGTCCCGTTTGCCCCTCACAAGATGGTCTGCAGCGATGGTGCTGTCCACTTCCGCTACTAGCTTCCTGGCTACGAGCGCGTATGGGTACACCTTGCTGAAGTTATGCACGAGCCTGTAATATTTCCTCCATTCCCGGCCTTTCTGTCTCGGCAGTTTCTCATACACCCTTGCTGCCGGCAGATTATCCACATAAATGGTGTCTTCCCCGTTCACTATGTACTGCATGTACCTGTCCTCTCCCGTAGCTGATGCCGGCGGATTCTGTGGCATCGTATTCTCCAGTCCCCCATTCAGGGCTCCGTCCGCCACTCCTGTCAGCACGGTCCCCGTGCAGATATTTCCTGCTCCCGCCGTCATGCAGAAGCCAGTAAACGCCGCCACGCAGACCATTATATGGTAAAGAAATCTATTCATCTTTCAGTTGAGCGACTGCAAATATAAGGTGTTCCTGCAAAATACTGATGCAAAATTTCCGTTTTCTGAAAAATGAAAAAATAAATGACTGTCCACAAAATTATCCCACGGTAGAAATCATTAAAGGCATCCGGAGTCTGCTATTAAGGTTATTTGTGAAACTGTTTGAATTCATTTTACTTGGCGGTAATTATGCGGACAGTCAAAAATAATCGAAAACAGTTTGTTGGTGTTGAATGATTGCTTATTTTTACGATTGTGTATGAGCAGTACACGGCATACAGTAAAGGTTATGGAAAAACGCGGGTTGCCGTCAGTGAACGGTTGGCACGGTTGGCGATATATGCCATTTTGTTTTTTTATGTTTCCATATTGAAATTTTATATTATGAAAATACTGCTGCTTATCGCCTGCCTGTCGGTGCTTTCCCTTTCGGCGGGCGGCAAGGATGTAGGCAAGATCTACAGGAAGGGCTGGATAGATTTCAACAAGAATGGGGTGAAGGATGTCTATGAAGACCCCTCAGCTCCGGTCGATGACCGTGTCGAGGATCTTCTCAGGCAGATGACGCTTGAAGAGAAGACCTGTCAGATGGTCACTCTCTACGGCTATCAGAGAGTGCTTCCGGATGATCTGCCGACTTCGGAATGGAAGGAAAAGCTGTGGAAGGACGGCATAGGGGCGATAGACGAGCATCTCAACGGGTTCAGACAGTGGGGACTTCCTCCTTCCGACAATCAGTATGTCTGGCCGGCCTCAAGGCATGCCTGGGCCTTGAATGAGGTGCAGCGCTTTTTTGTGGAGGAAACCAGGCTCGGCATACCTGTAGATTTCACGAATGAGGGCATCAGGGGAGTGGAAAGCTATATCGCCACCAATTTTCCTACCCAGCTCGGCCTGGGACATACCTGGGACCGTGACCTGATCCGTCAGGTGGGCTATATCACCGGTAGGGAAGCCCGCCTTCTGGGCTATACCAATATATATGCGCCTATCCTCGATGTCGGACGAGACCAGCGCTGGGGCCGTTATGAGGAAGTCTACGGCGAAAGCCCATATCTCGTGGCCGAACTCGGAATCGAAATGGCGAAGGGTCTCCAGACGGATAGTCAGGTCGCGTCTACCGCCAAGCATTTCATCGCATACAGCAACAACAAGGGGGCGCGGGAAGGAATGGCCAGGACTGACCCCCAGATGTCTCCGGGTGAGGTGGAGAACATCCATGTCTATCCGTGGCGTCGTGTCATCTGGGAGGCAGGCATACTCGGAGTCATGAGTTCGTACAACGACTATGACGGCTATCCTGTACAGGGGAGCCATTATTGGCTTACAGGCCGTCTCAGGGGTGACTTTGGCTTCAAGGGTTATGTGGTGTCCGACAGCGATGCCGTGGAATACCTCTATATGAAGCATGGTGTGGCCGCTGATATGAAAGAGGCAGTGAGGCAGTCGGTGATGGCAGGTCTGAATGTGCGCTGCACATTCCGTTCTCCTGATTCCTATGTGCTTCCTCTGAGGGAACTTGTCAGGGAGGGAGGAATTCCGATGTCTGTCATAGACGACAGGGTCAGGGACATCCTCAGGGTCAAGTTTCTTGTCGGACTTTTCGACAATCCGTATCAGGAGGATATGGAGGCCGCCGACCGTGAGGTCAACAGTCTTGAGCATCAGTCTGTGGCTCTGAAGGCATCACGCGAGTCCATAGTCCTGCTGAAGAATGAAGACGGACTTCTTCCTCTTGACATCGACAGTATCAGGTGCATCAGTGTCTGCGGCCCGAATGCGGATGACGCTTCGTATGCCCTTATTCATTATGGGCCTCTTGCAGTGGAAGTCACTTCCGTCCTTCAGGGCTTGAAGGACAAGCTGGCAGGCCGGGCTGAAGTTCTCTATGCCAAGGGCTGTGATCTGGTGGATGCCCGTTGGCCCGAATCCGAAATTCTGCCGGAACCCCTTGCAGAGGACGAGCAGGCTGAGATAGACAGGGCTGTGGAAAATGCCCGCAGGAGCGATGTTTCCGTGGTGGTTCTCGGAGAAAATTCCCGTACATGCGGGGAAAACAAGTCCAGGACGAGTCTTGACCTCCCCGGGAGGCAGCTTGACCTTCTGAAGGCTGTCCATGCAGTAGGGAAGCCTGTCATCCTTGTGCTCATAAGCGGCCGTCCCAATTCCATAAACTGGGCGGACAGACATGTGTCTGCCATTCTTGAAGCCTGGTATCCGGGCTCGCAGGGCGGCACCGCAATAGCAGATGTCATTTTCGGAGATTATAATCCTGGCGGGAAGCTCACCGTCACCTTTCCGAAGACGGCAGGGCAGATTCCGTTCAATTTCCCGGCAAAGCCTTCGTCCCAGATAGACGGCGGCATGACTCCCGGGCCGGACGGAAATGCAAGCAGGGTCAACGGTCCCCTCTATCCTTTCGGTTATGGTCTCAGCTATACGTCATTTGAATATACGGACCTGAGACTGTCCTCAGATGTCATCACTCCGTACCAGGACCTGGCCGTGAGCGTGAAGGTGACCAATACCGGGGACCTGGCAGGGGATGAGGTGGTGCAGCTGTATGTCCGTGACATCATAAGTTCTGCCACTGCCTATGAAAAGGTACTCCGGGGATTCGAACGCGTGCATCTGCAGCCGGGTGAGACCCGAGAAGTGGTATTCAGCCTTGTGCCTGACGACCTTGCCTCCTTCTATGGCGCCGTGGGCCGTCGTGTGGTGGAACCTGGTGAATTCAGGATAATGACCGGTGCGTCTTCTGAGGATATCCGTCTTTCGGATACCTTGACAGTCGTGCGGTACGGGGAGAGCGTTCCTGCTGTTTCAGAAGTACCGGCCGCCTCCTCTTCATGGACCGGGAAGGCCGGCGATTTCCTGACGATACCCCTTGATGCTGACCGTCCCGTGTACGGGCTGTCCTTCGCCTGCTCTGATTCCTCTCAGGAACCTGCGGCATTTGAAATCCAACTTTCCGGCGGTGGCGGCCAGTTTCTCACAGTGTATTCCGGCATTGCCGTCCCGGGGACTCTGTCATGCAGCTTTGCCGGAACTTCTGCCAGTGACCTCCGTATCGTCCTGAAGTCCGGCTGCGTCACCCTCAGGGGAATCCGCCCTGTTTTACGCTGATGCCCCTCCCTTATGCCGTATTTTCTCCAGAAATGGAATCTTTTGTTTTCCGTCGGTCGAAAACCGGCGGAAATATTTTTTATCACTGTTTGTAACTTTGTGATAAACGATGCTTTAGGGTTCAAGTTTTCTGGTCGAAAATATTTCGATTTTTCTTCAATTTTGTTTGGTTTTAAGGAATTTTTGCTATCTTTGCAGTCCCTTAATTGAGGATGAGTGTGTCCAAACGGGTGATACTCAGTGATTTAAGGTGCAGGAAATATTATTTAAAGTAATAGAACGATGTTACAACCGAAGAAAACAAAATTTAGAAGGCAGCAGAAAGGCCGCATGAAAGGGCTTGCCCAGAGGGGCAACCAGCTCGTGTTCGGATCCTTCGGCATCAAGACCTTGGAAAATTGTTGGCTTACAGGTCGGCAGATCGAGGCTGCCCGTCAGGCTGTTGTCCGCTACATGAAGCGTGAGGGAAAGATCTGGATCAGAATCTTCCCTGACAAGCCTTACACCAAGAAGCCTGCCGAGGTGCGTATGGGTAAAGGTAAGGGTAATCCTGAGGGCTTTGTATGTCCTGTCACTCCGGGCCGCATCCTCATAGAGGCAGAAGGCGTTCCTATGGAGATTGCAAAGGAGGCACTCCGCCTCGGGGCGCAGAAGCTTCCGGTGACCACGAAGTTTGTCGTACGCAGGGATTATGTTGAATAGTTTAATGGAGAAGGGAAATGAAAGCATCTGAAATACGTGAAATGTCAATCAGCGAGCTGCGTGACCGCATCGAGTCCGAGAAGGCTGCCCTTGACACGATGAAGATAAACCACGCCGTCTCTCCATTGGAGGATACGTCAAAGATAAGGAAGACAAGGAAAGACATCGCCCGCATGATGACCATCCTTGCTGAAAAAGAGAAACAGAACTAAATTCAGAGTCTGATGGAAAGAAATCTTCGTAAGGAAAGAATAGGAGTTGTGGTCAGCAACAAGATGGACAAGTCCGTTGTCGTTGCGGTAGCAAGAAAAGAAAAACATCCTATCTACGGCAAGTTCGTAAAGAAGACCACCAAGTTCGTTGCTCATGATGAGAAGAATGAGTGCAGCGAGGGCGACACTGTCCGCATCATGGAGACCCGTCCATTGAGCAAGACAAAGAGATGGAGATTAGTAGAAATCGTAGAAAAAGTTAAATAGCAATGATACAGCAGGAAACACGTTTACAGGTGGCTGACAACAGCGGTGCGAAGGAGGTTCTTTGCATCCGTGTCCTGGGTGGTACCCGCCGCCGTTATGCAAGAGTTGGCGACAAGATCGTCGTTGCAGTGAAGAGCGCGATCCCTGGCGGTGACGCCAAGAAAGGTTCGGTGTCCAAGGCTGTGGTTGTGCGCACAAAGAAGGAAATCCGTCGTGCTGACGGTTCATATATCCGTTTTGACGACAACGCCTGTGTCCTCCTCAACAATCAGGGAGAGGTCCGCGGAACCCGTATCTTCGGGCCTGTTGCAAGGGAGTTGCGTGAAAACTATATGAAGATTGTTTCACTGGCACCGGAGGTCCTCTAAAAGATAGAATCATGAAAAAGTTCCATATAAAGAAAGGCGACACCGTTTATGTGAATGCCGGCAACGACAAGGGGAAGACCGGCAGGGTGCTTGAGATGATCACGGATAAGGACCGTGCCATAGTTGAAGGTGTCAATATGGTGAGCAAGCATACCAAGCCTAATCCAAAAAATCCTCAGGGAGGTATTGTTAAACAGGAGGCACCTGTCCATGTGTCCAATCTTCAGCTGGTGGACCCTGCGAAGGGCGGCCCTACCAGGATAGGCCACAAGTTCGTGGACGGGAAGAAGATCCGTTATGCTAAAAAATCTGGAGAGGAGATCAAATAATGGCAAAGACTAAGAAAAATACAGCCGAGGCAGCTGTGACTGCTGCCGTGCCTGCGGGATATGTCCCGGCTCTTAAGAAAGTATATAAGGAGGAGATCGTTCCGAAGCTCATGAAGGAATTTTCATACACTACAGTGATGCAGGTTCCGAAGCTGGTGAAGATCACCATCAACCAGGGTATCGGCGACGCTACCGGTGACAAGAAGCTTGTGGAAGTGGCTCAGCAGGAACTCACCCTCATCGCCGGACAGAAGGCAGTTGCTACACATTCAAGAAAGGATATCTCCAACTTCAAGCTCCGCAAGGGAATGCCTATCGGAGTAAAGGTCACTCTCCGTTCCACCAGGATGTATGAGTTCCTTGAGAGGCTCATCCGCATCTCCCTCCCTCGTATCAGGGACTTCAACGGAATCTCCGAGAAGATGGACGGAAAGGGCAATTATACCCTCGGAATCAAGGAGCAGATCATATTCCCGGAAATCGACATCGACAAGATTTCGAAGATCCTCGGAATGGAGATCACTTTCGTGACGACAGCCAGAACCGATGAAGAGGCCCATGCCCTTCTTCGCGAATTCGGTCTGCCATTCAAGAAACATAACAACTAAATGAATACAAGATGGCAAAAGAATCAATGAAAGCCCGCGAAATCAAACGCGCGAAATTAGTTGCCAAATATGCCGAGAAGAGGAAAGCTCTCAAAGAGGCCGGGGACTGGGCTGCACTTGACAGGCTCCCTAAGAACTCCAGCCCTTGCAGACTTCACAACCGCTGCTCCCTTACCGGCCGTCCGAGAGGCTATATGCGCAAGTTCGGACTCAGCCGCATCCAGTTCCGCGAGATGGCAAGCAACGGTCTCATCCCGGGCGTGAAGAAGGCAAGCTGGTAATACCGGAAATACATTAATCAACAATAATATTAACAATTCGGATATCGGGCGTCTCAGACGCCGGGTTCTGTTAAAAAAACAAAACAATGACTGATCCAATTGCAGACTATCTTACGAGGATCCGCAACGCTTACCTCGCAGGCAAGAAGATTGTGGAGATTCCTTCGTCAAAGATGAAAGTGGCCATCACGAAGATACTTTGTGACAAGGGCTACATCCTCAGCTACAAGATCGTTGAGGGAACACCGTTCAACACCATCAAGATTGCTCTGAAGTACCATCCTCAGACCAGGACTGCCGCCATCAAGAAGATCGTGCGCGTTTCAAAGCCGGGTCTCAGGAAGTACACCGATGTTGAAAACATGCCGCGTGTCCTCAACGGACTCGGTATCGCCGTGCTTTCGACTTCAAAGGGCGTGATCACCGACAAGGAGGCAAGAGACCTCAATGTGGGCGGTGAGGTGATATGTTATGTATATTAATCTAAAAGAATCAGATAATGTCAAGAATTGGTAAATTGCCTGTACACCTGCCTGCCAAGGTGACCGTTGAGGTTCTCCCCGGCAATGTGGTCAAGGTTAAAGGACCTCTCGGCGAGCTGAGTCAGAAGGTTTCTCCTGACATCACCGTAACTGTAGAGGGAAATGAAGTCAGAGTGGCACGTCCTACTGACCTTCCGAGACACCGCTCTCTCCACGGTCTTTACCGTGCGCTTATTCACAATATGGTTGTGGGAGTCTCAGAAGGATATACCATCAAGCAGGAACTTGTCGGTGTGGGTTATCGTGTGGATGTGAAGGGCCAGGTCCTCGAGTTTTCCCTCGGTTTCTCACATGATATCCATCTGATGCTTCCGAAGGAAGTGAAGGCAGAGGCTGAGCCTGTGAAGAAGGGTGCCAATCCGGTGCTCGTCCTCAAGAGCGCTGACAAGCAGCTCGTCGGACAGGTGGCAGCAAAGATCCGCTCACTGCGCAAGCCTGAACCATACAAGGGCAAGGGTATCAAGTTCGTCGGCGAGCAGCTCCGCCGCAAGGCCGGCAAATCAGCAGGCGCTAAATAATAGGAGGTAGAGTTATGGCATTGAATAAGATAGAAAGAAGGAAAAGAATCCACTACCGTATCCGCAAAGTAGTCAACGGTACTGCTGAGAGGCCGAGAATGGTCGTTTTCAGAAGCAACAAGCAGATCTATGTGCAGGTCGTGGATGACACCAAGGGAATGACTCTTGTCGCAGCGGCTTCCAACGACAAGGAGCTTGCGGCTGCATGCAAGGGCAAGACCGGAATAGAGGCTGCTGCCATTGTCGGAAAGGCCATTGCCGAGCGTGCTCTTGCAAAGGGCATCACTGCGATTTCCTTTGACCGTGCGGGATACCTCTATCATGGAAGAGTAAAAAGTTTGGCAGAAGCCGCCCGTGAAGGTGGTCTGATTTTCTAATAAGGAGACTATGGCAAATACGAATGTTAAAAGAGTAAAGACATCTGATCTTGAGTTGAAAGACAGATTGGTAGCCATCAAGAGAGTGACCAAGGTCACAAAGGGTGGCCGTCACTTCAGCTTTGCTGCCATTGTTGTGGTCGGTGACGAGAACGGAGTAGTCGGTTATGGTCTCGG
>JADIMO010000086.1 GCA_017694755.1 Candidatus Cryptobacteroides merdavium
GAAGTCAAATCGGACGAGCTTCTTGCCAACAAGGATGCCAACTTCGTCAACTCCCTGAACGGCAAGGTGGCCGGTCTTGTCATCAATGCCTCATCCTCCGGAGTCGGAGGTGCCTCGAAGGTAGTGATGCGCGGCCAGAAGTCAATCTCCAAGTCTTCCAATGCACTCTATGTGATAGACGGTGTGCCTATGTATACTTCTGCCAGGGATGCAGGTACTGAATTCGATTCAAGGGGTGCGACTGATCCTATCGCCGATATCAATCCGGAAGATATCGAATCAATGACGGTCCTGACAGGTGCAGCCGCAGCGGCTCTTTACGGTTCGGCGGCGGCAAACGGCGCAATTGTCATAACGACCAAGAAAGGAGAAGAAGGGAAAACTTCAGTTACAATTTCCAGCAATACAGAGATTTTCAATCCGTTTGTCCTTCCACGTTTTCAGAACAGATACGGTACCGGAGATTACAACTCATCACAGGGCTCCGTAGTCCGCAGCTGGGGCAACAGATTGAATCAAGCAAATTTCATGGGTTATAATCCACGGAGTGATTATTTCCGTATGGGCGTGACCGGCACTGAAAGTGTGTCGCTTTCTACCGGAAATGCCAAGAACCAGACGTATCTCTCTGCGGCTGCCGTGAATTCCATCGGGAATGTCCCGAACAACAGCTACGACAGGTACAATTTCACGTTTCGCAACACCACCAAGTTCCTGGACGACAAAATGACCCTTGATGTGTCTGCAAGCTACATCCTGCAGAATGACAGGAACATGACCAACCAGGGTACATACAACAACCCTCTTGTCGGTGCATATCTTTTCCCTCGCGGAAATGATTGGAATGACATCTATATGTATGAGAGATGGGATCCAACCCGTCAGATTTATACTCAGTATTGGCCGGTAGGTGATGCAGGAATGACAATGCAGAACCCATACTGGATCAATTACCGCAATCTCAGGGAAAACAAGAAGACCCGTTATATGCTTTCTGCCGGTCTCTCATACGAGATTCTGGACTGGCTGACCATTTCCGGCCGTATACGGATAGACAATTCTCACAATACATATACTGAGAAATTTTATGCGACTACCAATACCCAGCTTACCGAATCTTCAAACAACGGGCTTTTCGGCAAGGAAATTTCTGAAGACAGGCAGGTGTATGCGGATGCTTTGCTGGATATCAACAAGACATGGGACGAGTGGAGTCTTCATGCCAATATCGGTGCTTCTGTCACGGATATGAGGAATGATCTCTTTTCAAACAGAGGTCCTATAGCATCAGACAACATTCCGAATATTTTCAATGTGTTTGCCATTGACCAGTCTTCCATGGTGAAAAGACAGTCCGGATGGCGGGAACAGACACAGTCTGTCTATGCATCGGCTGAAATAGGCTGGAAAAGTGCATATTATCTTACTCTTACAGGCCGCAATGACTGGCCATCGCAACTTGCCGGCCCGCGTTCAACCAAGTCATCCTTTTTCTATCCATCCGTGGGAGCGTCAGTGGTCCTGTCTGAAATTATCCCTGACATGCCCCGTCAGCTTGAGTACATCAAGTTAAGGGCGTCATATGCATCAGTGGGCTCTTCGTTTGAGCGCTGGCTGGCCAACCCGGTCCATGAGTGGCCTGACAAGGGAAATGCGTGGGCTACCGATACTTCGTATCCTGTGAACCTCCTTCCTGAGAGGACCCAGTCCTGGGAGGTCGGCCTCACGATGAGATTTCTCGAGTGGTTCAATCTGGATGCCACCTATTATAATACGCACACCAGGAATCAGACATTCTTTCCGGAGATTTCCACCGGTTCCGGATATTCCGAGATTCCTATCCAGTCAGGCGATGTCCTGAATGAAGGTTTTGAGCTTGCACTCGGATTCAGCAAGGATTGGGGCATCTTCAACTGGAGCAGCAACTATACGTTCTCAACCAACAGGAACAAGATTGTATCGCTTGCTGAGAACGCCGTGAACCCGGTTACCGGCGAGAACCTCAATATATCCTCTCTCAATATGGGCGGTCTCGGAAATGCGCGCTTTATCCTGCGTGAAGGCGGTTCCCTCGGGGATCTCTATTCACGTGCAGACCTTTTGCGGGATGATGACGGCGGTATCTTTGTAGATCCTGACGGTGGCGTTGTGACGGAAACCATCAACGATGTTGATGATTATATCAAGCTCGGAAGCGTCCTTCCGAAGGCGAATATGGCATGGAGAAATGATTTCCGCATAGGCAACTTCAATCTTGGTTTCATGATTACTGCCAGACTCGGAGGAGTCGTGTTCTCCCGCACACAGGCTGTCCTTGATTATTACGGAGTTTCGGAGGCCACTGCTGCGGCAAGGGACAACGGTGGTATTCTGGTCAACGGCTCAGATGTGATCGATTCCAATACATGGTACACTGCCATCGCCAGCGGCGACGTGATACCGCAATATTATACATATTCGGCAACCAATGTACGTCTGCAGGAGGCATCGGTCGGTTATACTTTCCCTCGTAAAATGCTGAATGACGTGTGTGAGATCACGCTCCAGCTTGTCGGCCGCAACCTCTGGATGATTTATAACAAGGCTCCGTTTGACCCTGAGTCCATAGCGACTACCGGCAACTATTATCAGGGAATCGACTATTTCATGATGCCAAACACAAGAAATTTCGGATTTAACATCAGAATCAAATTCTAAGAAGACTTATGGATATCAATATGATAAAGAGAAGTCTCGTCATAGCTGCAGCGGCAGCCTTGTTCATGTCATGTACTGCAAATTACATGGACATCAACCGCAATCCCTATGGCGTGACCGATGATGAGATGCAGCGTGACGGATATGCGGTCCGTGCTGCGCTGATCGGCATCGCCAATGGAGTAATATCTCCTGATGTCAACACTACACAGTTCACCGAGTGTCTTCTCGGAGGCACTATGGGAGGTTATCTTGCAGATGCAAACTCAGGATGGGCAAACACCATCTCGAATTACAATCCGACGGACAACTGGACCAATGTATTCATGAAGAGTTCATGGATCATCCCTACCGTATATGCTAATTACAGGCTTCTTCATCAGGTGACGGACGACCAAGTGATTTGGGCGGTGGGTGACATTGTGAAGGTTGCCGCCATGCACAGGGTCGCCGACACATACGGTCCTATCCCTTATTCCAAAATAGGTCAGAACGGTGAAATCAATGTGCCTTATGACTCACAGATGGATGTTTATAAGACCATGTTCAATGAGCTTGATTCGGCTATAGATATTCTCATGCCGGAGAGACAGAACAACTTTTCGCCTTCAGCCGATGTCATTTACGGAGGTATCATAGATAATTGGATCAAACTTGCCAATTCACTCAAGCTCCGCCTTGCCATGCGTATAAGCTATGCGGATCCCGTGTTGTCAAAGGAGATGGCTGAGGAGGCGGTAAGGCACGAGGTCGGCGTCATGACTTCAAATGCCGACAATGCGGTATTTTCATCATGGGGAACGGACGGCAATACCATCAACAGGTCTGTAGAATACAATATGGTGACAGTGCATGATGACGGATCTGCCTGCATAACGCAGAGCGGAGACTCGCATGCTGCAGCTGATATCATCAGTTATATGAACGGATATCAGGATCCTCGGCGCAGTGCATATTTCACCCAAAGCGAATGGCCTGCTCCTGCAGATACATATGTCGGCATGCGCCGCGGCATCGTCGTGCCTAACCATAATACTGTAGGTCATCAGTATTCCGGAGTCAACATCGGCGTCGATTCTCCGGCATATTGGATGACGGCAGCAGAAGTCGCCTTCCTTGAGGCCGAGGCCGTAGCGGTGTTCAATTATGATATGGGAACAGATGCAAGATCTGCATATGAAAGGGGCATCTCCCTGTCGTTTGAGCAGTGGGGTGTGACAGGCGCTGAACAGTATATGGCGGACAATGTCCTTACACCGGGAGCATATAATGATCCGGCAGGTTCAAACAGCATTGCAGCCCAGTCATCGGTTACCATAGCATGGGATGATGACGCTTCTGTGGAAAAAAAGCAGGAACGCATCATCATCCAGAAGTGGATCGCGAACTGGCTTCTCGGCAACGAGGCTTGGGCTGACTGGAGAAGGACTGGATATCCGCATCTTTTCCCTTGTACAGATGCAGGGAACAAGAGCGGTGGACTCGTTGACAATGTCCAGGGGGCAAGAAGGATGGAGTATCCTGATGATGAGGCTACATCCAACACTGTCAACTATAATGCGGCAGTCGACATGCTGGGCGGCAACGGAGATGTCATGGCCACAAGGCTTGAGTTTGACTGCAAGTCAAATAATCCGGCTTATACCGGTTATGGCAATTGATAACAGATTTTGAATATGGTTACAATGAAAAATATTAAAATTATAATTGGCATAGCTGCGGTTTCAGCTATTCTGCTGCCGTCATGTTCCGGATGGACGGAGCCTGAAGCCCTTGACTATGGTGGCAACGGTGATGTTGTCCAGAAATCAGACGAATATTTGTCTGCGCTCAGGGCTTTTAAGCAGACTGAGCATAAAATAATGATTCTGAGGATGGAAGGAACAGATCAGCAGCCATTCAGCAGAAATCAGCATATTTCTGCAATGCCGGACAGTGCTGACTATATCTGTGTGGATATTGTTTCAGGCAGTCTCCATTCTGAAATCGCGGCTGAAATACCTCAGGTAAGACAGCAGAAAGGTACAAGATGCCTGAATTATGTTGATTTTGCCGTTATCAGCGAGGAATGGACTGCATTGGAAGACGGCAGACCGGATGGAGAACCGGCCGGTACTGCCGATGAATTTGCCGCTTTCTGCGCGGAACGGACTGAGACAATGCTTTCCTTGTGCGATGAGTATGGTTTTGACGGAATAATGTTTTCATTCCAGGGCAGCATTCAGGATGAGATGACAGCTGCAGGCCAGACTGCGTTCCTTTCAGCCATAAAATCGTGGAGACAGGCTTATCCGGACGCTCTTCTTTTTGCAAGGGGCAGTCTTGCGAATATCGTTGATGAGCATACCGATATACTTTTTGATTGTGATTATACGGTTCTTGTAAGTTCTACCCAGGCTTCCTTGAGTCAGCTTAATCTCCTTGCAAGGACTTTTGTCCGTAACGATGACGTCCCGTCTGACCGGATAGCCGTGGAGGTTGCAGTGCCTTCTGAAGAAGATCCTGAGCCGGCATGTGCCACACCCCAGACTGCTGCGCAATGGGTGGTTGAGCCGGAGGAGGACTATGTTAAGCTTGGCGTATGTGTCGGCAATGCAGAAGATGATTACCTGGTAGACGGCACTTTCAGGAACATACGCGCTGCGATTAATATACTAAATGCTGCAGAGAACCAGACAGAAGAATAGAAATTATGAAGTGCAATAGAACAATCGGAATATGCGTGGCCCTTTCTGCCGTATTTGCATTTGCAGGATGCCAGAAAGATGATTCGCATACATTTGAAAACAAGGTTTTCATTTCGGCATCTTCCTTTTCTGATGAACTCAGGGTGCAAAGGGATGAGAATGTCACGACCATGTCTGCGGAAGTTACCGCCGGACTTGCAGAACCGGAATCCGAGGACATAGAAGTAGTCTTCAGGGCCGCTCCGGAACTGCTGGACAAATATAGGCTCGCGTATTATGATGAAAATGCGCAGCTTTTGCCGGAAGGTCATTTTTCCGCTGAACAGATGACTGCCGTTATCGTGGCCGGAAATATGACCAGTTCTTCATTGGAGTTTGTCTTTGACGGTCTGGATGCCCTTGACTATGAGACGAATTATGTTTATCCTGTGACTATAGAGTCCGCTTCAGGCATGGGAATTCTTGAAAGTGCCAGGACGATGTATTTTGTCATCAAGGAAGCCTCTCTCGTGAATGTCGTGGCAGACATGCATGAGAATTGCGCATGGCCTGTATGGGATGAATTTGAAGAGGTCTCAGATCTTTCGGAATTCACACTTGAGGCACTTGTGAATGGCACGGCCTTCACCAATGATAGCTATGTGCATACCATTATGGGCATTGAGGACTGTTTCCTTATCCGTGTCGGGGATACGACGATTCCGAAGAATCAGCTGCAGATTGCCTACGCAAGAATTGATGAGGAAAACAACACCACATATAGAGGATCTGTCACTGATGCTGCTCTTCAGCTTAAGACAGACAGGTGGTATCATATTGCGGTGACATTCGACCGGGGTCTCATCAGTGTATATTTGGACGGAACTCTCAAGGCCACTGGAGATGCTTCTGGCGGGGACATAAATATGACTTCAGTTAATTTCCAGGTACCTCATTCTGATGAATCTGACGGTAAGCCACGTTGTTTCTGGGTCGGTTATTCCTATGATGCGAACCGCTCGTTCAACGGGCAGATTTCCGAAGTCCGTCTTTGGAACAGGGCTCTTTCTCCGGATGAGATCAATGCAGAAAATCATTTTTATAAGATACTGAATCCGGAGGCAGACGCGAGCCTGCTTGCCTATTGGAAGTTCTGTGACGGGCAGGGCAAGACAGTCCTTGATTATTCCTGTTATGGCAATGATCTTATGGCACAGAATGACATCGTCTGGAACAATGTGTCACTTCCAGAAAAGTAAATGATTGAAACAGATTTTATTGAATAACACAAATACTTTTAACTCATTTGTTTATGAAAAGAATTGTAAAAATTGCCGCATGCCTTGCATGCGCATCGGCACTTTTCTTCTCTTGTAAAGAAGAGCCGGGAGACAGTGGACTCAATGTTCTTGAAGTGAGTCCTTCGGAAAATATCCAGTTTGAAGCAACAGGCAATGAGGCTGTGACTTTGACTGTCACGACTGATGCCGACACTTGGGATTTCACTGCACCGGAGTGGATCGATGCCACAAAGACAGACAATACCTTGATGGTAAATGCTCAGGACAATACAACCTCGGCATCCAGGGTAGGACGTCTTGAATTTACTGCCGGAAATGCTGAATCTGTGAAAATTACAGTGCTGCAGGCTGCCGGTTCGGGAGCATCAGGAGACGGTAGTGTCTCTATTGTTGATGCGTCGACTGAAACTGCGGATGCTGAAATCAGTGTAAGCTTCTCATCAATGTCCGAAATTCCTTCCGGCACTGCACAGGTCAAGGTCGTGCTCGCTGATGCCGTTGCAGAAGACGTAACTGTCACTTTGGCTCTTGATCCTGAATATCTGGAAGAATACATTCTTCTGCATGATGATATGGATTGTGAACTTTTCCCTGAGTCTGCAGTGAAATTTTCATCGGAGACCCTGACGGTCCGTGCCGGGGAACTTGAATCAGATCCTGTAACTGTTACAATGGACGCATCGGTTGACGGCGTGAAGTCAAATGTCAAATATCTGGTTCCTATCCTTGCGGAAAATGTTTCAGGTGCTGAAATCTCTTCAGCAGACAGCAGGGTGAACTATATTGTGACCCGCCGTCTTGAAAAAGAGGTTAAGAATGTCATATATTTTGAAGTCAATGACTGTAATCCTCTGAATGCCCTTGAGTATCTGCTTGAGGACGGGACGCCGTTCTTCGATGCAGTGATCCTCTTCGCCGGCAATATCAATTACAATTCTACCGATGACCTTGTGTATCTGTCCAACAATCCTAATGTAACGGCACTTCTTGACGGGACAGACACATATCTCCAGCCACTCCGGGAGAAGGGAATCAAAGTATATCTCGGACTTCTCGGAAACCACGATGCAGCCGGTCTCTGCCAGCTTTCAGACTGGGGGGCTGAGCAGTTTGCCGCAGAGGTTGCAGACGCTGTCCTTGAGTATAGGATAGACGGTGTCAACCTTGATGACGAGTACTCGTCTTCTCCTATCATCGGCAACAAATGGTTTACATCACGTTCATCTGCTGCCGGATGCCGTCTCTGCTACGAATTGTCAAATGCAATGGACGCGGTCTGTGACTGGGAGACGGAAGTGTCCGTATTCCAGTATGGTTCACTCTATTCGCTTACATCCGTCGATGGCGTTGACTGCAGTGAATTCGTTGATTTCTGGGTGGCCAATTATGGAGGCTCAACACGCCCTCAGGGCAATATGACTCTCAAACAGTGCAGCTTTACTTCCGTAGAATGCAACAGAGGTTATATTTATGGTGTAGATGAGTCATCAGCCAGATCTGCCAAGGAAGAGGGATACGGCTGGTGCATGTGGTTCGCATTTGATCCTTCAGGCACAGGTACGGTTTCGTCTAACTATTCTACAACATTCCCTGCAATGCAGAGTGTGGCCCGCGGCCTTTATGACATGGAGCTCCTCGAGCCGACAGGTGTTTACAATAAGATAGGTGAGGGTCAGTATGATCCTACCAGATATGACTTTATACATTGACAACCATGAGAAGACCTATTATAATTTTGGCAGCCGCCGCATTGCTGCTGGCAGGCTGTAAGGAAGAAACTCCGGAGACACCTGTCTCCGGGGATGAGATCAGCATAGCCCCTGAAACAGCTGCTTTCCCGGAAAATGGAGGTTCGCAGCAGGTTATGATTACAAGTTCAGGCGAATGGACCCTGACTTCCGATACGGAATATGACTGGATTACGGTGGATGCTCTTTCCGGAGAGGATGGAGATATAGTCACTTTCGAGGCATCCGAGAACTATACCGGAGAGCAGCTTATAGCGGAATTCACGTTCAAATGCGGGACTGCTGAGGCCGTATTCACGGCTGTATCTGAATCCGGTGAGCCTTTATATCTGGAATTGGTTTCAGCTTCGGAAATGGAAATAGGACATGCCGCGTCCAGGCTTCAGGTGGAGGTTTCCACCAATCTTTATTACCGGACTCTTACTGCGGATTTCGGTACGGCTGACTGGATTTCTGCGAATGCGACAATACAGGCAGACGGTGGTGCCATTCTGAATTTTGATGTCGCTGAAAATGACGGGGAAACAAATCGTGAGACAGAAATTGTCATAAGCGGTGAAGGTTGCGAGCCTGTTTCAGTCAAGCTTGTGCAGCGCGCAGAGCCTGTGATATCTCCTGAGAAGACGGAATATTTCATGTCTCTTGATGACACTGAAGTAAGCATTCCTGTGACAGCTAATGTCGATTATGAAGTTGAGGTGACAGAAGGCGGTGATTGGCTTAAATATGACAGCGGCACCGATGGCGTCGAGAAATTCTCCATGAGTACTGCCACTTCAAGACGCTCTGCGGTCGTTACATTTACTGAGACTGATCCTCTTGAAGGCGTAGCACCTGTTGTAGCAACCGTGACTGTCTCCCAGAGAGAGGCTGCCCTCGTCAACTATGCCATTGACATGACTGATGCCAGGATCTTCCCTGAGGAATGGAATAATCCGGTTCCTCTTCAGTACATGAATGCCCTTACGATAGAGGCTCTTGTCCGTCCGGACAATTTTGAAAAAGGCGGTTCCGGTACATTGTCCACGATCATGGGCATCGAGGGTGAGTTCCTTGTACGTGTCGGTGATGCAGGCGTACCTAACAACCAGATCCAGATTGCCACTTCAGCCGGCAACTATACCAATGGTGACCTTATGCTGAATACAGGTGAATGGTATCATATAGCCGTAACTTTTGATAATGCGGCCCATAAGCTGCAGTGCTATATTAATGGAGAGCTCCTGCTTGATGAATTCACAAGTTTCGTCTCTACTGTCAATTTCGGTGTTGAACGCGGCAATGAGACCGGGTCTTGGGGAAGTGTCACCAGAGTATTCTGGATAGGTTATTCATATGATCCTGCCCGCGATTTCGAAGGCCTCATGACCGAACTCCGTATTTGGAACAGGGCACTTACTGAGAATGAGATAAATGATGAAAACCACTTTTATACTGTAGACCCTGATTCAGACGGTCTTGTGGCATATTGGAAGTGTAATGAAGGAACAGGCACGACTGTGGAGGATTATTCTGCAAGCGGCAATGACCTGACCGGCCAGTATAAACTTCATCAGGAAGGCAGCGGAAACAATCTGTATACTACAGGGGATACCGCCATTAATTGGGTAGAAGTCAGTCTTCCATAATGTTGGTGGCAAATTTCTGTATTTGTGCACAATAATTTTATGATCAATTAAAAGAATGAACCGGATTATAGTTGTATCGCTACCATCTGGTTCATTCCGTATAAAGCTGACGCCGGGAGGGGCCGGCGACAGCATAACAGAAAAGACAATGAAAAAAATAGTTAATTTGATAACTTTTCTGGCATTAGCCGCGATGGGGCTTGCCGGGTGCCAGGAAAAAGAGCAGGCAGCCGGAGAAAACACCCTTGAGGTGACACCGGATAAAATAACATTTGCTTCCAAGAATAATGAAGATGTCATAATCAAGGTGACGACTGATGCTCCGGATTGGGATTATTCAGCTGACGGTTGGATAAATGCCGTAAAAGACGGGGACAATCTTATTGTCAATGTACCTAATAATATGGAATACGATGAGCGTACCGGTAAGATTCTCTTTACGGCAGGTACAGCCAGGTCAGTAAGAGTGGATATTACCCAGGAAGCTCGTATAGTAAGTTCTCTTGAACTTTCTCAGGAGACCGTCGAAGCGGATCCTGCTGGTGGACAGTTTGAAATAACAGTCACTTCAGCTGAAGAATGGCGTGTCCAGGGCCAGTCGGACTGGTGTACCCTTTCTCCATTGGAAGGTGTGACAGGGGACAAGATACATGTCGATGTTTCGGCAAATGACGGTGAGGAACTGAGGAGTGCCGTATTCAATGTGATATCAGGAACTGTGACGAAGCAGATTACCGTCATTTCCAATCCAGAGCCATTCATTGAACTTGTCAGTCCGGAAACCGGAGAACAGAGCCTTGATTACAACGGAGGGGATTTTACTGTCCTCCTCAGGACCAATCTTTCTTCAGAAAACATCAGCAGTCAACTGGAAGGGGGTGACGGATGGATTTCGGCAGAGGCCGGTTCCGGATCAGGTAAGAATGTGGCTTACAAGATTCATGTGACGGCCAACAATACATATCTTTCAAGACAGGCAAGCATGACATTCAGTGCTGAAGGTGTTGAATCGGTAAGGGTCACCATAAGCCAGTCAAAGAGAAATGTGCTTAGAGTGCTTGAGCCTTCCTCTGGGGCCTGCGAACTTTCTACTGATGCAGCGACGATACAGGTCATCATAAGCACGAATTTATATCCGGAACTTTATGTCTCATCACCATCATGGATAAACATTGCCGGAGATCCGGAACTTGTTGATGAGAGTGCGGACGGACTGTCGCAATATAAGTATACATTCAATGTCAGCGAAGCGTCCGGAAGCCGTACAGGCAGCATAGTGTTCAAATATGAGCAGTTCGAGGCCTCGGTAAAGGTGACTCAGACAAGCGGTGATGCAGTCACTGCGGTCATACCTGATGAAGCTTTCAGACAATATCTTTATTCAAATGGATATATAATCAGTGCTGATAATGAAACTGTTGAGCTTACTGCTGATGGTCTCTCCGCTACATCTTTTGACTTTTCATACAATACGAAGATCAGGTCGCTGGAAGGCATCGGGGCGTTTGCCGAACTGACATCACTGAATCTTTCGAATTGCAATGTCATTACTGTCGTGGACATTTCTTCACTTAAGAAAGTAAAAGAGCTCATCATGGGCAACTGCGGCTATACAGAACAGATAGTGCTCGGTGACAATCCTGTGACTTCGCTTTCTTACGGCTGGTATACTTCGGTATATGCGCAGAAGGTGACCATATCGGGGTCAAAGCTTGAGTCTCTTGACGTGTCCGACCTTTATAATTCCTATGATGACTGGACAGAGCTGGATGTCACGGGATGTCCGGCGCTCCGGTCGATCAATTCACAGCGGCGTACGGCTTTGACAATATATGTGACAGAAGCGCAGAAATTGCAGATTTCCAATACCGGCAATGGCGTGTTGACGGTAAGGTAGTTTCATGCAGTTCGGATCAATGTCCGGGAGGTCCGGTATCTGACCGGACTTCCGGAAAAATCCATATGTTGTGATAAACATAAAAGGATCCTGTCTGACTCTGTTTTGGAGGGTATGGCAGGATCCTGTTTAAATTTTAAGGCTTTTGTGAAATTTCGTATGCTTTTCTTAAGCATCCGATCAATACCATATCGTATCGGACAAAGAGGTTTGAATTTCGTGTAGATTATATCGAAAATTTGAGTTTAAATTCTTTAAACTAATAACTGATGAAAAAGATTTAGCAGCCTTGCTTGTATTGGCGGGTTGTAAGAAAGACCCGCAGGAGCCGGTTACTCCTGAAGAACCGGACGAGATATCCGTGGCGCCTGCAAGCAGAACCGTCGGAGGCGAAGGCGGGACAGCTACTACTAAAGTTACCAGCAGCGGAGATTGGACCCTTACAACTTCAGGGGATGTAACTTACGACTGGGTTACTGCTGACAAGACCAGCGGAAAGAACGGTGAGACCGTAACCTTTACCGTGGAGCCTAATGACAAGGAAGACCTTACCGCAGAATTTCTCTTTGTATGCGGGACGGCGGACGCCAAATTTACCATTACATCAACCAAGGCTGAAGTCAAGATTCCTGAAATCGTTCTGACATCTCCGGCAGAGGTGGAAGTAGGTTATGAAGCCGGCGAATTCACTGTTGACCTGGCCCTGACAAATGTCGAAGATGTGGAAGACCTTGATGCTTCAGCAGATGGCAATTGGGTAACATTCATGTCACCTGCAAAAGGAAGCGACGGCACTGCCGAGATGACATTCGCATACGAAGCCAATGAGAAACAGGCATCACGCGAGGCATCCATCACAATTTCATACCCTAACGCAGATCCTGTGACCGTCACTGTCACCCAGGCTGCAGCTCCGGCACCGGAACCTGAGTATGACATTGAATTGGTGACAGAAACACCTCTCGAGGTTGAGTACACGGAAGGTACAGCATCTATAACGGTGTCCATATCCGACGGAGTGGATGCAGCGAGCCTGACTGCGACTTCAGACCAGACATGGGCGAAACTCCAGCGTTCTGTGGGCAACGGAATCGGCAATGCGATGATGATATTTGAATACACAGCCAATACTGCGGCTGAAGCCCGTACCGCCAATATCACAGTCCAGTATGATGGCGTGGACTATTTCACATTCCAGCTTGTCCAGGCCGGTGATCCTAATGGCGGAGAACAGCCGGGCGGCGGTAATTATGTCGCAGACATGAGAAACCATTGTGCTTCTCCGGAACTTACATATTCAGCGAATGGAGATGGCAAGACGATGATCGATGCGGTGGCATGGGTCAAGCCGGATGTCCTGCAGCTTGGCAAGACGGCGACATTTGAAATGCTTGTAAAGCACGATGCCGAATTCATCACTTCAGGCAAATGGGATGGCACTTGGGTCAACAGTATGTTCGGAATAGAAGGCAGATATCTAATCAGGCAAGGTGACAACGTTGCGAATCGCAAACAGTGGGAGTTTGTCTGGGGTGGAAGTGTTGAAACAAAATTCCGGTCTGAGGTTGATCTTCCGGGAGATGAGTGGACACATATAGCTGTTGTCATTGATGAAAAGAATAATGCGGTTACACTTTATCAGAACGGCGAAGTTGTCGCAAGCGGTCCCGTTCCGGCAAGCGCCTATGATTTGGATTTGTCTGTGTCATTCGATGGATGGGAGCAGGGACAGGCATTCGCCCTTGGCCGTTCGTATGACAATAGCCGTGACTTCTACGGTGAAATGGCTGAAGTCCGTATCTGGAACCGGGCTCTTTCCCAGTCTGAAATCAAGGCTGACGGACATTTCTATTCCGTTGATGCCAATGCTTCAGGACTGGTTGCCTACTGGAAAATGAACGAGGGTGAAGGAGACACATTCTATGACAGCACTCCGAATGGCAATAATCTCAAAGGATATTACCTTACACAGGCTACTGAAGATTATTCCGGAGTCGGAAAGACCGGACTTGACTATTGGGATTTCGGCATCAGTTGGGTCAACGCTCTTCCTGAAGTTCCGGGATTCCCGAGAAACTGATGAGCCGAGGGTGAAAGGCAATCTGTTTCCCTTTTGACGGGAAAGCCTTTCTGTCCTCCGGTATATTCCGGGAAGCTGGACATCGTCATTTCCTGACGATGCGGCTTCCCGGATTTGTTTATATGCATTTAAGGATTTGTTTATATGCATTTTAAATTGTCATGCACATTGTAAATATTGTTAAGAAAATCATGCAAATTGTGTCGGAGTTGGATTAAAATATTAAATTCGCAGACTGTGATTGCGGAATGCTCCGGCAATTTTACACTATTATTAACGCTTTAATCTGATAACCTTTTCATGATGAAGAGATTTTTTCTGTGTCTTGGCACATTCGCCGCATCATTGGCCTTTGTTTCCTGTACCGAAGAAAATCTGGAGGATCCTGACAAGCCTGACAATCCGGCAGGCAGAGTTGAGATCACCGTTTCTCCAGAAACCGTTGAGGCAAAGAGTGCCGGCGGCGATTATTTCCTGACAGTGATATCCGACGGCAATGTGTCTGTGTCATACGATACTGACGCCGGATGGTTTTCCGCGGGACTTCTGGTCGGAGCAGAAGAAAACAATCTCCGGTTCAGGGTTGAGCCCAATACCGGCAATAAGCCACGTTCATCCGAAGTGACTTTGAGTGCAGATGGCGCTGATGATGTCACTGTGACACTAACGCAGCAAGGAACCATAAGTTCTGTATGCGAACTGCTCTCTTTCAGTATCGCAGGCAAGCACAATGGCCTTGAATCTGAGATAGAGTTTGAACTCGATCCTGACAGCCGTACACTGAACGCAATGTATCTCAAATGGATAGAGAAAGATGACCCGGAGATGCTCATTCCCGAATTCACGATCAATGGAGCGAAAGTGCTTGTCAACGGTGTCGAAGTAGTGTCAGGAGAAACGGAAATCTCATTTGCAGATGACTTTATTCTGACGGTTGAAGCGGAGAACGGCGACACAAAGGATTATACGGTATCATTGAACTGCCCTCAGATTAATCGGGAACTTGCTGTCCTGCATTTCAAGCCGGCATCAGAAATAGTGAGCAAAGACGATTATGTTGATACGAAGATTGAGCTTTATGACAAGACACCAGGATCAACAGGAGAGGGCTGGTGGGACAGCGACGAACAGGGGACTGTGGAGATGAGAGGCAGAGGAAATTCCACCTGGGGATTGCCAAAGAAGCCTTACCGCATCAAATTCCCTGATAAGTTCAGCCCGATAGGGCTTGACCATGCAAAGGAAAAAAGCTGGACACTTCTTGCACAGGATATGGACAAGTCTCTTCTGCGCACGCATCTTGCCTTCGAGTATTCAAGGGCTCTGTTTGACCCTTCGGATAATTATCATGACTCCAAGGCCATACTCTTCACTCCGGCTTCCAAATATGTCAATGTCTACATTACCGGTTGGTACACTGACAGTTCTACGGGAGAAAGAAGATTCCGGGACGGAGAATATCTCGGCGTCTACCAGATGAGCGATCAGGTGCAGGAGGCCGAGGGCCGTATCGCTGTTGACAAGATTAAGGCGGATGATGTAACGGATCCTGTCGGGATTACCGGCGGATACATTATTGAAACGGACATACATGAAGGCAACTGGTATTCCCCGCATAAAAATGTCAAGATGTCCTATAAATATCCTGAGGACGACGAGGAAGATTATGATCCCGGTATATGCTATGATTATATTACGGATTTCATAGGAGATTTTGAGAATATCCTTTATGGCAGTGATTTCAAGAATCCGGAAAACGGATGGCGCAAATACCTGGATGAGAAGACACTGATCGATTTCATCATCATCAAGGAGCTGGCAGCAGATATGGATGGATATACAAGTACTTACATGTATAAGCGCCGAGGAGTCGACAAACTCTTTTTTGGCCCTATATGGGACTGTGACAAAGGCTGGGATAACGACAAACGCCGTGAACATGGTGATCCTTTGAGCAGTTTGATTATCTATTCCGGTTTCTGGATGCCTAATTATATAGAAAATGACTGGTTCCAGCGTCTTTGGGAGGATGAGACATTCCGTATTGACGTCGCTTCCCGCTGGGATTCTAAGCGGGATGAACTTATGGCAGTAACATATCGTGTGCTTGAGGAAGTGCCGGCCTCAATGCCGAAGGCCATTGAAGCCAATTTTACTGTATGGCCATTCTATTATCAGTATAGCAGCGAAGCCAATATGCCTGCCGAGGATTACTCTTCGGAAATAGAACGTATCAGAGACCTTACTGAAAAGAGGGCTGTCTTGCTTGACAACCTTTTTAACAAATAATCACTGTTGTCTGACAGATACTGGACATGTCAAATTATTTATGGAAAATTTTTTTGAAAAAATTAAAATTCATTCAATTGATATACAGCATGTTTGATTATTGGTCATAAAGGGTTTCGAAAAAAAATTGAAAAAAAGTTTGAAAAAAAGTTTGAAAAAAAGTTGGAGATAAAGAAAAAAGCAGTACCTTTGCAATCCCGTTCGGAACGAGGGGCACGAGAGAGGCTGAGAGGGACGGGGAGACAGAAGCAGAAAGTTCATTGAAAAGACTGG
>JADIMO010000011.1 GCA_017694755.1 Candidatus Cryptobacteroides merdavium
GCCGTTTTTTCTGGCATCGGCCTGCGCTGATGCCAGTAATGGAGGGGCAGGGAAAGGCCCTGAAGGAGGCCAGTCAATTGAAGATGTGTATGAGGGAGTGATTTCCGATGCCATGAAGTCGGAAGTCAGAAATTATTTTTCCGGAATTCTTTCCGGAGAAGATATCGTGTTCGGGCATGATGTCCGGCTTGAACTTGAATATGTCGCAGACAATGCGGGCGCAGTGTGGTCGGCATGGAGAGAAGCCAATGACAGATATTCTGAAGAAAAGTTGATAGATATTGCTCCCTTGTCCGAAGCCTCTTCGGGGAAGTGGACGCTTCCGGTTGAACTGGAACCTTCGGCCGATATGCCATATTATCTTGGCGTCAAGGGAAACAGGCCTGACGGAGGCTGGCCTTTGTATCTTTATCTGCACGGTTCTGGTGACAAGGAGAGCGAGTGGGCGACAGGGCTGAGCCTGTGCGGGAATTTCAATGACGCCCCGTCAATGTATTTCATCCCGCAGATTCCGAATACGGGACAATGGTACCGCTGGTGGCAGCGGTCAAAGCAATATGCATGGGAAAAGCTTCTGCGTCTGGCTTTTGTCAGCGGTGAGGTCGACCCGGATAAAGTGTTTTTCTTCGGAATTTCTGAAGGAGGATACGGAAGCCAGCGCCTGGCTTCTTTTTATGCTGATTATCTTGCCGGAGCAGGTCCTATGGCCGGCGGCGAGCCGCTGAAGAATGCCCCGGCGGAAAATTGTGCCAACATTGCATTCTCCCTCAGGACAGGTGCCGAGGATTCCGGATTCGGCCGCAACAGGCTCACAGGGTACACAAAGGATGAATTTGACAGGCTTGAGCAGCTGCATGCCGGATATTATGAGCATTGGGTTGAACTGATTCCCGGGGACGGGCATGGCATTGACTATTCACCTACGACTCCATGGCTGGCATCGCATGAAAGGACTCCATGGCCGAAATACTTCTGTTGGGAAAACTTTGAGATGGACGGGCGCTATCGTGACGGCTTCTGCAATATCCATGTGATTGAGCGCTCAAATCAGGATGCATCCTCCAGGACCGTATATGAAATGAATATAGAAGGCAATAATGTCAACATGACGGTCCGGAATGTAAGCTATGAGACTGTGGAAACTGTCAGCGGCATTGAAATGAAATTCGAGAAATCGTATGAGGATGTATCTAGAGGGCGCTTTGTCATTTATCTGAATGATAATTTGGTGAACCTGTCCGAGCCGGTTGTGGTCACAGTCAATGGAAAGACTGTATTTGAGGGGATTCCGGAGCCGTCATTGGGCATGATGGTGTCAAGCTGTGCCCTGTTCGGGGATCCTATGCGGATTTATCCGTGCGGTGTTGAGGTGAATCTTTAGTGCGCCGGCTTCTGCGTATATTTGTCCGCTTCGCGTCCACATATACTGTTCACGCCTCGGCAATGCAAGCCTGACGGCTTGTATGCCTGTCCCATCCCGCAACATCCATAAGACATGAAGTCTTCTGTCTGTCGCGGGATGAACCAGTCAAAATGCTTTCGCATTTGCATTGCTCTCGGCTTCTGCGTATATTTGCAGATTGCGCGGGGGATTGGAGGAAAGGCCCTCAAATAAAGTTTGAATAGATTATGATAACAGCAGAACAGATAAAGGCTCTCCATCAGAGGGTCGGAACATTGAAGAAATGCCTTGACATAGATACAAAGCGGGCAGAGACTGAGGAAAAGCAGAAAAGGACCGTTGAACCGGATTTCTGGGATGACCCCAAGGAGGCGGAGAAATTCCTGAAGGAACTTGCCGGGGTGAAATTCTGGGTTGCCGGTTATGACAAGGTGGCTTCTGGAGTGGCGGACCTTGATGTGCTGTATGATTTTGCAAAGGAAAGCCTTGCCGCTGCAGGAGAAGATGGCGTGACGGATGAGACCCGTGAGCTTGATGCGGCATACGGCAGTGTGGAGAAGGAGATTGAGGCTTTGGAGCTGAGGAATATGCTCGGCGAGGAGGGAGACAATCTCGGCGCCATACTCACCATCAACTCAGGCGCCGGCGGTACGGAGGCAAATGACTGGTCCTCAATGCTTATGAGGATGTATATGCGCTGGGGCGAGAGGAACGGCTACAAGGTCACCGTCACAGATGTGCTTGAAGGTGAGGATGCCGGAATCAAGTCTGCCACTATCCAGTTTGAAGGAGATTATGCCTTCGGCTATCTGAAGGCCGAGAGCGGTGTGCACAGGCTTGTCCGCATATCCCCGTTCAATGCCCAGGGCAAGAGGCAGACCACTTTTTCTTCCGTGTTTGTCTATCCTCTTGTGGACGACACCATTGAAATAGAAATCAATCCGGCAGACCTTGAATGGGACACCTACCGTTCCAGCGGTGCGGGCGGTCAGAATGTCAACAAGGTAGAGACAGGGGTGCGCGTAAGGCATATCCCGACCGGCATCGTGGTGGAGAACACCGAGACCCGCTCCCAGCTTGACAACAGGCAGAATGCCCTGCGTATCCTGAAATCCCGTCTCTATGACCTCGAACTGAAAAAACGCCAGGCGAAACAGGCTGAGCTTGAAGGCCAGAAGAAGAAGATCGAATGGGGCTCGCAGATCCGTAGCTATGTCCTGCATCCGTACAAGATGGTGAAGGATCTGAGGACGGGATATGAAACATCTGACACTCAAGGGGTTCTTGATGGGGATCTCAACGAATTCATGAAGGTTTTCCTGATGGGCGGCGGGGCCGGAATATAATCTGAGATGACATATTTTTAAAATTAAGACTATATGGTAGAGTTCAAGTATGCACCTATGTTTCAGCTTGGCGAAGACCAGACTGAATACTACCTTCTGACGAAGGATCATGTCTCCGTCGGGGAATTTGAGGGAAAGCCTGTCCTGAAAGTGGCCAAGGAAGGCCTTACGGCAATGGCGAATGCAGCTTTCCGCGATGTTTCCTTCATGCTCCGCCCTGCACACAACGAGCAGGTGGCGAAGATACTTTCCGATCCTGAGGCAAGCGAGAATGACAAATATGTCGCCCTGACATTCCTGCGCAATGCCGAAGTGGCCTGCAAGGGCAAGCTCCCTTTCTGTCAGGACACAGGCACTGCCATCATCCATGGCGAAAAGGGCCAGCAGGTATGGACCGGATATTGTGACGAGGAGGCTCTTTCTCTCGGAGTGTTCAAGACCTACACCGAGGAGAATCTCCGTTATTCGCAGAATGCCCCTCTCACCATGTATGACGAGGTGAACACGAAATGCAATCTCCCTGCGCAGATTGACATTGAGGCGACTGAAGGCATGGAGTACCGTTTCCTGTGCGTTGCAAAGGGTGGCGGCTCGGCCAACAAGACATATCTCTATCAGGAGACAAAGGCGATTCTGAATCCGGGGACCCTCGTGCCTTTCCTTGTGTCAAAGATGAAGACGCTCGGGACTGCAGCCTGCCCTCCTTATCATATTGCATTCGTCATCGGCGGCACATCGGCAGAAAAGAACCTTCTGACTGTCAAGCTCGCATCCACCCATTATTATGACACCCTGCCGACCACCGGAGATGAGACCGGCCGCGCATTCAGGGATGTGGAGCTGGAGAAGCAGGTGCTTGAGGCTGCCCACAAGATCGGCCTTGGCGCACAGTTCGGCGGCAAGTATTATGCCCATGATGTGCGCATCATCAGGCTTCCTCGCCACGGTGCAAGCTGTCCTGTCGGACTCGGCGTAAGCTGCTCCGCAGACAGGAACATCAAGTGCAAGATCAACAAGGACGGCATCTGGATAGAAAAGATGGATGACAATCCTGGCCGTCTGATTCCTGAGGAGCTCCGTCAGGCAGGCGAGGGCAATGCCGTAAAGATTGACCTTGACCGCCCGATGCCGGAAATCCTTGCCGAACTCACGAAATATCCGGTTTCTACCCGCCTGAGCCTGAACGGCACCATCATCGTGGCAAGGGACATCGCCCATGCCAGGATCAAGGAGCGTCTTGACAGGGGAGAAGATATGCCTCAGTATTTCAAGGATCATCCTGTATACTATGCCGGACCTGCAAAGACGCCTGCCGGAATGGCCTGCGGTTCCATGGGACCTACAACTGCCGGCCGCATGGACCCGTATGTGGACCTGTTCCAGGACCACGGCGGCAGCATGATAATGCTTGCAAAGGGCAACAGAAGCCAGCAGGTGACTGACGCCTGCAAAAAGCACGGCGGATTCTATCTCGGCTCGATAGGAGGGCCTGCAGCCATCCTCGCCCAGAACAACATCAAGTCCATCGAATGCGTGGAATATCCTGAGCTTGGCATGGAAGCCATCTGGAAGATCAGGGTGGAGGACTTCCCTGCATTCATCCTTGTTGATGACAAGGGCAATGACTTCTTCAAGCAGATAGGCATGTAGGATATCTCAGATGAATTTGCCGGATTCTCAAATCTGAAAGATGACAAAAAAGAGAAATTCTGACAAAATCCGGAAACGGAAATAAAAAAAGAGAAAACATCTCATTAAAAAACAGAAAATCCTGCCGGATGGCAGGATTTTCTTTCGTTTATGACTCTATATTTGTTCCCGGGAATTTTTTTGTATTTGTTATTTGTCATTATGACAGGGCTTCACATTACCCATCGCCATTGAACAAAATTGCATTAATACTGCTTCATCTTGTCTTCGGAGCCCTGTCATTTTTTATCTCAGGTCAGTCAGCCTTCTTCGGCATTTCCGGCCGGTATGTCATCATTTCCCGTTCCATTTCAGGAGTTTGAACACTTC
Organism: Candidatus Cryptobacteroides merdavium; assembly: GCA_017694755.1. Taxonomy (GTDB): domain Bacteria; phylum Bacteroidota; class Bacteroidia; order Bacteroidales; family UBA932; genus Cryptobacteroides; species Cryptobacteroides merdavium. The sequence goes on from JADIMO010000011.1 coordinate 4,768, forward strand.
CACCACTACGAGCGGAACGAGTGCCAGACCGAGTACCGTCAGCCATTGTGCCGTGCCCATCTGTGCAAATTCAAATGCCTTGGCAAACGGCGGGATGAGCAGCACGGAGAGTGAGAATGCCAGCGAAAGCAGTATTGCGAAGATCAGCGGCTTGTTGTTCAGAGGATTGAACTTGAACCTTGATTCCGTGTTGGAGTGCAGGTTCCCGGCATGCACGAGCTTGGCGGCGATGAGTGAAGCGAATGCCATGGTCTGGCCGAGTGTCTCTGCGGCTGCTGCATTGCCAGCATATATGTCCATGCCCATCTTCTTGCCGAGGATGAATGCTACAAGCGTTATGGCTCCCATCATCACTCCCTGATAGCCGATTCTCCATATCATGCCTCTGTCCATGAACTGGTTGCCGTTGTTGCGCGGTCTCTTCTTCATGATGTCCTTGGCTGCAGGGTCAAGGCTGATGGCGAGGGCAGGGAAGGTCTCGCTGACAAGGTTGATCCAGAGGATGTGGATTGGCAGGAGCGGAATTCCCATGTTGAATATGGAGGCAACGAAGAGCAACAGCACTTCACCGAGGTTGGTGGAGAGGAGGAACAGTATGGTCTTCAATATGTTGTCATATATTCTGCGTCCTTCTGCCACTGCAGATACTATCGTGACGAAATTGTCGTCCGAGAGGACCATGTCAGAAGCGTCCTTGGCCACTTCTGTGCCCGTGATTCCCATTGACACTCCTATGTTGGCCTGCTTGAGGGCCGGAGCATCGTTCACGCCGTCACCTGTCATTGCCACGATTTCTCCTTTCTTTTGCCATGCGGTGACTATCTTGACTTTCTGCTCGGGGGCTATTCTGGCATAGACGGAATATTTTTCTACATTTTCGTCGAAAGTCTTTTCATCGAGACGGTCAAGTTCGGTCCCCGTGATGGCGAGGTCGCCTTCCTTGTATATGCCTATTTTCCTGGCAATGGCAAGGGCGGTGGCCTTGTGGTCTCCGGTGATCATCACTGTCCTGATGCCTGCGTTGTGGCACTCCTCGATTGCCCCTATGACTTCTTCCCTTTCAGGGTCGATCATTCCTGTCATGCCGACGAATATGAGGTCCCTTTCGACTTCTTCCATCACTGAAGACACTTCATTGGCAGGTCGGTATGCCATTGCGAGCACCCTGAGGGCGGATTCCGCCATTTTCTGGTTCCTCTGCTGGAGGTCAGCAATATCTTCCGGAGTGATGTCTCTGATGCCGTCTGCGGTTTCTATCTTTGTACAGACTGACAGCACTTCGTCAAGACCGCCTTTCACATTGATCTGCAGCTTTCCGTCCTGCATCCTGTTGATGGTGGCCATCCTCTTTCGTGACGAGTCGAAGGCGATTTCACCTTCACGCGGGCAGGCTGCATCGAGGGCCGCCTTGTCCACCCCGTTCTTCTTGCCGAGGTCCACTAGGGCTATTTCAGTAGGGTCGCCGACGCCGGTCGTGCCGCCTTCGCTGTTTTTCACCTCCTTGGCGTCACAGCATAGCACGGAGATTGTCACAAGCTTGTCGAGGCTTCCGCTTGCGGAATATTCTTCGACTACGGTCATCTGGTTCTTTGTCAGGGTGCCTGTCTTGTCCGAGCAGATGACGGTGGTGCATCCGAGGGTTTCCACTGACGGAAGCTTGCGGATGATGGCATTGTGCTTCACCATCCTGCGCACTCCCATTGAGAGTATGATGGTGGAGATGGCCGGCAGGCCTTCAGGAATGGCAGCCACGGCAAGCGACACTGCTATCATGAACATGCTGATCCAGTCGCCTCCGTGGATTATCCCTATGACAAATATTATGGCACAGATGATTACCGAGGCTATGCCGAGCACTTTACCGAGCTTTTCCAGTCTGATCTGCATCGGTGTCTGGGTGTCAGACTCTCCGTTGAGCATTCCGGCTATCTTTCCTATTTCTGTGTTCATTCCGGTCCCCACGACTATTCCCTTTCCGTGACCGAATGTCACGATGCCGCTGGAATAGGCCATGTTGGTGCGGTCGCCGAGAGGAATTTCCCCGTCGCCGAGAGCTTCGGTGTTCTTTTCCACCGGCACGGATTCTCCTGTCATGGAGGATTCCTGGATGCTCATATTGACTGATTCCGTGAGCCTTATGTCCGCAGGAACTATGTCCCCGACTTCAAGTTCCACAAGGTCACCCGGCACCACTTCCTCGACATTCACCACCATGGCTTCCCCGTCCCTGACCACTTTGGCCATCGGGGCGGCCATCTTCTTGAGCGACTCAAGCGACTTCTGGGCCTTCAGTTCCTGATAGGCTCCGATGAATGCATTCAGGAGCAGGATTCCCATTATTATATATGTGTCCAGAAGCCCTTCGCCGGTTTTGATTCCCATCACTCCGGAAATGATTGCCGCTATGATGAGCAGTATGATCATGAAGCTTTTGAACTGTTCGAAGAACATGACGATGAACGGCTTGTTCTTCTTCTGCACGAGCGTGTTCTTCCCGTATTTCTCCAGACGGGCTGCGATCTCGTCCTTTTTCAGGCCGCGAGTCCTGTCTGTCCCCATTTCTTTGGCGACATTTTCGGCAGTGCGGTTGTAGAATTGTTCCATATTGTTTGAATTTTTATATGTCTGTGTCTTAAATGTGGTGCAAAATTATGCTTGCCGAAGGGAATAATTGTTATTATTGCAGAATAAAAAATGTGGAAAAAGTCGGATTTATGAAAGAAAAATTCAGCAGGATCGCAATGGGGGACATTTCGGAGGTTTCGGATCCGTCCTCTGTCAAAGACCTTTACATATCCTCAACCGGAAGAATATGGGATTTTTATGAGTCTGAACCGTTCTTCATTTTCGACGGCATAGTCATCGGTCTCTATCTGAAGGGCGTGGCATCAGTCAAGATCAACGGGCGCAGATACGAGATAAAGCCGTATTCAGTGCTGCTGCTGCCCCCCAACGAGCTTCTGGAAGTGGAATCCGGCTCATCCGATGCCGACAGAAAAAGCCTGATTGCCTCCACCGATGTCATATTTGAATATCCCACCCCGATAGATACCGGCATTCTCAGTCTGGCCAGGCGCATGCCGGTGGCACGCGTGTCGGAGAAACAGATGTCCAGGCTCATGGATACATTTGATCTCTTGGAAAAGAAATATTCCGTCATTGACAATTCCTACCGCGACGAAGTCTGCAAGGCCTTGTTCTATGCTCTGCTGCTGGAAATAATAGACCTGCTCAAGAAGGAGGTGGGCCGCTTCACGGGGCCTGCCCTGAAGCAGGAGAAACTGGTCGATGACTTTTTTGCCCTTCTTTCCAAATGGTACAAGAAGGAGCGTACCGTGACCTTCTATGCCGGCAAGATGAACCGTACACCGAAATATCTTTCCACCGCCATAAAGAAAATGACCGGCCGTTCCATCCTCGAATGGATCAACGAAACCGTCATCATAGAAATAAAGATGCAATTGAAAACCACCGACCAGACCGTCGCCGGCATTTCTGAAAACCTCAACTTCCCCGACCCGTCCTCCTTCATCCAGTTCTTCAAGCTCCACACCGGCCTCACGCCTCTCCAATACCGCAAGCAGCAGTAGATTTGTGCGGAATCATTAACAAAAATCGAACCAAAAACTATAATTTCATTGCAGATTCGATAAATGCATTTGTAGACTTTATCAGGTGGTACGAAAAGATGCATGGGAAGAAGCCGTGGCAGTGAGGCAGGAGTCTATGCTCCGGATTGAAATTATGTTGGCTGAATTCATTTATGAATTTTCGGCGATACTTCGGTTGAGGCTATACATGGGTTATCTTGTTGAGGCTTCGAGGCATCTCTCACCTCCCTGCCCCACATTTTAAGAAGATAAAAGATGTTATCCGCCTTATATTTCTATACGCGAGAGGCAGGTATAATAGACAGCAGACAGTCCGGTATAATGATTTTCTTTGAGGATTCTTGCTGGATTTGATGTTACTATACTTGACTTTTTTGCGGTGCTTACTATATATTATTATAAGGACAGGCAAATCGCGCCTGAAAAGTGACTATGAAAACATATAAACGACAGTACCGAGAACTGGACGACACGACCAAAGAGAAGATTTCGCAGGCAAATCGGAACAGACCTAAATCAGAAATTCATCGCCAGCGCATAAGCCAAGCCATGAAGGACTATTGGAAGACGATTCCTCACCGTCCGGCAAGTGGCATTTAACCAATTATCAAGGTCAAGTTTTCGGTTTTTCGAGGACAGTAATAAGAGCGAAAAATGAACGGAATTGATAACGCTAGACCGCATAAAGATAATAGCACCATTGGGATGTGTTGCTATCATCAGACAAGAGGCATTCGAGGTCAAGACAAAAAACAATGCTATAATATCAATGTCATACACACAGACAAGCCCGTGCAAATTATATGTTGAGGTAGACTATAAGGAACAGGAAACGGTAATTGAGTTCACGGGCAAAATACTTATGGACGCTTACCCTGAACTCATCAACAAGGACAATATAGGAAGGTGCTTCGACCATATCAATCGTATGGGATTCTGTCGTGTGGATGTAGATATGGTATTGGAGTATGGCAAGGTCTGCTCAATGGACGTCACCAAAGATGTGCCATGTACAGATGTTGCTGCCCTGTCAGAATGGCTACGCACGCATATCGTCAACCACCGGAAATATCTCGCACGGAACATCGGTGGCAACTTGACCATAGAAAAGAACGTCCGGACGAAGGCGTACAGGAGACGACTGACGGTATATGACAAGGAAAAGGAGTTGAGGCGTGCCGACAATCAGGATTTTATGGCATCCTTGACTGACCCTGAATGCCTGTTGTCTTATTTTAAGGGCAGAATCCGATTTGAGTATAACCTCAACACCAAACAATCCATAAGGCAGGTCTTGAATATAGGGGACACAACCATAAATTCTATATTGGGTTCGGATGCAAGACCAATCTATGATTTCGTAAACGATGTCATTTCCGAGGATAGGGAGGCAGATTCGGCTTGCCTGTCATGGACAGACAGAAAGAACCTTGCCCTGCTTCGGGATTGCGATATGGATTTGTCAAAGGTCGAGACGGAAATCCGGACTTATGCGTCAAAAGGCTCACACCTGTCGCAGATGATAAAGCCATATCGTGAGTTATGGTCAAGGATAAATGGCAAGAGGTCTGAATTCAAGACAAATCTGCTCGGACTATTGCTTGAGACGACAATCATGCTTCCTCTCCTGCTCGTATGGTAGTGTGTCAAAACCGGGAATGTATCAGTTTAATGCATGAAAAAAGGTGATACACCCCATGTCAGATGTATCACCTTATCATTTTATATATAATTAACTTGTTTTTTTGCCATTTGCAATAATTTTGAAGCTTCTTTTTCCTTTTCTTCCTTTATCAAACTATCTTTAATTTTTTTATTTAGTAATTCTTGTTGATTTATCTCTTCAATTTGGGATAAATCATAATAACTGATTTCCCAATATGTCGAATTTTTTGTTAAAGAACTCTTATTATTACCATATCCCTTATAATAAGATATATGATTTTTATTATATAGGGATGTTTGCATTGATTGCCGTCCCCTAAGGTCTATATCAATTTTTATATTTTTATATAACCATTGATACGAGCATAGCCTAGATTTAGGGTAGCCGTATTTCTTTTTATAAAGTTCAATCAAATCTGAAATAGAATTTTCAATATAAAGATGTAATTCGTATAATCTATCATTATAGAACTTGGGTTCAATAAAGTCTATATGTATAACTTCCGTTGTACTACCATGGTTAATATATAAATTATTTGAGAATTCGTTTTTGAAGTTTGTTATATGGATATCATATTTTTTTTGCGTGCATCCTAGTTCAATTCCTCCAAAGATTTTTTTAGGAATCTCTATGTTTTGTCTTTCCTTAAAAATTAGGTTTAAACTATCTTCTATAGAAATAGTATCTTGTTTCATCTCGGTTGAGATGTTGTTAGAGTTAGAATATCCACTGTAAGAGTTAGTTAGATTACAGCCGGTCATAAAAACTATCATCAATAAAAAAATTTTCTTCATGTCTGTTAAACGTTGATTTACAAAAATATAAAAACGTCTAAATATTTTTTATGTGTCATCAATGGTATCTCCATTCGTTAGATTGGACATTATTTTAGTTAGCCATGTTTGTAGTTCCCCTATTCCTCATACTTTTGACATCAGGTCTTCGATGTCCTTTTTATCTTTAATTTTGTATATTTCTCCGTTAATTTCTACGAAACCGATTATTGCTGCTGGAGAATTTGTTTTCTCTCCACCAATAAGAGTATTTAATGGTACTCCTAGAATTTCGACAGCTTTCAGCAGTGTGAACACATTTTTGGTTCCGAATATTTTTTGTACATTCTGTCTTGCCACCCCCATTTGTTCTGCAAACCTTGCCTTGTTCAGCCCCGCCTGTTTCAGCAGTTCTTCGGCGTGCACTTCAAAGTATGTCTTTTCAGGTAATGTCGTCATATTACTATAAATTACATGATGAAATACAAATATATTCTGTTTTGCGGGATAATCAATAAAAAAGTAATAAGAAAATATACAATAATAATCTAAAAATATTGCATAGTTAAATTGTTTGTTATACCTTTGTATTACAAATAGAGAGGAAAGACAATGAGAACAACGAACTTCAGACAGGCAGTGGACGAGATAAGGGATAACGGGGGCAGCAGGCAGACCATGTATATAAACGAGATGTGGCGGAGCAAAGAGATGACTATCTTCGGGTATGTGGACGGGAGTGCAGAGGTGTTTGAGGAGACTCATCCATACATGGCTTTCAATTCCGTTGCGGAGGCAGTTTTAGCACTCAATAAGATACAGGGCGAGTATGACAAAGCCCTCGACGAGAGCAGAAAGGCATTCTCCAACAGGCAGGCAAAGGTAAAGGTCGAGTCATGCTCAATTGCAGAATGGTATGCCACAGCACCGAGAGGGACATATTTCGGAGACTGATGCAGGAACAAGTTTAACAATATCAAAAGAATAAAGCCATGAATAATACGATGATAGTAACGAGGGACATCAGGACAGTCACGAGGATTGCAGTTATAGGAGCGAAGACAGGCAGCAGTATAGCAGCAGGCGCAAAGGCAATGATGATAGAAAGTCTGAAGCGACAGATGAGGAACGGGGTGGCGCATTTCGTGTATCAGAAGCGAAACGGAGAATTCCGGGAAGCATGGGGCACGACAAGTGCAGCCCTTGCGGCAAAGCATACCAACGGGAACGGAGAATGCAGGGAGCAATTTGCCACCACGGCATATTTTGACGTTGAGGCAGGTTCATGGCGTTCATTCAGGTGGGAGAACCTGATAGCAGTATATTGAC
>JADIMO010000087.1 GCA_017694755.1 Candidatus Cryptobacteroides merdavium
GTCCGTTTCATTTCAAAAACCGTGTAATTGGCTATATTTCAATAATTTCAAAGAACTATTTATCCACTTTTACGGGACAGTAGTGATGATTGGATTTAAAACATTTGTCTCAAATTTACAAAAAAATAAATTCATAATCCGTGTTTTTCATAAAAATGAATTTTTAATGGCATAAAAAACATCCGGGATTGTCAAAAAACAGAAAAAAGATGGGCATTTCAGGCGGGCAGCAGGGTGAAAAAAAGAAATACTTTCACTATCTTTGTTAAATATGGGCTGCAGTTTTTCAGCAGTTCCAGATAACCATTGTTGTTATAACACTAACTGATGATTTTATGACAGGTCTTTTTTATCTTGTCCCGGCAGCCGCTGTAGCGGCTCTGTTCTTTGCCTGGCTTTTTTTCCGTCAGATGATGAAGGAAAGCGAGGGCTCTGCCACGATGAAGGAGATTGCCCTGTATGTGAGAAAGGGGGCGATGGCCTATCTGAGGCAGCAGTATAAGGTAGTCACGATTGTCTTCGTGATACTTGCCGCATTCTTTGCGGTGCTTGCATACGGTTTCAATGTGCAGAACCCGTGGGTGCCGTTCGCCTTCCTGACCGGAGGCTTCTTTTCAGGCCTGGCGGGATTCGTGGGCATGAAAACTGCGACTTATGCTTCAGCAAGGACTGCCAATGCGGCCATGCGTTCCCTGAATTCCGGACTCAAGCTTGCGTTCCGCTCCGGAGCCGTGATGGGGCTTACCGTTGTGGGGCTCGGTCTTCTCGACATTTCCTTGTGGTACATCATCCTTGATCATTTCATAGATGCCACAGGCCCGCAGAAGCTTGTGACAATCACCACGACGATGCTTACATTCGGTATGGGGGCTTCGACACAGGCTTTGTTTGCCCGTGTGGGAGGCGGTATCTATACCAAGGCGGCCGATGTCGGGGCTGACCTTGTCGGAAAGGTCGAGGCGGGGATTCCGGAAGACGACCCGCGCAACCCTGCGACCATAGCTGACAATGTGGGAGACAATGTGGGTGATGTCGCCGGAATGGGCGCCGACCTTTACGAGTCCTATTGCGGCTCGATACTGGCGGCTGCAGCCCTCGGTGCGTCGGCTTTCTACGGTATCGGAGAAGACATGCAGATGAGGGCGGTGTTTGCCCCTATGATCATTGCGGCAGTAGGAGTGGCCCTTTCCATCATCGGCATCTATACGGTACGGACAAAGGAGGGTGCCGGAATGAGCCAGCTCCTGAAGTCTCTCGGATTCGGCACCAACCTCAGCGCAGTGCTGATTGCTGTGGCGACATTCGGTGTCCTGTATCTTCTCAAGCTTGACAACTGGCTCGGAATATCGTTCTCCGTAATCGTCGGACTGCTGGCCGGCGTCATCATCGGCCAGTCCACCGAATACTATACATCGCATTCATACAAGCCGACGCAGAAACTGGCTGAAAGCTCAAAGACGGGTCCGGCCACAGTCATCATTTCCGGTATCGGGCTCGGAATGATATCCACAGCCATTCCTGTGATTACAATAGCCGTGGCCATTCTTCTTTCATATCTCTGCGCCATCAATTTCGACATGGCAAATATGCTTGACCCGCAGAATCTGAGCATAGGCCTGTACGGAATAGGCATTGCTGCCGTAGGAATGCTTTCCACTCTAGGCATCACGCTTGCCACTGACGCATACGGGCCTATAGCAGACAATGCCGGAGGAAATGCGCAGATGAGCGAACTTGATCCCGAAGTGCGCCGGCGCACCGATATTCTCGATGCTCTCGGAAATACCACGGCCGCCACAGGAAAAGGCTTCGCCATAGGTTCGGCCGCCCTGACTGCCCTTGCTCTCCTTGCTTCATATATGGAGGAAATAAAGATAGCTCTCGGCAGGACCGGTGAATTTATTACAGGAGCTGCAGGGGAAGCCGTGGAGGCGGCAAAGGCTACCATTCCGGATCTGATGGCCTATTATAATGTGGATCTCATGAATCCGACTGTGCTTGTAGGAGTCTTCATCGGGGCGATGATGTCGTTCCTGTTCTGCGGGCTCACGATGAATGCCGTCGGCAGGGCTGCCCAGAAGATGGTGGCCGAGGTGCGCAGACAGTTCCGCGAAATCAAAGGCATCCTTACGAAAGAGGCCGTTCCTGATTATGCCAGATGTGTGGAGATTTCCACGAAGGGCGCCCAGCATGAAATGCTTTTCCCGTCTCTCATTGCCATCATAGTGCCTGTTGTAGTCGGCCTTGTACTTGGAGTCGCAGGTGTCATGGGGCTTCTCATCGGAGGCCTCGGCTCCGGCTTTGTGCTTGCCATTTTCATGGCCAATTCCGGCGGGGCATGGGACAATGCCAAGAAGTATGTAGAGGAAGGGAATCTCGGCGGCAAGAATTCCGAATGCCATAAGGCCACGGTTGTCGGAGACACTGTCGGCGACCCGTTCAAGGATACTTCCGGCCCGTCACTGAATATCCTCATCAAGCTCATGAGCATGGTATCCATCGTCATGGCAGGACTCACCGTCTGGATTCACTGACAGATTTATGACGGGGACTCCGGACTTTGTCCGTCCCCGTCTTCTTTCAATAACATCTTATTGCTTTAAGCTATGAAAAAATTTTCAGACAAGGGACCCGGGAGCCGGTTCGTTGCGGCTGCCGCAGCCCTGTTCCTTTTTGCATCATCCGTTCATGCGCAGGTTGCGGACACGGTGTTTGTCACAGATTCGTCACGGTATGCCGGGCAATATCCGGAAGGGACAGGTGTGCTTTATTCAGATGCTGACGGGCTTGTCCTTGGCGAGTTCCGAAACGGGGTGCCGGACGGGGTCTGTACGCATTATATGCCGGACGGGAGCCGGTATTACGGCAGTTTCCGGGACGGCAGGCATTGCGGCTACGGGCATTTCTTTTCAAAGTCGGGCAAGGTGCTGGCAGGGGAATTCCGGGACGGATACGCAAACGGTCTTGATACCCTGTGGTATCCGGACGGTTCCGTATATGCCGGCAGATGCAGAAACGGCAGGCCTGTGTCAAAGTTCTCGGAGGATTATGGCAGACATTATAAAGGTATGCATGTGCCGGAGGCCATAGTTAGGGCGAAGCCTGTGTTCCGGGAACAGGAACTGACTGCAGAACAGCGTGATTTTCTTGACAATGCATATAAGGAATATGCAAGGCTGACCCGCAATGACAAGTCACCGAGATTCAGAGGACAGGACCCGAATGCCTTCAGCAGATGGATTACTTCTCAACTCAAATATCCTTCCGATGCACGCAGAAACCGCATAGAGGGTGTTGTCATGGTGAAATTCGTCGTGGACAGGAACGGGAGTCTGGATGATGTAACTGTACTGGAATCTCCGGACGAATCCCTGTCCAAGGAGGCCTTGCGTGTGATAAGCCTGTCCCCGAGGTGGTCCCCCGGTGTGTACAAAGGTGAGAAGGTAAGGGTTTCCTATACATTCCCTGTCATATTCAAGCTGTAATCGAGTCTATTTTTTGATAATTATCCATGTGCCGCCTTTGGTGGGACCAACATGCTTGATTATATTTTTCAGTGCTTCAATATCGCGTTTGATGGTGCGTTCATTGGCATCAAGTCGTTCTGCCATTTCTTCTATCGTAATCCCGGGATTTTGGCGGATAAGACTGATAATGCCTTGCTGACGTTTGTGCTTTTTAATGGTTGCCTTTGTGTGTTTTTGCGCATCGTCTGATGATATGTTCAAATCATCGTCGTTCACTGTTTTTTGGGACATTTCGTCGTTTCTTGGGACATTTTCACCTGTTTCTTGGGACAATATGTTGTTTCTTGGGACATTTTCACCTGTTTCTTGGGACACATTTGTATATGTGATAGAGAAAATGAATTGTGAACTGCTATTAATCTCAACATTATAGCCGGGATAATAAAGCGGCGCATATCGCAAAATATTGCGGGTTCCCGACCCCATATCTTCTACCCACGACAGTTCGTGAAAAACTCGTACCAAAAGCGGATTTTTGGTATAATTGCTTAATTGTCGCAAGGTTAACTGCCCTTCAGGAATTTCGGGCAACAGTCGTGTCGGATTTTTAGTAACCACTCTGTCTTTGAACACGTGGTAGAAACATGCATATCCTGCACTATAATCGGCATGAACACATAAATTGGCAATAATCTCACGGAATAGTTCCAGCCGCAAATCTACTCGTTGTGTTGTTCCGCTCGGCAAATAGAACTTATCCGGCAGCCACCGTTCAGTAAATTGGATTAATTGGTTGTAAACCTTTATAAGGTTACAGCGCATTGTTCTGCGGTCATCGTAGCGATTGGGGAATTGCCGCTCATCGTTATATTGGTTGTAGGTACACATATGGAACATCGCTTCAAAACGATAGCGGGGTAAAAAATCGGCAATGGCATCGTCTGTGCCAAACAGAATCAGGGCTGCGTATTTCAGTTTCAGTTCGTCTGTGGCGGCGTCGCGCTTTGCCAGTCTGGTATGAACCAATATCTCTTCATCGCTCAGTTGGAGCCATGCGTGTTCGGGTTTCTTTACAGCAAGGATGTTTCTGCAGAACTGGAATGTATCATGGTCGAGATGCACCATTGTCAAATCTTCTGCTATCCGTTCCTCAAACAGGTGAGGATTCTTTCGCTCAAAAACGGTCAGCATCAGTTCGGGCTGGTCGGTTATGTCAATGTCGGCATCTCCATTTCTGTCCCAATACCGGTCTTTATAACGATATACATATTGGCCGCATGGAATATCAAGATAGATAACGGTTTTACCGCAGACTGCAATTATCTGTGGCGTAAAATATGGACATGGCAAAAACAATTCCTGGTTTTTGATGGCGGTAATGATATTGGCCTTCAGCGTTTCCGCCTTTTCGGGGCTTACGCCGACAATTTCTCCATTATTGCGTACACCTACAAGAATATGTCCTCCGCTATGATTCAGGAAAGAGCATACGGTTTCGTATAGAGATTCCGAAATCTGTTCAGTACAGGTCTTGTACTCTATTGTTGCCCCTTCCCCTTTCTTGGATAGTTTTATAAAATGGTCTGCCGTCATCATTATGATCAGTCAAGTCTTATTGCAAAATTAAAAATTATCCGATGAATAATTTGAAATCATAATGAAAGTGAAAGAAATATTTGGAGCCGTTTCTTTATGATTCTCTGCATAACCATCAAAAATTGCTATCTTTGCAAGTTCCGATAAGATATGACTATGGACGAAAGGACAGAAAAAGACATATTGCAGGAGATAGCCGGTCAGGAGTATGAGCATGGTTTTGTCACTGATGTCGAGCAGGAATTCATTCCGAAAGGGCTCAACGAGGACATAATAAGGCTCATTTCCGCCAAGAAGCAGGAGCCGGAATGGCTGCTGGAGTTCAGGCTTGACGCATTCCGGCGCTGGCAGAAGATGAAGATGCCGACATGGGCGCATCTTGACATCCCGGAGATTGATTTTCAGGACATAATATATTATGCTGCCCCGAAGAAGGACAGCGACAGGCCGAAGGAGATAGACCCCGAGCTGGAGAAGACCTTCGACAAACTCGGCATCCCTTTGAACGAGAGGGCCGCCCTTGCCGGGGTGGCGGTGGATGCCGTCTTCGACTCTGTGTCGGTGACCACCACTTTCCGGAAGGCGCTTGCAGACAAGGGAATCATCTTCTGTTCGTTTTCCGAGGCAGTCAGGGAACATCCGGATCTGGTGAGGAAATATCTCGCCTCCGTAGTGCCGGTGGGGGACAATTTCTATGCTGCCCTCAATTCGGCCGTTTTCAGCGACGGTTCATTCTGCTACATCCCGAAAGGGGTGAGATGTCCGATGGAGCTTTCCAGCTATTTCAGAATCAATGCAAAGGGAACAGGGCAGTTTGAAAGGACCCTGATAGTCGCCGATGAAGGCTCGTATGTGAGCTATATGGAAGGATGTACGGCTCCTATGCGAGATGAAAACCAGCTGCATGCGGCCGTGGTGGAGATAGTGGTGGAGAAGGATGCCGAGGTCAAGTATTCCACTGTCCAGAACTGGTATCCTGGTGATGCACGGGGCAAGGGAGGAATATTCAACTTCGTCACCAAGAGAGGAATATGCAAGGGAAGCGGAAGCCATCTTTCATGGACCCAGGTTGAAACAGGCTCTGCCATCACATGGAAATATCCGAGCACCATATTGAAAGGGGACAATTCTTCATCCGAATTCTATTCCGTGGCTGTGACCAACAATTTCCAGCAGGCGGACACGGGAACGAAGATGATCCATGTCGGGAAAAACACGAGGAGCCGCATCATAAGCAAGGGCATTTCAGCCGGACACAGCCAGAACAGCTACCGAGGGCTTGTGAAGATGCTTCCGGGAGCGGACAATGCCCGCAACTACTCCCAGTGCGACAGCCTGCTGATAGGCGACAGGTGCGGGGCGCATACTTTCCCGAACATAGAGAATGCCAACAGGACTGCCGTGGTGGAGCATGAGGCCACCACTTCCAAGATAAGTGAAGACCAGCTGTTCTACTGCAATCAGCGCGGCATCGGGCCGGAGGAGGCCGTCGGACTGATAGTCAACGGCTATGCCCGCGAAGTGCTTTCCAAACTGCCGATGGAATTTGCCGTCGAGGCCCAGAAACTGCTCCAGGTTTCCCTTGAAGGCTCTGTAGGTTAACGTTATTCGATTTCCGCAATAATACTCCTAACCAAACAAGTTTGATTGCACTCGGTTTGTCGTCGGTTCAGGATCCTTTTAGGAAACAGTATTGGAAAAACAGATTAAGACCGCAGGTCTTAATGACCTTTGGAGGTAATTATGCGGATAATCTATAATTTATTATAAATGAAAGAATTTTTGAACTATACGTTGTTTACCATAGGCGGGGATGTGCCGGTGCTGCTGATAGACCTGATCACTTCGGTCCTGGGGCTGACCTGTGTGTTCCTTGCCGGACGCAACAGCAAATACAATTTCTGGGTGGGTTATCTCTATACGACATTTCTGTTTCTGATGTTCTGGAACAAGAATCTGTATGCCAGCCTGCTCCTGCAGCCGGTATCCCTCGGAATCAACATTCTCGGGCATTACCGCTGGACCCATCCGAAGAAGTCGGAGGAGAGTTCGCAGGACCACAGCGCACTGAAGGTGTCCATGCTTACATGGCCGCAGCGCGGGGCTGCCGTCGTTTCGGTGTTTCTGATAGCCTGGCTCTGGGGGTGGCTCCTCAGCCAGCTCGGGAACAGGTGGTGCGTCGGGGTTTTCCCGTCCGACCCGATTCCTTATCTGGACGCCTGCGTGACCGTGCTCATACTTGTGGCACAGTTCCTTTCGGCCTTGAAGAAGTGGGACTGCTGGATAGCATGGCTGCTGGTGAATGTGACGCAGATGATATTGCACATATCGGTAGGCCATGTGTTCATGCCGATAGTGTCAGGCCTTTACCTCATAAACGGCATAGTTTCGCTGTACGGCTGGTACAGGCTGTATCAGAAGAAGGCATAAAGGAAGCAGATTCCTCGGCATCGCTCGGGATGACGGTTGAAGGGATTGTTTTTGACTTTAAATAAATTAAATGGCGGCAGCCAAATATATTTAGAATATGAGTGACATATTGTTGGAAATAAAAGGTCTGAGAGCTTCCGTTGAGGACAAGGAAATCCTCAAGGGAGTGGATCTTGTCATGCGCAAGGGTGAGATACATGCCATAATGGGTCCCAACGGGGCAGGAAAGAGTACCCTTTCCGCTGTCCTTGCCGGAAGGGAGAATTTCACCGTCACGGACGGTTCCGTGACCTTCATGGGCATGGACCTGCTGAAAATGTCCCCGGAAGAGCGTTCCAGGGCAGGGATATTCCTCTCATTCCAGTATCCGGTGGAGATACCGGGTGTGTCCATCACCAATTTCATGAAGACTGCGGTCAATGCCCACAGGGAGGCGAAGGGGCTTGAGCCGCTGAAGGCAGGGGATTTCCTGAAGCTCATGCGGGAGAAGATGGCATTTGTGCAGATGAAGCCGGAGTTCTCCAAAAGGGAGGTGAATGTCGGATTTTCCGGAGGGGAGAAGAAGCGCAACGAGATATTCCAGATGGCCATGCTCGACCCTGTGCTTTCGATTCTTGACGAGACGGACAGCGGACTGGATGTGGATGCCCTCAGGATAGTGGCCAACGGGGTTAATTCCCTTCACACCCCGGAAAAGTCTGTCATAGTCATCACCCATTACCAGAGGCTTCTGGACTATATAGTCCCGGATTTCGTGCATGTCCTGAAAGACGGGCGCATAGTGAAGTCTGCGGGCAGGGAACTTGTGGCAGAGATAGAGGACAAGGGATACGACTCCATAAACTGACGGTGAGATGGAAGGCAAAAGAACCATAACATTGGCTCCGGGGGAAAGCCTGCAGCGGGTGTTCATGCTCAGGGATCCGGCGGAGAACGCCCTCCCTTTCAGCCGTCTGGTGCTCGGGGCGGACTCCAATGCGGACATAACCGTGGTGGTGATGCCAGGGGTGAATTGTGACATCAGCCTGACGGTGGACATAGAGGGCCAGAATGCCGGATGTACAGTCCAGGGAGTCTATATCTGTCCCGGCTCCGAGAGTGTCAGGATAGCTGTAGACATGAACCATAATGTGCCGCATTGCACTTCGCGCCAGCTCTTCAAAGGCCTTGCCGGAGGTACATCAAGGGTTGATTTCTACGGCAAGATCATTGTGGCGCAGGATGCCCAGAAGACAGAGGCATATCAGGAAAACCACAATCTTCTTCTTTCTGATGACGCCAAGGTCAATACACGGCCTCAGCTTGAAATCTATGCGGATGATGTGAAATGTTCGCACGGGGCGACAATCGGCCGCCTCAATGAGGAGGAGCAGTTCTATATGCGTTCCAGGGGGATATCCCTGCAAGATGCCCGTGTCCTCCAGATGATTTCATTTGTTTCGCCTGTATTCCAACATATTCCTGAGTCTGCAGTGAAAGATGAAATTGTGGAGGAAGTGGAACGGGCCATCCGTAATAACTTTTGAACCATTACAGTCTATTTTGAATCATGACAGTCTATCCTTGTGTCAAGGTCAATCTCGGCCTGAATGTGCTTCGTAAGCGGTCTGACGGATATCATGACCTGGAGACTCTCTTTGTGCCTTCCGGAGAATACCGTGATGTCCTTGAAATCATAGCAGGAGACGACTGGAGCCGCACTTCTGCCTCGCTTTTTGCGAGATACGGAGCATTTTCGTTCTCTGAGCTGTCTTCGTCCCCGTCTGTCCCGTTTCCGTCAGGGCAGGAATATGGGCCGGGAAAGCCTCTTGTTCAGGCTATTTCAGAGGACGGGAAGCTGATGATTACCATAGCGAGGAAAGAAGGAGTGGACTGGAATCCTCTTGATGACCTTTGTGCAAGGGCATATTTTCTTCTTGACAAGGACTTTGACCTGCCACCTGTGAAAATCTATCTTGAAAAGCTTTCTCCTGTAGGTGCCGGACTTGGCGGAGGCTCTGCAGATGCAGCCTTTGCCATAAGGGAGATTGCCCGGCTTTTTGACCTCGGGCTTGATGATGCAGCGATGGCTGGATATGCCGCCAGACTTGGCAGCGACTGTGCTTTCTTCATATATGGCAGGCCCATGTTCGGGGAGGGGAGAGGCGAGATGCTTTCGGATTTTCCCATGCCTTGCCTGGACGGATTCGAACTGAAGATAGTGGTTCCGGACGGGATATCTGTTTCCACCGCGGATGCGTACCGAGGCATAAGTCCGTGCATTCCGGAGATTCCGTTGAGGAAAGTGCTCATGCATCCGGTCAGTGAATGGAAAGACCTGCTTGTGAATGATTTTGAAACGACTGTCTTTGCAAAATATCCTGTACTTGCCTCCATCAAGCAGTCCCTTTATGATACAGGTGCCGTATATGCTTCCATGTCAGGCAGCGGTTCCGCCCTTTTTGCCCTTTATGAGAAATTCAAAAAAGGAAAAATATAATAAAAAAGCGAAAACTGTGGCGAAGTCCCGGAATCTGTGGTGAAAGATTTCGGGGCTTTCTCTTTTTTGTCTTCATTTGTTCCAAAATATTGATCATATGAAGGGAAAGGGATTTTATGCAGTTGCGGCAGTGTTGCCGGCTGCACTTGTGATGTCCTGCGGGACAATTGAGGTTGATGCTCCGGGCGATGTATCCGGAACAGGGCAGGGGCCAGGAGGCGGCCAGACCGTTCCGCTTCCGGAGGAAAAGGAGCTCTATGTCACAGGAGTGGAATATCCGGAAGGATATGACTGGCATGCCGATGAAAACTATGGCCATGTGGCATGCAAGGTCTTTCTCATGAAAGAGGGTGAACGTATTGTCGAACTTTCCGCGGATGAACGGAATCTGGTGACATCGGATGCAGACATGCACCGGTGTGTGGACGGGCATCTTTATACCGATTATTCCACTGAGTCAGAGACTGTGATAAAGATGGACGGGGAAGAGCTGTTCCGTTATCAGGAAAGGGAGATGATCTGCGGATTTCAGGTGGTGGACGGAGATGTATATACTCTCGGCATGCCGAGAGACGGAGCTGACGGATGGACATGGAGAAGAAACGGCGATGTCATGATGTCCAGGACATCCGGCTATATCATGAACGGTCTGTCGCTGGACAACGGCTCCATGTGGTTCACATATGTGGATCCCGTCGTGAGCGGAGACAAGGTGAAAGAGAGGTACTACCTGGTTTCAGACGGCAAGACCATACCTGTAGGCGCTGCAGCGGATGTGGAAAAGGTGGACGACATTCTTCTGTATGGGGGCGTGACATATTACACGGCAAGACTTCAGGGCATGAACGGTCATGTGGTATATATCGGTGAGCAGGCGATGTCCGTACCGGCAGGATCTGCCAGAGAGACTCTTGGCTGCAGGATACACTATGCGGGCCGGAGCATTTATGTCTCAGGGACCAAGCGTTTTGCAATGGACGGATCGATGGACATGCCGTCATTGTGGAAGGATTTCAAGCTGGATTTCAACTATCAGGGCTCTTCTACTGTCATGCATGGTTATTATGTGGACTCGGATGACATCTATTGTGTATATACCGACACTCAGCATGATGAGTTGAGAGTATACAAATCAGGTCTGGTGGATTCGGAGCATGATGCGTTTAAGTATTCATATCTTTCCCATGCCGGAGGATGTGCGGCAGACGGCCATTTCAGCCTGGCTCTGCATCCTGCTGCACCGGGTGTCCTGCCTGCATTGCTTACGGACGGGGAGGTGAAGGAATATGATTTCAACGGCTATTTTACCTCCGTATCATACTGGTAAGCCCGTTTGGCTTAGCAGAAATCAGTCCTGTTCCCATGAAAGGGTACGGGACTGGTCCGGATTGACCGTTATGAAAACGCGCAATGTTTCCTCCGGCAGGAGTCCGATGATATTTTCAGGCCACTCCATGATGCAATAGTCTCCGCTGTAGAAATAGTCGTCCACACCGATATCGATGGCTTCGGCCGGCTTGCTGATGCGGTAAAAATCGAAATGATAGACAGGTTCCCCGTTCCTGGTCCTGTATTCATTTATGATGGTGAAAGTCGGTGAACATACCGTATCTTCCACACCGAGCCTGTCGCATAAGGCTGTGGTGAATGTTGTTTTCCCTGCTCCCATCGGGGCAAAGAATGCTATGATTTTTCTTCCTCCGGTCTTCTGCAGAAATTCTTCCGCGGCCCTTCCGAGGTCTGATGTGTCCTTTATTGTTACTTCCTTTTTCATCTTTCCGCTGTGAAATGCATCCGGCAAAAATAGAAAGAATTGCCGGAAAAGACAATCTGTCGGCATGTATTCGTTGCAACTTGTTTTCATTGCATCATATCCTTCTTGTCCAGGAAACGGAAAGATGCGGCTTCGGAGAGATGCGATATGCTGATGTATGGGGATGAATCAAGATCGGCAATGGTACGGGATATCTTCAGTATCTTAGAACATGCACGGGCTGATAAGCCCATGTTGCCGATGAGTCTTTCAAGGAAGGCTTTCCCTCCGCTGTCAAGGTTGCAATGTCGTCCGGTGAGCTTCATGTGCATTTCAGCATTGCAGAATATGCCGTCGGAGGCAAACCTTTCTTTCTGTATCTGTCTCGCGGCAGCCACCCTTTCTGCAATCTTTGCGCTTGGTTCCCCATATTCCCTTTCCACCAGTTTTTTTGTGTCCACCGGATGCAGCCACAGGTGGATGTCAATCCTGTCCATCAGCGGTCCGGAGAGTCTTGAGAGGTATGCCATTCGCCTGGCCGGAGAGCAGGTGCACCTGTCACCTTCTCCGTAATATCCGCACGGGCACGGGTTAGCCGCCGCCACCAGCATGAAGGACGCAGGATATTCCACTTTGCTCCTGAGTCTGGATATGGTGACTTTTCTGTCTTCAAGCGGGCTTCGGAGGGCCTCGGTTATCTTTTTGGGAGCTTCGGGGAATTCGTCGAGAAACAATACTCCATTATGCGCAAGCGATATTTCCCCTGGCATTATGTATTCTGTCCCGCCTCCTATGAGGGCCGGCAGAGATGTGCTGTGGTGCGGAGCCCTGAATGGCCTTTCCCAAATGAGACCTCCCTCTGAATTCCCTTTCCCTGCCACGGAGTATATCTTGCTGGTCTGTATGGCCTCCTGCAAGTCCATTGCCGGCAATATCCCAGCAAGGGCCCTGGCCATTGTGCTTTTTCCTGAGCCCGGAGGACCTATCATGATGACATTGTGCCCTCCGGCGGCGGCAATTTCAAGTCCGCGTCTGGCGCCTTCCTGCCCTATTATTTCGGCAAAATCGGGAATGTCCCGGAGTGATTTCCGGCATGTCACCCTTGGCCTGTTGCGTATGAGCAGGCGGCTGCTTTCCTGCCCTGAAACAATTCGTATCACATCTCCAAGCGAGCTGACTCCGTACACGTTGATGTCTCCATACCCTATGGCCTCCATTGCGGACTCTTCAGGAAGGATGCATCCCTTGAATCCCATTTCTGCCGCCAGTTCCACGGCCGGAAGGGCTCCCGGTACCTTTCTGACAGAGCCGTCAAGCCCCAGTTCTCCCATCATGAGATATTTTCCGGCATCCGGCATCATTTCCTGTCCGGATGCCGCTATTATGCCTATTGCTATCGGCACGTCATATCCGCTGCCTTTCTTCTTTATGTCAGCAGGAGCAAGATTGATGACTATCTTTTTCCCGGGTATCCTGTATTTCATGAACTGCAGGGCGGATATTGTTCTCAGCAGGCTTTCCTTTACTGCTGTGTCGGCCAGCCCGACAAGATGTATTCCTATTCCTGATGTCATGTCAACCTCCACTGTGACCGGAATGGCCCTGATGCCTATGCATCTTGTCCCGTAAACATTTGTCAGCATGATTTTTTTCTGGCAAATATTGCCTTGAAAAAAAGAAAAAACAGTTAAAAAGAGAAAAATGTGGCGAAATCATGGATGCTATGGCGAATATTTTCTCGGGACGTTTCAGGCATTTTCTCTTCCGGCTGACATTTCCTGTGCAGAATAAGGGCTATCTTGATCAAATTTATTAATTTTGTTTCTTTGTGGACCATGTGTCGGGAGATGTGTGCAGATGGAATGATGTCATTTGAGCATTCAGTATGATAAGAAGATTTTTGGAAGCCGTCGGGAGCTACTGTCTTTTTCTTAGGATGGTGTTCCGCAGACCGGAGAAATGGAAGATTTTCTGGAAACAGTTTGTCATAGAGACTGACAAGCTGATACTTTCGTCAATAATAATAGTGGGCGTCATCTCGGTCTTCATAGGCGGGGTGCTTGTCATCCAGACGGCATCAAACATGTCCAATCCGATGCTGGACCGGATGCTTGTCGGATATATGGTCCGGGAGACCCTTGTGCTGGAATTCTGTTCCACGGTGGTGGCTCTCATTCTGGCGGGCAAGATGGGATCAAACATCGCTTCTGAAATCGGAAGCATGAGGATTTCGGGGCAGATTGATGCCATGGACATGATGGGGGTCAATTCTGCAGGATTTCTGGTACTGCCGAAGGTGATGTCGGCGACCTTGCTCAGTCCGCTCTTGATGATGTTCAGCTTTACTCTCGGCATTTTCGGCGGATGGTGTGTGGTAGAGATGACGGAGATCATCCCGGCGGCGAAATACATTGCCGGGCTGAAATATTCCTACAACGGGTTCTATGTGTTCTACAGCGGGTTCAAGATGTCTCTGTTCTGCTTTCTGATATCCTCTATTTCGGCTTATAACGGCTATTATGCCGAAGGCGGTTCCCTTGGCGTCGGCGCTTCGAGCACGAGGTCCATCGTGGTGACCAGCATCCTCATCCTGTTGTTCGACCTGATAGTAACCCAGCTCATGTTGTACTGACATTCCCTGTTATGATAAATTTGCCGGACCGGCGTTAACATAAAACCATGATAAAAGTTGAGCACCTTTACAAGAGTTTTGGAGACCTGCATGTCCTCAAGGATTTGAACCTTGATTTCGAGGCGGGGAAATGCAATATGATCATAGGTGCAAGCGGCTCGGGCAAGACCGTCCTGCTGAAGAACCTTATCGGCCTGCTTGAACCTGATTCAGGCGAAATATGGTACGGGGGCAAGATGCTTTCCGGCATGGGCTATGATGAAAAGTCCAGGCTCAGGCAGAAAATCGGGGTGCTTTTTCAGGGCTGCGCCCTCTTTGACTTCGAAACCGTGCTTGGCAATGTCATATTCCCGATGAACTTTTTCACCGACTGGACAGAAAAGGAGAAGATAGAAAGGGCGAGATTCTGTCTTGACAGGGTGAATGTCAAAGGAGCGGACAACAGGTATCCCAGTGAACTGAGCGGCGGGATGCAGAAAAGGGTAGGGATAGCCAGGGCGATTGCCCTCAATCCGGACTTCCTGTTCTGCGACGAGCCGAATTCGGGACTGGATCCATACACTTCAAGTTTGATCGACAATCTTATACATGGAATTACTGAAGAGTTCAACATCACTACGGTGATCAATACGCATGACATGAATTCCATACTCGAAATAGGGGACAGCATAGCATTTATCTGCAACGGGACAGTCATGTGGAAGGGTGACAGGCATTCCATCATGCATACTACCTGTCAGGAACTTCGTACATTCGTTGGAGCCAATGTGCTTGCAAGGCACATGATAGATGATTCCGGGGCCGGTTCATGATAACCGCTACGCATCTGTCAGTCAGATTCTCTGGCTGCGTTCGGGAAACCGGTTGGGGCTTTGTCCGGGATGACGGTTGAGGAGTGTCAGAGCCTTATGCGGAGTCCTGCTTCAAATCCGAGCATAAGAGGCTGTACTTTTCTGATGCTGTTCGGCTGGCTGCTTTCGAAATAATACCTGACGCTAGGGTCGATGTATATGCCGAGCCTGTTCCCGACTGTGAATTCCACACCGATGCCGGCATTGGCAGAAAGTTGTACTCCCGTGCTCTTTTCATGGTGGCTGATTATCCGGTCAGTGGCATCGATCAGATATTTGTCGTCCACGCATTTTTCCACTGTGCCTCCGGCATATGCATAGAAGTCCACGAAACTGCCCTTGCAGATGCTGTAATAGACATTGACCGGGATTCCGATATAATGCTGGCTGTTTCTGATGTCTGAGTCAGTGAAGGCCGTGCCCTCGTTGTCGTAGTAGGTGCCGTCGAATGTCCTTGTCAGGAGAGTGTAGTTGACCCCTATGCTCATTGTCCATCTGGGGGTGAAGCCTATTCTTGCCCCGACACCGAATGACATCGGGATGCCATAGGAAGTTGCATGGCTTTCCACTATTTCGTCCCTGATGATCCTTCCCTGGCTCTGCATCGGAGGAATTGCCTCTCCGTTTCCATCCGAGGCGCTGTTGCTGATGGCATTGCCGAACATGGCGAGTGAAACATCCGGTCTTTTCTTTGTCATTTCATCGTCCGGGAACTCTGCTGCAAATTCTGCTGCAGGGTCCGGCAGGCTGTATGTCCGGGATGATGTCTCTTCTCCGGATATATTTTCCGTGTCGGAAGTATTGCCGGAAGAAAGTCCGGCCATCTTGTCCGGTCGGGCTTCTGCTTTCTTGTCAGAGGTTTCCGCAGGGGTGTCAAGCACAGACTGCGGTATTGAAGATTGTTTTTCAGCTTTTGGTGCTTCTGCAGGTGATGCCGCTGCCGCAATGAGGGCCGCTGCCGCTTTCCGGCTTGTCTCCGCCATGTCTTCCGGAGCGGAGGCGGCTCCTTGTCCTGTCACCTGTGATGCCTTTCCGTCATTCCTGCTTCCGCCGGAGAGCTTCTGGCCGCGGCGGATGCCTGTCTGCGTTTCCGGAGCCGTGGATACCACCGCTATGGCACTGGTGTCCGGCACAGGCTCTTGCCTGATGCCGAACACCGCCGCCACGGCCACGGCCGCTGCGGCAGCAACGCCGATGCCGGCGTTGCGCAGCCGTATCAGCATTGTCCTCCTGTGTTTCCCGGCATTGATTTCAGAGAGTCTGCCGCTGACGGCATCCCATACGCGGTCGGGAACTTCTTCCCGGCCGTCTTCCATCATTGACCGAATCTTCAGGTCGAATTCTTTATCCCGGTCTTCAAGCATCTTTTTTCATTTCTTTTATCTTGTTCTGCAGCCACACTCTTGCCCTGCTCAACTGTGTCCGGGAAGTGGTCTCGGAAATATTCAGCATGTCGGCTATCTCCTTATGTGAATATCCTTCTATCACATACATGTTGAATACCGTCCTGAATCCGGTAGGCAGGGAGGTTATGAGCTTCATCAGCTCCTTGTACCCGATGTTGTCCATCTGCGAGGAGATGTCCGTGCTCAGGTTGCGGGCAGTCTCCAGTTCGTCGCTCATCTTCAGGGCATCCTTTTTCCTCAGGTACATGAGTGCAGTGTTGACAAAGATCTTTCTCGCCCAGCCTTCAAAGGAACCGTCTCCCTTGAATGTTTCCAGCCTTGTGAAAAGTGTCACGAACCCCTCTTGCATAATGTCCTCCGCCGCATTCCGTTCTCCAACATATCGGATGCATACGGGGAACATTCTGGAAGCCAGCCGGTCATATAATGCCTTCTGGGCCATCCTGTCTCCTTTTATGCACCGGTCAATCAGTTCATGCTCAAGGTTTACGGTCACAGTACAGTCTCCACTTGCCAGGTTTCGTATACACATTCCCGCGAGATAGAAGATGCAGCCTTGCGGCAGAATGTTGCATCTTCACTGAAATTCTTTCAGACGCGTTCTGCAAATATAAGAGATTTTGTGCTATTTTTGCAATTCGTCGTGACCATAGTGTTGACATGAAAATGAAGGGGACAATCATATATCTGGCGCTGGCTGTGCTT
This sequence comes from Candidatus Cryptobacteroides merdavium, assembly GCA_017694755.1. Classification (GTDB taxonomy): domain Bacteria; phylum Bacteroidota; class Bacteroidia; order Bacteroidales; family UBA932; genus Cryptobacteroides; species Cryptobacteroides merdavium. The sequence continues at coordinate 17,320 of JADIMO010000087.1, forward strand.
CTGTTCATGCCGGCAAGGGCTTATGCCCAGGAGGAAGACAAGACCCGCATAGCTGAAAACAAGATCATAACTGCGGTGGAGAGATACAATGAAAGGGATTTCGGCAAGGCTTCCGGAATATTGCGTGGAGTCATAGCCGAATTTCCCGGCAATGATGCCGCGCATTTCTATCTCGGGCTCTCGGAATTCTGCATGAACCATATGGATGCGGCCGAAGCGGAGCTTAAGAAGGCAGTGGCCATAGATTCCTCCAATTTCTGGTATCGGTACCGGCTTGCAATGGTGTATTCCGCCACTGACAGGAAGGAACTGACAACCGCCATGTTTGAGGACCTTCTTGAAGACTTTCCCAAGAAGAGCGAACTGTATTACAGCCTTATAGACCTGTATATATCCCAGGGGCAGACAGACAGGGCCCTGGAGACGCTTTCGCAGATAGAGACTGTCTTCGGCAAAAACGAGGCGACGGCCCTTACGAGATTTGACCTGCTCCGTTCCTCGGGAAAGCAGACGGAGGCGTACGAGTCGCTCAAGGAGTTCAACAACGAATATTCTTCTCCGCAGGTCCTCGCCATCCTGGGTGACTGGCAGATGTCCATGTACAATGATTCCCTTGCCCTGAAATCCTATGGTGAGGCCCTTGAACTGGAACCGGATTATGCTCCGGCACTGTTGGGAAAGGCGGAGGTGTTCCGCGTCACGAGAAGGTATGATGAATATTTCTCTCTTATGGACAGATTCCTGACTTCGCAGTCCGTAACCGTCGCGGGAAAGGCGGACTATCTGAAGTCGCTCTTCCAGAGTTCCGACCCGATGTTCCTGAAGACATTCTCATCGCGGATAGACTCCATGGTGACGGGATGTCTTGACCTTTATCCCAGAGACAGTTCAATGCTCATGACTGCAGGCATATATTATTATGGGACAGGCAGGGCGGCCGAGGCAAAGTCCATTTTCAGGAAGAATATGGACCTTTATCCGGAAAGTCTTTCCGCAGCGGCCAATTTTGTCGAATTGCTGATGTATACCCATGAGTGGGAGGAACTTTCTTCCGAGGGCCGGAAAGCTTTCGGCAAATTCCCTTCCGAGCCGGCATTCCTGGAGATGGCCAGTCTGGCAGACTATAATCTCGGGGACTACGGCAAGGTGCTTGACATCTGCGACACGGTGCTGCTTGTCTGTGAGGGAGACAGTCTGCGCACGCTCAACGCCTATACCACCATGGGAGACATGTACCATCAGCTCGGGGACAACAAGAAGGCATACAAGGCGTATGAAGCAGCATTGAAAATAAATCCGACATATGTGCCCGTGCTCAACAACTATGCCTATTTCCTGAGCATCGAGGGCCGGAAACTCAAGAAGGCCTACGACATGAGCAAGATAACGGTGGAGAAGGAGCCTGACAACCCGACTTACCTCGATACATTCGGATGGATTCTTTATCTTCAGGGCAAGCCTCTGGAAGCCAAGCCTTTCTTCAAGCATGCAATGCTTTACGGAGGCAAGGACAGCGCAGTGATTCTTGACCATTATGCCGAGGTGCTTTTCGCCTTGAAGGAATATGACCTTGCATTTGTCTATTGGACGCAGGCCCAGTCCAGGAACAACGGTGAGATAGAGGGCCTTGATGAAAAGATAAGACAGCGCAAGTCAGAAATGAAATGAACATATGACCATGTCTTTCCTCAGGATATTCATAGCCGCCATTGTGCTTTTTTTCTCCATGTCATGGCTTGATGCCCAGGACACGGGGGCATACAAGGCTCGTGTGGCGGCTCTGGAAAAGGAAATGGCCATCATTGACAGGCAGCTTTCGGACAATGCCTCCAAAAGCCGCAGCCTTCTGTCCGACCTCACTCTCATCAGAAAGCGGATATCCAACAGGAAGGAACTCATAAACGCCGCCGACAGGCAGATAAGGGTGTATTCCGACGGCATATATTCAGCCCAGAAGCAGATAAACCGTCTTGAAGAAAGGATAGATACCTTATCTGAGCATTACGGCAGGCTGGTCAGGAGCGCATACAAGAACCGAGACGCCAAGATATGGTACATGTATATCCTCGCCAGCGAGAATCTCGGCCAGGCTTTCCGCCGGTACGGATATTTCAAGAACCTTTCCCGCGAGATAAATGAACAGGCGGTCAGGATAGAGGAGGCCAGGGCGGAGCTCGAGGCCGAGAAGGAGCGGCTGCAGCAGCTGAGGAAGGAGACTGAGCAGGTGCGCGGCCAGCGTGCCCGGGAACTCGCCTCACTTCAGGCGGATGAGAGGCGTGCCGAGAACACGGTAAGCACGCTCAAGCGTGACAGGAGAAAGTATGAACGGCAGCTTGCTGAGAAAAAGAAGCAGGTGGATGCTCTTAACAGGGAGATAAAGAGGCTTGTGGCAGCTGCGATGAAAGGCTCTGAAGACAAATCCGGTGACCGGCCTGTGGATTATAAGCTCGCTTCGGAATTTTCCAAGAACCGCGGAAAGCTTCCGTGGCCGGCAAACGGTCCTGTAGTGGATGGATTCGGCCAGCGCTATCATCCGGTATTTACCAAGATAAAGCTGCCATTCAACAACGGTATTGACATAGCCCTTTCTCCGGGAACATCTGTGAATGCCGTCTTTGACGGGGTGGTGAAGCAGATTGTGGTGATGCCCGGCTACAATATATGTATCCTTGTCCAGCACGGGAACTATTTTTCATTCTACTGCAAGCTTCAGACAGCGGCGGTGAAAGCCGGAGACAAGGTGAAGACAGGACAGAAGATGGGGACTGTGGATACGATAAACGGCGAGACGAAGCTCCATTTCCAGATATGGCAGGACCAGTCACCGCAGGACCCTGAGCTGTGGCTCAGAAAGAAATGAGACGAATTTGAGACGAATTATTATATGCACTTATGAAGAAAACCGTTTTTTTGACCGGTGCAACCGGAAATATGGGTTGGGCCGGCTTTCAGGAATTGTATGCAAGAAAAGAAAAATTCAAGATAAGGATACTGGCAAGGCGTAGCCGGAAAAATGAAAAAATGCTCACACCGTATCTTTCAGATCCGGCAGTCGAGATAGTATGGGGTGACCTTACACGCTATGATGATGTGCTTGCCGGAGTCGCGGGGGCAGACTATGTGCTTCATGTCGGAGGCATGGTGTCGCCAAAGGCTGACTCCTATCCGGAAAAGACACTGAAGGTGAATGTGTCGGCAGCAAGGAACATCGCGGATGCCGTCCTTGCCCAGCCGGACCGGGACAAGGTCAAAGTGGTGTACATAGGCTCGGTGGCGCAGTGCGGGGACAGGATGCCGCCTTTCCATTGGGGATGCGCAGGAGACCCTGCATATGCAAGTGCATTCGACATGTATGCTGTCTCCAAATGCGAGGCGGAAAGGATAATAGCCGATTCCGGGATCAGGCATTGGGTGTCACTGCGCCAGTCCGGCATATTGTATCCCGGCATTTTCATGCAGATCAGTCCGACGCTGTTCCATGTACCGGTAAAAGGTGTGCTTGAATGGGCTACTATAGAGGATTCAGGCCGTCTGCTGGCCAATGTGTGTGAGGACTGGGTGCCGGATGAATTCTGGAACAGGATATACAATATCAGCAGCGGGGAGCAGTACCGCATGACCAACTATGATTTTGAAAGCAGGATGCTCAGCCCGATAGGAATAAAATCCATAGAAAAGGTGTTTGAGCCCCGGTGGTTTGCCACCCGGAATTTTCACGGGATGTGGTACACCGATGCGGATATTCTTGAGAACTATCTGCATTTCAGGGAGAATCTTCCGCTGGAGGACTATTTCAGACGCCTCACATCAAAGCTGCCGTGGTATTTTTCCCTTGCCAGATATGTCCCGGCTTCCCTCATCAAGGCGTTCCTGCGGCCTTTGGCTTATAGAAAGGGTCTCGGAACGCAGAGCTGGTTGAAGGATGATCCGGAGAAACTCGCAGCTTATTACGGATCCGAGGAAGAATACAGAAGCATAACGGGTTGGGAGCAGTTACGTCCGGCCCATATGGAAAAGAATCTGGACAGGGCTCTGGCTACAGGCGAGGCCGTTGTCCTCGACCATGGCTATGACACATCGAAGCCGGTGCATGAACTTTCCGCAGATGAGCTGGAAAAGGCTGCGGCTTTCCGTGGAGGCAGGTTCCTTGGCCCGGAAGAGTCCATAGGCACAAAAGGAGCTGTCTTTGAGTGGGAGTGCGAGAAAGGGCACAGGTTCAAGGCTTCCCTTGAATATGTCCTGCTCGGAGGAGGCTGGTGTCCTGAGTGCAATGCTGACAATGCGGAAAAGGCAAGTACCGGAAGGAACCGGTTCATTTCGCAGATATTGTCTTCACCGTGCCGGGAATGATATCTTCCTCTTTTTCTTTCAGATAGATTATTCTCTGGTTGGAACTGCCCCTGAAAAGCAGTTCCGTATCTCTTTTTTCCAGGATGAAAGGTCCGTCCACGATGACATCCAGATATGGCAGGATCATGGACAGCCTTTCGTCTGCCCTGATTTCTTCGATGGTGAAGCCGGTGTAGCACCATATCGTCTTGTCCGACTTCTCCTTGATTTTTCTTGCCAGTTCGGTAAAGGCTTCCACCTGATATAAAGGATCTCCTCCGGTGAATGTCACATTGCTGAATTCATCATCCAGGATTACTTTCAGCAGGTCGTCCACTTCCATGGGATGTCCGCCCGACATGTCCCATGACTGCGGGTTGTGGCAGCCCGGGCAGTGGTGCAGGCACCCTGCACAATATATTGAAGTACGGAGACCAGGGCCGTCGGCCATGGTCTCCTCCAGAATGTCAAGTATCCGTATTGTCATATTGCTGAACAAGAACTGCCCTATACAGGGACTGAGGTTGTCTTATTTGTGTACCACACGGTCTTTCAGTTCGGCGAGCTTGGCGCTGTTCCACCTGTTGGTGGTGCCGACGAGATATCCTGTGATGCGCTGGAGCTTGTCAATCCTGTGGCTGTGGCAGTGAGGGCATTCCTCAAGGTCTGCATCCGCATTCTCGAATCCGCAGTCCATGCACCTGTTTCTGTTGTGGTTCACGGAGCCGTAGCCGATGTTGTATTTGTCCATGAGGTCCACAATGGCCATGATGGCTTCCGGGTTGTGGGTTGCATCCCCGTCGATTTCCACGTAGAATATGTGCCCGCCCCTTGTGAGATCATGATAAGGAGCCTCGATTTCAGCCTTGTGCTTAGGGGTGCAGTGGTAGTAGACCGGCACATGGTTCGAGTTGGTGTAATATTCCTTGTCGGTGACTCCCGGGATGATTCCGAACTTTTTCCTGTCAGCCTTGGTGAATTTCCCTGCAAGCCCTTCTGCGGGAGTTGCAAGCACGCTGAAATTGTGCTGGAACTTCTCTGAATATTCGTTTGCCTTGTCACGCATGTAGGTGATGATTCTGAGACCGAGCTCCTGTGATTCCTCCGACTCTCCGTGGTGCTTGCCGGTGAGGGCGATGAGTGCCTCTGCAAGTCCGATGAAGCCGATTCCCAATGTGCCCTGGTTGATGACAGATTCGATGGAATCCTCGTCATTCAGATTCTCGCTTCCGAGCCACAGCGCACCCATAAGGAGAGGGAACTGCTTCTTGAGTGCTGTCTTCTGGAAATCATATCTTTCGCAGAGCTGCCTTGCCGTGATGTCAAGGGCCCAGTCCAGTTTGTGGAAGAATTTTTTGAGCCTTTCATTCCTGTCCTCCTCGTTCATGCATTCTATGGCAAGACGGACAAGGTTTATTGTAGTGAATGAAAGATTGCCCCTTCCGATGGATGTCTTCGGTCCGAACCTGTTCTCGAATACCCTTGTGCGGCATCCCATCGTGGCCACCTCATACTGGTAGCGTTCCGGGTCATCCTCTCTCCACAGTTCATGCCTGTTGAACGTGGCATCGAGGTTGAGGAAGTTGGGGAAGAACCTTCTTGCGGACACCTTGCAGGCAAATTTGTAGAGATCGTAGTTCTTGTCTTCAGGCAGATAGCTGACACCGCGCTTCTTCTTCCAGATCTGGATAGGGAAGATGGCCGTCGAGCCGTTGCCGACCCCTTCATATGTGGTGTTGAGGATTTCGCGAATCACGCAGCGCCCTTCAGCGGATGTGTCTGTACCGTAGTTGATGGAACTGAACACCACCTGGTTGCCACCCCTTGAGTGGATTGAGTTCATGTTGTGTACGAATGCTTCCATCGACTGGTGTACTCTGCTTACAGTCATGTTGATGGCATGCTGGATAACCCTTTCCTCCCCCTGTATGCCCAGAAGGTCGTGCTTGATGTAGTCATCTATATGGACATCCTTGAGATGGCTGTAGTCCTCTCCGCTGATTTCGCTTATCTTGTCGATCTCTTCATGGAATGTCTTTCTTACGAAGGGTGCCATGTAGAAGTCAAAGGCGGGTATCGCCTGTCCTCCGTGCATCTCGTTCTGCACTGTCTCCATCGATATGCAGCCGAGGATGCTGGCGGTCTCTATCCTCTTGGCCGGCCTTGATTCACCGTGTCCTGCAAAGAACCCGTTCTTCAGGATCTTGTCCAAAGGATGCTGAACGCAAGTGAGACTCTTGGTAGGATAATAATCCTTGTCATGCACATGTATATATGAGTTCTGCACGGCTTCCTTCACATCTTCCGACAGCAGGCATTCGTCTACGAATGACTTTGTGGATTCCGAGGCAAACTTCATCATCATGCCGGCCGGCGTGTCCGCATTCATGTTGGCGTTTTCCCTGGTCACGTCCGTGGCCTGGGCTTCGATGATTTCCTTGAATATCTCGCGTGACTTTGCCTTCCTCGCGAGGTTCCTCTGGTTGCGGTAAGCAATGTATTTCTTGGCGACCTCCTTCCTCGGGCTGTTCATCAGTTCCATTTCGACATGGTCCTGGATGTCCTCCACGCTCATGCTTTCCGTCTCGATCTTTGAAACGGTGGCGGCAATCTCGGCAGCAAGCACTATGTCTTCCCCTGCCTCTGTAACATCCATTGCCTTGAGGACAGCATCAATGATTTTTCTCTTGTCGAAGTCAACGACCCTTCCGTCGCGTTTGATTACAAATTTCACCATGATTTTCAGAGTAAAAATTTATGAAGACCAGGATGGCACCGCCAGCCTCGGCCTCAGTCGGAGTTTGTTTGCCATTGCCGGCAGATGACCTGCCGGAGTGTGAGGACAAATATAGTTCAAATATGCTTACCTTCTCGGGAAAGTGCCTTTAAAAGTTTTCAACATATATAAAAATAATCTGTTAACTTGCTTGTTAACAGATTATTATAAAGAAATCAAATTTGAAAAATTCAAAATTGTATAACAAGTTTGTTCCGTTGGGGACAATGGATCAAGAAGCCCCGTCAGCCTACCACCCAGACCAGGACATGCCTGTCAAAAGTGATGTAGCTGAGTTCAAAATCCTCTTCGTACCCGTCCTTGTGGATGAATGTCGCGTCAAGTTCACCTTCGTCTTTCGGATTGAATCTTTTTACCCTGATCTGCTCTGCAAAGTCCACCTTGCTTTGGGACATCCTCTTGAATATGGCTTCCTTGGCGCACCAGTAGAGTGCGAGCTGCTCGTTAAGTCTGTCGTCCTCGTCAAGGTCTTCCCTTTCGTCCTCGGAGAGCGCCTTTTCCTTTACCGTGCTGAAGTCCCTGTCCACCGACTCCATGTCAATGCCGAGATCTTCCTCCTGATGGGTGATGATGGCCACATATCTGTCGGTGTGTGTGATGCTTATGTTGGTTATGCAATTTTCGAGGAACGGCTTCCCGTTGTCATGGTGGCTGAGGTACACCTTGTCTTCAAACACTTCGTTGAGCAGGGCGCGGACGGCAAGCCTCTGCTTCCGCATGTTTTCATTCCTTATGAGGGATATCTCCTCCATCTCGTCTGACGGCACCGAACTCAGCTGTATGAGTTCCTCTTCCGTTTCGGTTATCTTCCATACCGAAACTTCTGCCTTGTTGTCAAGTGTTTTTCTAAAATACAGTCCCATTATAATAAAGACATATCAATTCAAGGTCATGACAAAGTGTCCCCGGTGACTCCAATATACGACAATCCTGTGCGTGCCGACCAGGCACACACAAGGCAACGCTCCGATTCATCATCGGAGTCCGCATTAAGTATCATATAGATGCGGTCCGACAGCGGATCTTCTGAGATTGATTCCGCCGCTGGCTGATTCGTCAATATAGGACTGGGAGGTTCCACTTGTCTTACAATAATTAATTTCCGCAAATATAGTCAGAAACCGAGAGCAGAGCAAATTTATTTGCTATGCCGAGGCGCCACAGTATAAATGACCGTCAGGTCAAATATAGTCATTTTTTTTATTATATTTGCAGTCTGTCAGACAATACATGTTCTAAATTATAGTTATTATGAGTTTTTTGACCAATGACAAACTGACCATTGTCGGCGCAGCCGGAATGATCGGTTCAAATATGGCCCAGACGGCCATGATGATGAGGCTTACGCCTAATCTCTGTCTATATGACCCGTACGGGGCAGGTCTTGAGGGCGTGGCAGAGGAGATGTACCACTGTGCATTTGAAGGAGCCAACATCACTTACACCACAGACATGAAGGAGGCTCTTACAGGTGCAAAATATGTGATTTCATCAGGCGGAGCTCCGCGCAAGCAGGGAATGACCCGCGAGGATCTTCTCAAAGGCAACTGCGAGATCGCCGAGCAGCTCGGAAAGGACCTCAAGGCATATTGTCCGGATGTGAAGCATGTGGTGATCATCTTCAACCCTGCTGACCTCACAGGTCTCGTGACACTTCTCCATTCAGGCCTTAAGCCTTCTCAGGTCACTACCCTTGCGGCTCTCGACTCCACCCGTCTCCAGAGTGCCCTCGCACAGGAGTTCGGTGTACAGCAGAGCACTGTGAAGAACTGCCACACCTACGGCGGGCACGGCGAGCAGATGGCAGTCTTCGCTTCCAAGGTGACTGTAGACGGCAAGCCTTTCTCCGAACTGCTCGGCACCAAGCTTCCTCTCGTAAGATGGGAAGAGATCAAGGGCAATGTGATCCAGGGCGGAAAGAGGATCATTGAGCTCCGCGGCCGCTCTTCATTCCAGAGCCCGGCATATGTTTCAGTTGAAATGATAGCTGCGGCAATGGGCGGAAAGAAGTTCGAATGGCCTGCAGGATGTTATGTGAATACAGAGAAATATCACAATGTGATGATGGCCATGCCTACGGTAATCGACGAGACAGGAGTCCACTATGGTGAAATCGAGGGTACTGCAGAAGAAATGGCTGCCCTTGACGCATCCTACGCACACCTTTGCGCAATGCGTGACGAGATCATCGGCCTCGGCATCATCCCGCCTGTGGCAGAATGGAAGACAGTCAATCCTAATCTCTGAGACATGTTGTGCGCCGCATCCTTTCCGCCAAGGTAAGGATTTCATGATAAATCAGTTGTGGAATTCTATACTTATCTATAAGTCTATAAGGAAAGGGACCTTGCATGCATCTGAGAACATATCGGAGGGTGAACCGGAAATTTCGTGGTTCACCCTCTTCTGTTTGTGCAGGCTGGCCGGATGTCTGTACGGGCTGGCCGGACCTGTTCCGGAGTCCCCGTACCACGTAAGGAAAAATCATTGTCCGGGCACTTCGTCTGCATTCCGTTTCGCATATCCATTTTCCGGTATGGTCATCAAATAATTTTCAGAATCAGGAAAAAATAAGTAGATTTGTCCGTCTGTGCAAAGGTTTTGCGCTGACTCCCGGAATTTGCCCGGGGCAATGTCTCCCGGGTGCAATAAAATATTATATACAGCAATGGCTAATATTGATGAATTGCAAAGGATCTCTTCCCAGGTGAGAAGGGACATCATCCGTATGGTGACATCTGCCGGTTCCGGACATCCCGGCGGCTCCATGAGCAGTGCCGATTTTCTGACGGCCTTGTATTTCAATGTCATGAATCATGACCCGGCTTCATGGACCCGTGAAGGCAAGGGTCAGGACATCTTCATCCTTTCCGCCGGTCACCTGACACCGGTGTATTATTCACTCCTTGCAAGGTGCGGCTATTTTGATGTTTCCGAGCTGGGGACATTCAGGAAGCTCGGCACCAGGCTTCAGGGACATCCGAGTGTGGACAGCGGGGTCCCGGGCATATTCCAGGCGTCCGGCTCACTTGGCCAGGGGCTTTCTGCCGCCGCCGGGGCAGCTCTCGGAAAGAAACTTGACGGAGACTGCAACCGTGTGTATGTCCTGCTTGGAGACGGTGAGTGTGAAGAGGGGCAGATCTGGGAGGCGGCAATGTTCTGCGCACATCACAAGATTGACAATCTCGTGGCCATTACTGACTGGAACAGGCAGCAGATTGACGGCCGTGTTGAAAATGTGGCCGGACTGGTGAACCTGAAAGGCAAATGGGAGGCTTTCGGCTGGGAGGTCCTGGAGTGTGACGGCCATGACTTTGCAGAAATCCTTGATGCCTATGCCGAGGCAGGGAAGCTGTGCGGCAAGGGCAAGCCGGTGATGATACTCATGAAGACGGAGATGGGCAAAGGAGTGGATTTCATGGAAGGCACTCACAAATGGCATGGGAAAGCCACTGACCCGGAGCAGTGCGAAAAGGCGCTTTCACAGCTTGAGGAAACTCTCGGAGACTATTAATCTGATAAAGGCAAGGGATATGAAACAATATGTCAATACAGGCAACAAGGATACAAGAAGCGGTTTCGGAGCCGGACTTCATGAGGCAGGAAAGGCGGATGCAAGGATTATGGCCTTGACTGCGGACCTTGAAGGCTCTTTGAAGATGAGTGATTTTGCCAAGGAATTTCCGGAGAGGTTCATCCAGTGCGGTATTGCCGAGGCAAATATGATAGGCGTGGCTGCCGGTCTTGCTGTCACTGGAAAGATCCCGTTCGTGGGTTCGTTTGCCGAGTTCGTCACAGGCCGTGTCTATGACCAGATAAGGCAGGAAGTCGCATACGGGCGGACAAATGTAAAGATAGCTGCCTCACATGCAGGTATTACTCTCGGTGAGGACGGAGCGACCCATCAGACCATGGAGGACATTGCCCTGATGCGTGCTCTTCCCGGTATGGTGGTCATCAATCCGTGCGACTACAATCAGACGAAGGCTGCCACCATTGCTGCGGCGAAGTATGACGGTCCGGTCTATCTGCGGTTCGGCCGTCCGGGCGTTCCGAATTTCACTCCTGCGGATGCCGGGTTTGAAATAGGCAAGGCCATAGTGATGAATGAAGGTACTGATGCCACAGTCTTTGCCACAGGTCATCTCGTATGGGAGGCGATACAGGCTGCCGCCCTTCTTGAAGCCGAAGGCATTTCCCTTGAGGTTGTGGACATTGCCACTATAAAGCCTCTTGACGAGGCCGGTGTCCTGGCTTCGGTGAGGAAGACCGGGGCTGCCGTGTGTGCCGAGGAGCACAATTCTGCGGGCGGGCTTGGAGAGCTGATTGCCGGCGTGGTCGTGGAACATGAGCCTGTTCCGATGGAATTCATCAATGGTGGAGACCGGTTCGGACAGTCGGGTACTCCGGCTGGACTTATGGAGGCCTATGGACTTGATGCCGCACATATAGTCGGGGCCGTCAGGAAAGCCGTCGCACGGAAATAGCGGACGGGGCCGCCAGGGCCGATGTCTGCGGCAGGGTTTCCTGTGTCTGGTATGCGGACCGGTATTGCCGGAAGACGATGCGGTGGAATATGTGGAAAGAGGGGTGACGATGAGTGGCGGCAGGAGATGATGTGGAGATAAGATTGGTGATGACGAGGAAACAAGATGAGTGACGAGGAGATCATAGGTTTGTACCGCAGGGGCGAAAGGGAAAAGGCTTTCAATGAGATTGTGCGCAATTACAGTGAAAGGCTTTATTGGCATGTGCGCAGTTTTGCAGGCTCACATGATGATGCGGACGATATCCTTCAGGACATATTCATTAAGATATGGAACGCGCTTCCCCATTTCAGGGGGGAGGCGCGTCTTTTTACATGGCTATACCGCATTGCGACCAATGAGGTGCTCAATTTTCTGCGTAAAAGGAGGCTCAAGTATGTGCTGTCCTTCACTTCGGAGGAGAAGGCTTGGGTGGAGAGTCTGGAAGCCGACCCGTATTTCAACGGGGATGATGCGCAGAAGAAGCTGATGCTTGCAGTGGGCAGGCTTCCGGAGAAGCAGAGGCTTGTCTTTGTGATGAGATATTTTGAGGAAATGGAATATCAGGAGATTTCAGAGATACTGGATACTTCGGTCGGCTCCCTCAAGGCCTCATATCATCATGCGTATATGAAAATAAAGAATGAAATTGAGGGTGGCTTTTAACTTTTCATGATTTCTGTGTCTAATATAAGTGTCGGCAAAAAAACAAATGTTGCATGAAAAAGTCACCGTTTACAGTTCCGGAAGGATATTTTGAAGACTTTGCAGGAAAGATGCGTCCGTGGGAGACGGCAGCCGGGCAAAGGGGATCTGTTGCGCGCAGGGTCCTCCGTGTCTGTGCTGTTGCGTCTGCGGCTGCAGTCATTGTTGCCGGGGTCTTGCTGTCGCCGGAACTTGTCCGTGACGAAGACATGGATATGGAGGATTCTTATTTCGGCTTCCTGTATTCCGACCTCGTTTCCGAGGCTGACCCGGAATTGCTGTTCATTCCAGGAGAAGACCTGCAGGAGGATGCCGGATCTGATTCCGTAATTACGGAAGATGACATAGTTGAATATCTGATCACTTCCGGAACCTCCATAGAAGAGACATTGCAGCTCCTTGCTGCCGGCGAATCAGGACAGTAAATAGTATCAAAGTTATCACTCATGAAAAGATTCTTGTTTTCAGCAGCCGTGCTGCTTGTTGCATTTGTATCTGTAAATGCCCAGCCACACAAGAGATGCGAGGACTGGAGAGACCGTTTCAGGAGCGAAAGGGTCGCATTCCTGACAGCGGAGATGGACATCACTCCTGCGGAGGCGGAGAAATTCTGGCCGGTATACAACCAGCTTCAGGAAGAAAGGGATAAGGCCCAGAAAGAAGTAATGGATGCATACAGGGAACTTGAGACTGCAGTTGCAGAGGGCAAGACAGGGAAGGAAATGGCCTCTGCCCTCGACCGTTACCGCGATGCCGTCAAAAAACGTCATGAAATCAGCGATGCCACCTGCGACAGGCTGAAGAAGGTGCTGCCCGTTGAAAAGGTGGCGAAATATTATGTTTCTGAAGAAAAATTCCGCAGGGAACAGATACACCGGCTCCATCGCAACGACCATTGTGGTCCGGAACGGCCTGATCCAGTCAGATGACAGGCATGTGCTGTCATTCAGAAACAGTCTGTTGGCGAACTCTCTTGTATGTGACATTTGCCGGAGGCTGTCCGGGAATTGACAGGAAAACCGTAACAGTCAGAAATTGACCAGAAAATCAGAAAGGAGGGACTTGTACTCAGGAGTATAGGCCCCTCCATCCTGTATTGTCAGCATGTCTTCTGCCATGTCTGCCGTGCGGTATCGCAGAAATTCTGCCACCGTCCTTCCCGGTGCTTTCCTGTGCACGGTCCTTATGTGCAACAGCCTTGATGCATAGAGCCCTTTCATTGCGGCATGGCGTATCAGGTTTCTTTCCTGATCAGACGGCAGGATGAGTGCAAGCCTCCCGTCTTCAGACAGGAACTTTTCTGCAAAATCCGTGATGTCCTGCCATGACATCGAACCGGAATGTCTTGCATTGCACCTTCTCATGTCGGGAGCTTTCAGGTCTCCCGTATAGTATGGAGGGTTGGAGCAGATGAGGCAGAACCTCGTTTCCGGAGTGAGGACTGCGGCATATTCATCAAGCGACAGGTGTGCAGCTTTCAGATGCCCGCTCCATTCCGTACGGCTGAAATTCCAGGCTGCCTCTTCAGCCGAATCTTTGTCTATGTCTATTCCGGTGATCATGAAGCCGATATTGCCTGCGATGCCGGTATCGGCACCGGAGCGGCAGTCTTTCTCGTCTCCGTCTGTCCCGTTGAATCTGTCTTGTCCGGTCTGTAGGGCGGTGTCTTTCCCCTTCAGGATGTCCGATATTCTTTGGGCTGCCATCAGAGCTATCGTTCCTGTTCCTGTGCCGATGTCGAGGATATGCCTTTCATCTCCGGTGATGGTCATGGCCGCCCCGAGGATCACCCCGTCAGTGTTGACCTTCATCGCGGATCGTTCGTTCCGGACCGAGAACCTTTTGAACCTGAATTCCCCTGGTTCATGTCTTGTTCCTGTCTTCGTTACCATCAGCCGCCTTATTCTCTTGTTTCAGAAAGAAAAAGTCCGTCCTGCATGTAAAGAGAACGGTCGCACATGGCTGCAAGGTCAGGGTCGTGGGTCACTATTATTATTGTCTGCCCGTATTTGTCCCTCAGGGAAAAGAAAAGCTTGTGAAGTTCTTCCTTGGTGCGGCTGTCGAGATTGCCGGAAGGCTCGTCTGCGAACAGAACCGAAGGCTTGTTTACAAGTGCCCTTGCAATCGCCACCCTCTGCTGTTCTCCTCCTGACAGTTCCGATGGCTTATGGGACATCCTCTCCGACAGTCCGAGGTCTTCTAGTAGTGTCTCTGCTGCTTCCTTGGCTTCTTTCTCCGGTCTTTCTGCAATCAGAGCCGGTATCATCACGTTTTCAAGGGAAGTGAATTCCGGCAGCAGATGATGGAACTGGAATACGAATCCTATCTTCCTGTTGCGGAATTCCGAGAGCCTGCTGCTGTTGAGTTTCAGGACATCTGTCCCGTCTATGGTGAGTGTGCCGGAATCAGGCCGCGACAGTGTACCGAGTATCTGCAGCAGTGTTGATTTTCCCGCCCCCGATGCTCCCATTATGGAAACGACCTCTGATCGTTTTGCGCAGAAATCCAGTCCTTTAAGTACTTCGAGATTCCCGAATGACTTTCTTATTCCGTGAGCTTCTATCATCTTTTTCTCTATTTGTCTTCACCGTTCCCGACCTCTTGGCGTCACACTTTAGTGGTGCAGGGCAAATATACGCAGAAGCCGAGAGCAATGCAAACTTGTTTGCAATTGCCGAGGCGCAACAGTATAAAAGTCAGTCACGGGAACGGGCAAACATTACCGGGACAATGAGTCCATGAACATTTACGCAGATGTCATAGCCGAAGCCACTTGGCTTTCTGAAGCCGAAATAAACCTGTTGTAATCCTGAAAGCTGGGTGTATAACGGATTTTTGTTCTGAACAGGCATAAAAGTGTTTGTTCAAAACATTTTTTTCTCAATTTTTTTTGCTTTTTGGAAAAAACAGTGTATCTTTGCAGTCCAATTCAGAAAGATTGCGGCAGTGAGGCAGAGGAATTGGAAAAATCGGGGTGTGGCGCAGTTGGCTAGCGCATCTGGTTTGGGACCAGAGGGTCCTGTGTTCGAGTCACAGTACCCCGACAAAGCGACGGAGACAGAATCATCTGCCTCCGTCGCTTTTTTATATCCACCTGATTTTTATATCTCCCTGGCAACAAGTCGATTTTTTGGAGTATATTTGCAAATTGTGGAGGACTGCGGAAGGCAGTCCGGAAGGATTCATATTTTTTCATATGAAGAACATAAGGAATTTTTGCATAATAGCGCATATTGACCACGGGAAAAGCACGCTGGCAGACAGGATGTTGGAGATAACAAACACGCTCAGCAGCCGTGACATGGAGGCGCAGGTCCTTGATTCGATGGACCTTGAAAAGGAAAAGGGAATCACCATAAAGAGCCATGCCATCCAGATGGAATATGTCCATGGAGGCGAGAAGTTCGTGTTGAACCTGATCGACACTCCGGGGCATGTGGATTTCTCGTATGAGGTATCAAGGGCGATTGCATCATGTGAAGGGGCGCTTCTGGTGGTGGATGCGACTCAGGGAATTCAGGCGCAGACGATTTCCAACCTTTATCTTGCAATAGAGCATAATCTGGAAATAATACCGGTTCTGAACAAGATTGACATGGACGCTGCCATGCCTGATGTGGTGACGGACCAGGTGGTGGACCTTCTCGGCTGCAAGCCTGAGGATGTGCTGCGGGCTTCCGGCAAGACCGGGGAGGGCGTCAGGGAGATTCTGGATGCCATAGTGGAGAGGGTTCCGGCTCCGGAAGGCGATCCGCAAGCTCCGCTTCAGGCACTCATCTTTGATTCTGTGTTCAATTCCTTCAGGGGCATCATTGCCTATTTCAAGGTGAAGAACGGGTCCGTGAAGAAAGGCGACAAGGTGAAGTTCTTCAATACCGGAAAGGAATATGAGGCCGATGAGGTCGGAGTGCTGAAGATGAAACTCTGTCCTCAGGACGAGATCCCTTGCGGAAGCGTAGGATATATCATTTCAGGAATAAAGACAGCCTCGGAAGTAAAGGTGGGAGATACAGTCACACATGTGGACAGACCGTGCGCGGAGGCGATTGCCGGATTCGAAGAGGTGAAGCCGATGCTTTTTGCGGGTGTGTACCCGGTGGAGACGGACCAGTATGAGGAACTGAGGTCTTCGCTGGAGAAGCTGCAGCTGAACGATGCATCCCTTGTCTTCGAGCCTGAGTCTTCTCTTGCACTCGGATTCGGATTCAGGTGCGGCTTTCTCGGGCTTCTGCATCTGGAGATAGTGCAGGAAAGGCTTTTCAGGGAGTTCGGGATGGATGTCGTCACTACCGTGCCGAATGTTTCATATAAGGTATATACGACCCAGGGCGATGTGGTCGATGTGCACAATCCTTCCGGGCTTCCGGCACCGACTCTGATATCAAAGATAGAGGAGCCGTATATCCGTGCGCAGGTGATTTCCAAGGCGGAATTCTACGGTCCGATCATGAAGCTTTGTCTCGACAAGAGGGGAGTGCTGATCAACCAGCATTACATCACTGCGGACAGGCTCGAACTTACATACGAGATGCCGCTTTCGGAGATTGTCTTTGATTTCTATGACAAGCTTAAGTCCATATCGAAAGGATACGCCTCGTTTGACTATCATCTTATCGGATTCAGGGATGCAAGGCTGGTCAAGCTCGACATCCTGCTGAACGGGGAGCCTGCCGATGCACTTTCGAGCCTGATACATCAGGACCATGCTTATGATTTCGGAAGGAAGATCTGCGAAAAACTGAAGGAGCTGATTCCTAGACAGCAGTTTGACATAGCCATCCAGGCGGCGATTGGGTCGAAGATAATTGCGAGGGAGACTGTCAAGGCCGTCAGGAAGGATGTGACGGCAAAGTGCTACGGAGGTGATATCACCAGAAAGCGCAAGCTGCTTGAAAAACAGAAGCAGGGAAAGAAGAGGATGCGCCAGATAGGTACGGTGGAAGTGCCGCAGAGTGCATTCATGGCTGTTCTGAAACTTGATTGACGGATATGGAAGTCGCCGTGCTCATGTCCGTCTTCAACAGGAGGGAGAAGACCCTTGCCTGCCTGTCGGCCTGCTTTGCCCAGTTTGAGGTGATGAAGCCGGACAGGAAATATTCTTTTTCGGTTTATATGACTGAGGACGGGTGTACGGACGGGACATCTGATACCGTGTCAAGCCTTTTCCCGTCTGTGCATATTATCCACGGGGACGGCACATTGTATTGGAACAGGGGAATGTGTGCAGCCTGGGAAGAAGCCGCCAAGTCAGATCCGGACTTCTACATCTGGCTGAATGACGATACAATGCTCAGGGAAGGTGCGCTTTCTGTCCTGCTGGAGATTTCTGCAGCCCTCGGTCATAAGGCAATAGTGGCAGGTACTGCGGCAGGCTCGGACGGAAGCCTTACATACGGAGGGCGGACTTCCGGCGGAAAGATCATAGTCCCGGATAAGACTATTCCGGTCGGCTGTGATATCTTCAACGGCAATCTTGTCCTGGTTCCGCGTCATGTTTTCAAGAAGTTGGGCACCATGGATCCGGTTTTCAGCCACAGTTTCGGAGACTATGATTATGGTGTGCGGGCGGAAAAGGCAGGAATAACATCAGTAGTCGCTCCGGGCATTCTTGCATCCTGTGACAGGAATCCTGGGCTTCCGTCATGGCGGGATGCGTCCTTTTCCTTGAAACAGCGTTATGCTGCCCTGATGAGCCCGAAAGGGCGTCCTTTAAAGGAGCAGTTCATCTATGACCTCAGGAGTGCCGGTCCGGTAAGGGCGGCGCTTCACTTTGTCACGTTGAACATGCGGGTGCTTTTCCCTGTGAGGAAGCGCCAGGAAAAGGGTTAGGGCCAATGCCAATTCAAATGCAAATGGAGCATTCCCTTCTCAAGGAACGCTCCATTTAAAACCTCAAATTCTTTGAGGACTGAGGGAGACTCTAAGTCAGAATTGCACACATTACCCAGAAATCATCTTCCCTCAGATTGAGACGAATAAGATTCTTAACCGGACACAAAGATCGGAAACCATCCCGTTCCGCCTGTTGTCGTTCGTGTTGTTTTAGTTGTTGTTTTAGTTGTTGTAGCGCGTACAAGGCCGTTTTTGAAGAAATGAAGAAAGTAAAATATTATGTCGTTGCCATGAGGCTGCGGACTCTGCCGCTTTCATTGGCCGGAGTCATTTTGGGGCTTATGCTGGCTGCCGCCGATTATCATGTCAGGTGGGGAGTGGTCATCTTCACGATGCTCACCGCGGTCTCACTGCAGCTGCTGTCCAATGTCTCGAATGAACTTGGGGATGCTCTCAGAGGGACAGACAGGGCAGACCGTCAGGGGCCTGGATACACTGTCTTGACCGGACTTCTGGAGCCGAAGGATCTGAAACGGATGATATGGGCATACGCCATACTTTCTGTCTGCTTCGGCCTTGCAATGATAAAATGCTCTTTCGGTACCTTGCTTTCACTTGAATCCATCCTTCTCATGATACTCGGCGCCTGTGCCATATCCGGGGCGATGAAATACACCCTAGGAAGCAACCCTTACGGGTACAGGGGGCTCGGGGATGTGTTTGTCTTCATATTCTTCGGCATTGTGGCGGTCCTCGGGTCCTATTTCGTTGCTGCTCACGATATCCCGTCCCGGTATCTGCTCCTTCCGGCAGTTTCCATGGGGGCTTTCAGTGTGGCTGTCCTGAATGTGAACAATATAAGGGATATGAAGACAGATGCGGCCACAAGGGTAACCATACCTGTTAAAATAGGGGAGAAATGGGCCAAGGTCTACCAGACTGCCCTGATAGTTGTCGGATGGGCCTGTATGTTTGCATACGCATTTTCACGGATGCACAGCCTGTGGCACTATCTGTTTGTGCTGACTCTGCCTCTGTTTGTCATGCACGTAGCCGGGGTGTGGAAAAGGCATGGAAAGGATCTTGATCCCATGCTGCCGCTGCTGGTGATGTCCACTTTCCTCTTTGCCGTCCTCGGAGGATCGGGATTCGTGGTCTTTCTCTTTTGATGCCCCGGTAGACTTTTCTATTTCCCGGGCCGGCGGAACGCACATCCGGTTGGTGTCATGGCCTTTCCATGCAACCGATGCTGCACTCAAGGACGGATCCCGGTGTACATGCGGCAGATGCCGAAGGTGAATGCCTTGTGCCTGACTTCAGAATATCCGCATCCTGACATCATCTTCATGAAAGCCTCAGGTTTGGGAAAGTGCAGCACTGAGGCCGGGAGATATCTGTAGGCCCCCTTGTTTCCGGACACTTTGCCTCCTATGGCTGGCAGAATATGCAGGAAATACAGCTTGTAGAGAGCCAGGAGCAGCGGATTGGAAGGGACGGAAAGCTCCAGTATCACGAGTTTCCCTCCCGGCTTCAGGACACGCAGCATTTCACTGAGCCCTGTTTCAAGGTGTTCGAAATTCCTTACTCCGAAGGCCGCTGTCACGCGGTCGAATGTGCCGTCAGGGAAAGGCAGGGCCTCGCAGTCCCCTACCTGCATGGAAATCATGCCGGAGAGTCCCTCCTTGGCAACTTTTTCCCGGCCTATCTTCAGCATGCCTTCAGAAAGGTCGATGCCTGTGATGTGGCTTCCGTCGGCAGCCTTGCGGGCCGTCCCTATGGCAAAGTCCCCGGTTCCGCTGGCCACATCCAGTATTTTGATGGGAGTGTCCTTTTCCACGATTTCGCGGATGGCCTTGCGCCGCCAGCTCTTGTCTATGTCGAGGGAAAGGATATGGTTCAGCTTGTCATAATCGGGGGCAATGTCGTCAAAGAGGGTTCTTATCTTTTCTTTTTTCGGCATGTTCAGATGCTGATTTAAAATTATTTCTTGTCCTGTTTTAGCGGTGTTCCGAAGATTGTGCATCTGTCCGGGACTGGATCATATCCGCTGCCGCCCCAAGGATGACATCTGCCGAGCCTTCTGACGGTAAGGAACAGGCCTTTGACTGGACCGTGCCTGCGGAAGGATTCAAGGGCATATTCGGAGCATGTCGGGGAGAATCTGCATGATGGCGGTTTCAGCGGGGATATGCATACCCGATAGAACCGGATCAGAATGACGAACGGGAAGATGGGGACTTCCTTCAATATTTTCCTTATCCTGCCGGTGTCCATGTCAGGCTTGCGCTTTTTCAGAACTGTTGATGCGCTCGATGATCTGGCCCATCGAGGAATATATCTCACTGAAAGGCAGTATTTCCTTCGTGTTATATACAAACATCAGGTCCGCATGGTCCGCAGCCGTAAGCTTTTCTTTCTGCAGACGGTAACTTTCCCGGAGTCTCCTTTTCAGGAGGTTGCGCTTGACTGCTCTCTTGAAGAGCTTCTTGGGTACGGAGACCAATATCCTGTCACAGTCCGCGTCATTCTTCGGCAGACAGCAGTATCTTATGCATCCCGCTGTCCCGAACTTGCCTTTGGCAAGAAGCCGTGAAATGTCTTTCTTGCCGCATAGCCGTTCTTTTTTGGTGAATGTCTTGCGGAGCCGGCTGTTCATCACATGTTCTTTTCCAGATATATTTCTATCGCCCTGGAAACGGACGGAGCCTCAGCCGTAGGGGCTGAAATGGCTATGTCAAGCCCAGCCTCCTGCATGGCCTTGATGACAGACTTTCCATAGGATACAAAGCGTATCCCGTCAGCCTTGAAATCAGGGAAGTTTTCGAACAGGGACTTTACATCGGCAGGGTTGTAGAGGACAATCATGTCATACGAACGGATGTCCGTGGCGGTGAGGTCCTGGGACACGGACTTGACGAAGATGGCGCTTTCGTATTCAAATCCGTTTTCCTGGAATATGCGCGTGATGTCATTGTTTGCCGAGTCAGAAGTGGCTATCAGGAACTTTTCACCCTTGTGCTTGCTTCCGATCTGGGCAAGTATGGATGCCGGAGTCCCGTCGCCGAAGAAGATTTTCCTTTTCCTGTAGACAATATGCTTCTGGAGGTACATCGCCACGGCTTCGGAGCTGCAGAAGTATTTCATTGTCTCCGGAATCTTTATCCTCAGCTCTTCACAGATATGGAAAAATGCGTCAATGGTGGAGCGGGCGGAAAAGACTATCGCCGAATGGTCCAGAATGTTTATCCGCTGTGCCCTGAACTCGCGGGATGACAACGGCTCTATCTTGAAAAAGGGTATGAAATCAAAGTGTACTCCGTATTTTTCCGTGATTGATGAATACGGTGAAACCGCCTTGGGTGGCTGTTGGGAAATGAGAATGTTCTTGATGCTCATCGTTTTATAAACAGTATGGCCGAGGCCAGATAATTTAAGGCAATATTGCCGGGACCGTCAGGACGGCCATTGGCAAAATTTCAAGGGTGCAAAGATACAAAATTGCTGAAAATAGAGAGCACGAGTTTTTAAAAATCTGCATTTTCCTGAACAGGAACACCAGCCACACGGCCGCGCATTCGTAGATCATGGTCATTTTGACGGTCTGGCCGGTGCAGCCGGCAAATGACATTGCCCCTGCACTCGCCAGGACAAGGAGCGCAGCCGTTATAAAATAAGTATAGAGGGCATCGTTCGCCGCTTTCCATGTCTTGCCGTTCATTCCGGATGGCCTCATTGTCTTTATCAGGAGAGTCCTCACAAGCAGGAAGACAACCAGTGCGGCAGCCGTGACGGGAATCGATGTCAGCAGCTCATGTCCGCCGATGAATGACGGGGACCAGATATTGTAGCGTGCCGCCGTGACGCAGAAGGCGGGGAAGAGGATGAGGGCGAACCTGTCCCTTTCCCGGCACATCTTCACGCTGTCTTCGATGTTAAGGTTTTCTTTCCAGCGGAAAAGGCTGCCTAAGACCATCGGCATCACATTCAGTATCCCTTTCATGTAAATGATGAACACCATTGCCATCAATGCCAGTATGGTATCTGCGGCCAAGTCTCCGTATGTGCCTGCGCCATGTTCGTGCCGGCTTTCTTTCTGCCGGTATGGCTCAGTGACTATGCTTCCGGTGAGGAATGCACTGTCGGCAGGGAGGACTTTGGCGGTGCCGGGCATTGCACTGCTGACACAGGTGTCTGTTGCGATGCTGTCGCTGACAACCGCTGCCGTGCTGTCGAAGACATATGTGCTGCCGTTAACCATCAGTTCCCCCGCTTTGCCTTGTAGCCCATCTCATTAAGAAGTGCGGTGACCTTGTCGCGGAAATCTCCCTGGACGGTGATTTCCCCGTTTTTGGCCGAGCCTCCGACCCCGCATCTGACCTTAAGCTTCCTGCCGAGCTCCGCGAGGTCTTCTTCCCTGCCGATGAAGCCGCTCACAAGCGTCACCTGCTTTCCTCCGCGGTTCCTCCTGTCGATAGTGACGGTCAGCCTTTGGGCGGAAGGTTCCGGGGTGACGGCTTCCTCTTCCGTTTCTTCCTCATATTTATATCCCGGATCGGTCGAATAGACCACTCCAAGCCTCTTTTTCCAGTCGTTGTCTGCCATAGCGAGCATTAATTTTCTGCAAATATAATCATTCCAGGCAACCTTGTTTGCAATGCTCTCGGTTTCTTTCTATCTTTGCCCGGATGTAGTTGAACAATGATTATGGAGAAGAGAAAATTCGATCTTTGGAGCAGGGTATCCGCTGCATTTGTCTTTGTGGTGTCTGCGGTAACCTATCTGATGACAATAGAACCTACGGCATCTTTCTGGGACTGCGGGGAATTCATAGCATCATCGTACAAGCTTGAGGTGGGGCATCCGCCGGGAAATCCTGTATTCCAGCTTATTGCGAGATTCTTTACCATGTTCGCCGACAATATGCATGCGGCGGTGGCCGTGAATGCGATGAGTGCCCTGTGTTCTGCGCTAACGGTATTTTTCCTTTATCTGACGATAGTGTTTCTGGCCAAAAGGCTTGTGAAACCGTCTGAGGACGGGAAATACACGGTGCCGCAGGCGATTGCCATATATGGCGCGGGCATAGTAGGTTCCCTTGTATACTGCTTCTCCGATACATTCTGGTTCTCTGCGGTCGAGGGCGAGGTATATGCCATGTCGTCCCTTTTCACCGCAATGGTGTTCTGGGCCATGACCAAATGGTATGAACAGGCGGACCAGCCATATGCAAACCGCTGGATAGTGCTGATAGCCTTTCTTATAGGCCTTTCCATAGGCATTCACCTCCTCAACCTGCTCGCGATTCCTGCCCTGGTCTTCCTCTTCTATTATAAGAAAAGGGAGAACGGCCATTATTCTTTCTGGGAATATGTGAAGATTTTTCTCGTCTCCTGCGTGATACTGGCGCTTATCCTTTTCGTGATAATCCCATATCTCCCGAAGACGGCGGCATATTTCGACCTTCTGTTCGTGAATACCTTCGGACTGCCGTTCAACAGCGGAGCCATCTTCTTCATGCTGCTGCTTTTCGCCCTCTGCTTCTGGGGCATCTTCGTTACGATGAAGAAAAAGAAGGTGTTCTGGAATACCGTTCTCCTATGCTTCACGACGATAGTCATAGGCTTCTCCATATTTTCAGTGGTTGTGATAAGGTCTTCTGCCAAGACTCCTACCAATGAGTATCAGCCGGACAATCCTTTCACTCTCGTACGTTATCTTGCGAGGGAGCAGTACGGCACCACGCCTCTGATCTACGGACAGTATTTCGATGCCCCGTATGACTGGAAGGACGGGAAATACTGGGCTCCGCTTGGTGACAGGTATGTCCATGCGGAATCCACCGGAAAGCCTGTTTACCGCAGTGAGGGCAAGATGCTTTTCCCTCGTATGTGGAACGGCACGGACAGCAAGTATGTGGACTTCTACAATGCATATATAAAGAAAGGAAAGCCTGTGCCCGGTGCGGAGCACAACAAGCCTACTTTCGGCGACAATATGCGCTTTTTCTTTGACTACCAGCTCAACTGGATGTACTGGAGGTATTTCATGTGGAATTTTGCCGGCAGGCAGAATGAAATACACAGTCCGACTCCGGGAGATATTTTCATCGGCAACTGGGAGAGCGGCATAGGCTTCATCGACAAGGCCCGTCTCGGAGACCAGAGCGATGCCCCTGCCTACCTGAAGGACAACAAGGGCAAGAATCATTATTACATGCTGCCGCTGCTCCTTGGAATAATAGGCATCTTCTTCCAGTTTGCAAGGGACAAGAGAGGGTCGTGGGTGACTTTCCTGCTCTTCTTCATGACCGGCATAGCCGTGGTGATCTACCTGAACCAGCCTCCTTACCAGGTGAGGGAAAGGGACTATGCCTATGCAGGATCGTTCTACGCCTTTTCGATATGGATAGGGCTGGCGGTACTGGCGATATATTCATGGATAGAGAATGCTCTGTCCGGCAAAGGGGAAGCCGCATCCGCTTCTGGCAAATATGTGGCCGCCGCCTCTGCGGTTTCGCTTCTCTGTCTGGGAGTGCCGGTGCTCATGGCACAGCAGAACTGGGATGATCATGACAGGAGCAACAGGTACACGGCTGTCGAGATGGCGAAGAACTATCTCAATTCGGTCGGCCCGAACGGCATCCTTGTGACACACGGGGACAACGATACCTTCCCTCTCTGGTATGCCCAGGAAGTGGAGGGAGTGCGTACCGATGTCCGCATCTGCAACACGTCCCTTCTCGGTACGGACTGGCATATAGACCAGATGAAGTATGCCTGCAACGAGTCTGCGCCTCTCGACCTGCAGATAGGACCGGAGCAGTATCTGTACGGCACCAATGATTATGTGATCATCCATGACACCAGGGACCAGGCGCTTCCGATAGCCGATGTGATGAAGCTTTTCCGTCATCCTGACGTGAAACTCATGATGTCCGACGGCAGCAAGGTGGACTATCTCATATCCAGGAAGCTGATAGTGCCGGTAAACAAGGAGAATGTGCTGAAGTATGGCATACTTGACGGGAAATATGCCGACCAGATCCCTGACGAGATTGTGCTCACCATTCCGAAGGACAAGCAGTTCCTCTCGAAGCCGGAGCTCTTCATGCTCGACCTCCTCTCCAATTATCAGTGGGACAGGCCGATCAACCTTCTTCAGATGGGCGGGGAAATCAACATCGGAATCAAGGAGTATCTTATGTATGACGGATTCTCGTTCAGGTTCGTGCCGATAAAGAACAAGATGAGCCTTTCAAATATCGGCTTCTCGGATCCTGATGACCTTTACGCCAAGATGACCGGTGTCTTCACCTGGGATGCTCTCAAGCGTACGGATTATTTTGTAGACTACCAGAATGTGACTACATTCTGCGGGGTGATGTCGCAGCGCAGGCTGTTCTATAATGTGGCTGAAGAGCTTTATGAGGCAGGTGAGAATGCAAAGGCCGAAGAAATCCTGGACAAATGTCAGGAGTGCGTTCCGGAGAGCAGCTATCCTCTCGACCTTTCCTATCTGAGGACGGGAAATGAACTTGCTGTGGTGCAGATGATAGACCTTTATTACAGGCTTGGAGCTACAGAAAAGGCTACTGAACTTGCCGGTAAGCTTGCTGACGGACTCTTCTCTTCGATAAGGTTCTATCTGGAATTCTATGACTATGCCAAACCGAATTTCGAGGAGAGTGCCCAGTATATCTACTATATTGCCGACATCATGAGGACCGGAGGCGAGACCGAGGCTGCTGACGCCCTGGAGGCGAGACTTGATTCGCTGCTGGAAGAGTTTGTCTCTTAGGCTGTTTCATTTCCGGAATAAGGTACAGTTTGTGTCATGGAAGAATTTTCTCTTGCAACACCGACACTGCTTTTTTCGGCAGTGTCGCTCATAATGCTGGCATACACCAACAGATTCCTGTCATATGCGCAGCTTGTACGCAATCTGAAAGACCAGTATCTGCAGAACCGCTCCGAAGTGACAGCCGCCCAGATAACGAATCTGAGGAAAAGGCTGTATCTGACCAGGAGTATGCAGATTCTCGGTATCTCCAGCCTGTTTTTCTGTGTGATTTCAATGTTCCTTGTTTACATCAACCTGAGGATGCTTTCAGTCTATGTGTTCGGCTTCGCTCTGTTGCTTCTGATAGCTTCGCTCGGCGTTTCGATCAGGGAGATAGTGATTTCCGTCAAGGCTCTGGAACTGCATCTGAAGGACATTTCAGGCGGAAGGAAAAATGATGGATGATACAGGCATGTATCAAAAAATTTGATTTTTTGAAATTAATGCATATCTTCGCGGTTTGAAAACAGAATGTGGAGAGATTTGGCTGCTTGCAACCACACAAAAAAATGCTAAAATGTTGACTTTATGGTCAATCCTGTTTCGACCGTTATTCAATATTTATGTTTTTGTGTATATGGGCTCCAGTTTCTTGGAGCTTTTTTCTTGCCTGCAGGTCATATGGAGAGAGGGATTGAGGATGGCATTTCTGTTTCCCTCCGTTGTGACTGGTTTAATATAACAAAATAAGAAAATGAAATATCTTTTTACATCAGAATCGGTGTCCGAAGGACATCCGGACAAGGTGTCCGACCAGATTTCGGATGCCATACTTGATGAGTTCCTGAGACAGGACCCTGAATCGAAGGTGGCCTGCGAGACTTTCTGCAGCACCGGTCTTGTGGTCGTCGGCGGCGAAGTGAGGTCGGAGCATGCGTATGTGGACATCCAGAGCGTTGCCAGGAGGGTGATCAACCGTATAGGATACAACAAGGCGGATTATATGTTTGACGGAAATTCCTGCGGTGTGCTTTCTGCCCTGCATGAGCAGAGCCAGGACATCAACAGGGGAGTGGTAGTGGAGAACCCTGACGAGCAGGGGGCCGGCGACCAGGGAATGATGTTCGGCTATGCCTGCTGCGACACCGAGGACTATATGCCGCTTCCGCTTGCCCTCTCGCATCTTGCTTTGAGGATACTCGCAGACATCCGCAGGAACAGTCCTGAGGAGATGCCTTATCTGAGGCCGGACTCCAAGTCGCAGTTTACGGTGGAATATGACGATGCCGACAACCGTCCGGTGCGTATCCATACCATAGTCATCTCCACCCAGCATGACGAGTTCGTTCCTGTGGAGCTCGGACGGATGACCTATGCGGAAGCAGTGGCCCAGTACGGGGCGAAGAAGGTGGATGCCGCCATGCAGGCGAAGATCCGGAAGGATGTGGAGGAAATCCTGCTTCCGAGGCTTGTGGCGCAGCTCCCGCCTCAGACTGCAGCATTGTTCAAGGGCGACTATATCCTGCATGTCAATCCGACAGGCAAGTTCGTCATTGGCGGCCCTCACGGTGACACCGGCCTTACCGGAAGGAAGATCATCGTGGACACCTACGGCGGCAAGGGTGCGCATGGCGGAGGGGCATTTTCCGGAAAGGACCCTTCCAAGGTGGACAGGTCTGCGGCGTATGCGGCAAGGTACATTGCCAAGAACATGGTGGCTGCCGGAGTCGCAAGGGAGATGCTTGTGCAGCTCTCATATGCCATCGGTGTGGCACGTCCGCTCAGCATTTATGTCGACACATACGGCACTGCGGCCTGCGGGGCTGACGGCAAAAAGTTCAGCGACGCCTTCATCGCGGAGAAGATCGGGGAACTCTTTGACCTCCGCCCGGCAAGGATAATAGAGAAATTCCAGCTGAAAAAGCCTATATATGAGCCTACTGCGGCATACGGCCATGTCGGACGCAAGCCATACAGGGCCAATGTGGAGCTTCATGTCGGCGGAAAGAAAACCATGGAGAATGTGCAGTTCTTCGGATGGGAACTTCTTGACTCGGTCGACAGGATAAAGGAGAGTTTCGGCCTGTAAAAAATTTTTAAAAATATTTATTGACACCGCGGATGCCCCTCAGGTTGATTCCTTTGGGGCATTTGTCCTTTTCATGAGCTCCTGACTGTCGGGTGAGGATGGCTGCGGGCTTTGAATTTACAGGAAATAATGATATATTTGTGAAATACCTCATGATTATAACACAATTCTAACTCAACCATAAAGTGGCATGGCCACAACGGAGTGAGCGGCATTTTTTGCCGCTCTCACTTTTCCTCCCCGGAAATTTTCCTGTTTTATGTCCGTCATTCAGATGTGGTTCAGACCCTGGTCCAGTGGATGCGCAGTCCCTTGCGTTCCATGCCGCGGAACCATGTCATCTGCCGTTTGGCGAACTGGTGGATGGCGATGGCGAGCCTGTCCCTCATCTCTTCATATTTCAGATCCCCTGTGAGGAAAAGGGTGACGAATTTGTATTCGAGTCCGTAATATATGAGGTCTTCGGCAGGGATTCCCCTGTCGAGTAGGCCTTTGACTTCTTCCACCATGCCTTCCCTGAGGCGGGCATTCAGGCGGCGGTCTATGCCGGCGTTGCGTTCTTCCCTGCTTACGAGGGTCCCTATATAATAGGTGTCCTTGGGCAGGAAATGGGTGGTGTCCACAGGGTGGGACTGTTCGTAGATGGCGATTTCAAGGGCCCTGATGAGCCTTTTGCGGGTGTCGTAGTCCGTAGAGTTGTGCAGGGGTTTGAGGGCGGCGAGTTTCCGGATGAGGGTCTCCGTATCTTCCTTATCGAGCCTGGCGCGGAGTTCATGGTCGGCGGGTACATCGGGCAGGGAATATCCGCAGGTGACGGCTTCGATGTACAGTCCAGAGCCGCCGCAGAGAATGGGGATACCGCCCCTTTCCCTGATGTCCCTGTAGGCTTTTTCAAAGTCGTGCTGGTACTGGAAGATATTGTACTTTGTCCCGGCCTCGGCTATGTCTGTCAGGTGTACCGGAATCTCGCCGTATTCGGAAAGGTCCTTGCCGGTGCCTATGTCCATCCCCCTGTATACCTGCCGGGAGTCGGCTGAAATGATTTCGGCTCCTGTTTCCGGGGAAAGCCTTGGGCCTTCTGCAGGCTTGATGCCGGACATCAGCGCCGTGTCGGAAAGCATGGAATTCAGCCTGCGGGCCAGATTCACGGCATATCTTGTCTTGCCGGATGCAGTGGGCCCGAGGATGCAGATGAGGTCCGTTTCTCCTGAGGCATACATTCTCAGAATGGCTTCCGGGTCGATGTTTTCGGACAATGGCAGCTCGGCAGGCGGCGGAACGCCCTTTTTCCTGCTTTCCTTTCCATGTGCTTCTGTCCGCATTGTTCCGTTTTCCTGTTTCATCTGCATAATGTCATGAAAATGCCCCGTCCTGCTATCCAATCCTTCTATTGCTGCCGGATTCAATAGGACGGTGGTGCAAAAATAGAAGAATATTCCGAAAAATCAGTAAATTTGCAGTCCCTTTGTCCGCAGCGGGAAGTGTTTCCGCTTCTTGTTCTTGACGGCATGAGGGCCGGACCGCCATGTGACCGGATTGTTCAGGACAGAAGAAATTTGGAGGATACGATATGCCGAAAGCAAAGAGCAATGTGGAAATAAAGAACCGCAGGGCCTCGTTTGACTACGAGTTCCTGGAGACTTATACTGCCGGCATTGTCCTCAGCGGCACGGAAATCAAGTCCATCCGTGCCGGGAAAGCCTCCCTCGTGGATGCCTTCTGCTATTTCAATAACGGTGAGCTGTATGTCAAGAACATGCATGTGGCGGAATACCACTGGGGCAGCTGGGGCAAGCATGACCCGCGCCGCGACCGGAAGCTGCTCCTGAACCGCAAGGAACTGAACAAGCTCCAGCGTGCCGTGAAGGAAAAAGGGCTCACCATTGTCGCAATCAAGCTGTATATAGCCCAGAACGGCTATGCCAAACTTCTCATAGCCCTTGCCCGCGGAAAGAAGGAATTTGACAAACGCCAGTCCATCAAGGAAAAGGACCTCCGCCGCGAAATGGACAGGGCAGGGTACTGATTCCGGACTTTTCGGATGATGTGGCGCATAAAATACTGAAAGCAGGCCGCTAAGCCTGCTTTCATTGTGTTGTGGAGAATACGAGAGTCGAACTCGTGACCTCTTGCATGCCATGCAAGCGCTCTAGCCAACTGAGCTAATTCCCCGAATGAGGTTGCAAATATAATACTTTTCTTTCAAATGCAATACTGTCACGGATGATTTGTGCTCCGGGATTGGATCTGTGCGTGGCAGAACCCGCATTTGTGCCTCAGAATGGTGCAGGGACGGATGAAGATATTGTTAAATATTGCATAAAATACATGCTTGTTTTTCCGGATTTCGGTTAATTATTCTATTTTTGCGGTGTCGAAAACAACTTAATAAAACCAAGTTATTATGAAACAAGCATTTATGCTATTCGTGGCTGTGGCCATAGGCATGTTCATGCCATTGGTTGTCGTCGCACAGGTCACAACATCCAGCCTTAACGGACATGTTGCTGATGAGGCAGGAGAGCCTCTCATCGGGGCTGCCGTCGTGGCTGTCCACACACCTTCCGGTACTCAGTATGCGGCTGTCGTCAACGAGGAAGGGCGCTTCGTAATCAACGGTATGCGTTCTGGAGGACCCTACAAGATAGAGGTGTCCTACATAGGAATGTCCACCATCGAGTACACGGATGTCGTCCTGAAGCTGGGCGAGCCGTATGAACTTAATGTAGTGATGACAGCTTCAAATGAACTTGATGCAGTCGTTGTGGTCAGTGAAAGTTCTTTCAATGCCAGCAAGACAGGAGCCGGAGCAAGTTTCAGCCTCAGAACAGTTGAAACCACGCCTTCCATTGACAGAAGTGTCTATGATGTGGTCAAGTACACTCCGCAGGCCACATTGAACAAGAACGGAGGTATCTCTTTTGCCGGATCCAACAACCGATATAACAGTTTCCAGGTGGACGGTGCGGTGGCCAATGACTCATTCGGGCTTTCTTCATCAGGAACCAACGGCGGCCAGACGGGAGCCAATCCTATTGCATTGGATGCCATTGAGGAAATCCAGGTGGTGGTTGCTCCTTTTGATGTGCGCCAGTCAGGATTTACCGGAGGTGCCATCAATGCCATTACGAAATCCGGTACAAATACCGTAAAAGGCTCTTTCTACTCCTATTTCAACAATCAGGATTTCATCGGTACCACGGCCGGTCCTCTCGAGGACGGTGAAAGCCGTGAAAAATATGATACCCAGCTTGCACAGACATATGGTTTTACCGTAGGTGCTCCTATCATAAAGGACAAGCTCTTCATCTTTGCCAGTGCCGAATATTACAAGACGACACATCCGAATGTATATTCTCCGGACAACGGCTCCTATGACGGGATATTGCTCAATGAAGAGGTCATTCTTCCAGACGGCACATCCCTCGGAAGATATTTCAACAGCGCCATGGCTGCCGCGATGATCAACCACTATGAGAAGAATTACGGAATCTCAAATACCGGGGAATCTTTCTCTCAGCATCAGGTGACCGACCAGTCCATCAATGCAATGGCAAGAATCGACTGGAACATCAGCGATGCACACAAGTTCATGTTCCGCTACCAGTTCATGGACGCTTTTGCAGATCAGTATGATTCAGGTGCATACGAATACACTTTCAATAATTCTTCATACAGGCAGTCCAACCGCACCAACACTCTTGTGGCTGAGCTGAACTCCCGCATATCCGATGAGGTGTCAAATGAATTCCGTGCCACTGCCGTCTTTGTAAGGGACAAGAGGTCTGTCGCATATGGCGGGGCCAACATCTATATCCAGGATGCGTTGACAGTAAATCTCGGTACTGATTATTCTTCAGGTGCCAATGCGATGAATTCAGACACCTATACGATCACGGACAATGTGTCCATCTTCAAGGGCAACCATAACATAACGGTCGGAACATATAACGAGATTTTCCGTTTCTACAATGTGTTTCTCCAGGGAGCTTACGGTTCGTATGGCTTCAATACCGTCAATGATTATTTCAACACTGACATCAGCCAGTATGGGTATCGCTATGCAGACCCGGATCTGACCGGCGGTGACACAAGGTGGGGCGCGACCACATGGGCTGCCCAGTTCGGCCTGTATGCCCAGGATGAGTGGAAGCCGAATTCCAATTTCACCTTTACCTACGGTCTCCGTGTGGACATGCCTGTGCTTCTCAACAAGCCTACTGCAAATCCTGAATTCAATGCAAGTGAGATAGCAGTCAACAACAACCAGTATGTGGGCACGACACCGAAGCCTAATGTACTCTTTTCTCCGAGGGTAGGTTTTCGCTGGTATATGGACAAGGCCAAGAAGTCCCTTCTTCGCGGAGGTGCCGGTCTTTTCACTGGACGCGTTCCTTTCGTATGGCTCTCCAACGCATACAACAATACGGGTATGGAGGCTAAGTCAGTGACTGTCAATCAGCCGGACAGCGATTTCCCTCTTACAAGCAATCCTTATCAGGACATCATTGAGTCCGGAGTCGCTTCAGCTGGCGGAAGGGCCACCATCAATACCCTGTCTGAGGATTTCAAGTATCCGCAGGTGTTCCGTGTGAACCTCGGTTATGAGCAGGAGTTCGGCCAGGGATGGAAATTCACATTTGATGCTCTCTATTCAAAGACATTCAACAATGTGTTCTTTGAGAATCTTGCCCTGTCAAAGACCGGGACAGTCTATGCCGTGAGTCCGTCGGCTGCGAATGAAAGCAATGTCGCTCCTTATTATAGTGTGGACGGCACATATCAGGCTGTAGTCGCATTGAAGAATACCAACAAGGGATATACCTATTCCCTCAGTGGAAAGATTGAGAAGAGCTTTGACTTCGGTCTCGACATCATGGCTTCCTATACCTTCGGCCATGCGTATTCAGTGAATGACGGGACTTCTTCCGTGGCTCTCTCCAACTGGCAGTACAACTATTCGGTTGACACCAATTCACCTGAGCTTTCACATTCGCTCTTTGACCGTCCTCACAAGGTGATGGCTGCGATTTCTTATACCACTCCTATGTATGCCAACGGTCTGCAGACCTCCATATCCCTGACATACAACGGCGGAAGCGGACAAAGGTTCTCATATACTATGGATGAGGATGCCGACTTCAACGGTGACGGACGCACCGGCAACTCGCTTCTATACATTCCGACACAGGCTGAAATCGGCCAGATGTCATGGGCAAACCCTGGCGATGCCGCCGCCTTCGAGCAGTACATCCGCAACGACAAGTATCTCAGCAGCCACAGGGGACAGTGGTCTCAAAGATATGGCGGAATCGGCAAGTTCGAGCATCATTTCGACCTGCATATAGCCCAGGACTTCTATTATGACAAGAAGCATGGACGCAAACTCCAGTTCGTGGTGGATTTCCTGAACATCAGCAACCTCTTCAACCGTGAATGGGGACTGTATTACAATGCGGCATGGAATCTCCAGATCCTCAATGTCACCAAGCTGACTGAGGACGCACAGGGCAACATGACCCCTACTTATTCATTCCAGAGCCCGCAGTCTCTCAGCCTGAGCGATTTCTATTCACGGTGGAGATGCCAGCTCGGCTTCAGGCTTACATTCTAATCATCAACAGGTTGAAATCATGAAAAATATATCGAAAATATTTCTGTCTGCGTTTGCATGCCTTGCCTTGTTCTCCGCATGTACCGGACAGACTGAAGAACTTGGAACATCAGTGAGCATAAATCCTGAAAGTTTGAACTTTGACGGGACCAATGCTTCATCCGAAACAGTGACCGTAACTGCCGAGGGCGAATGGCTTGCCGTTGCCCCTGAATGGCTCACCGTCTCGCCTAACTTCGGCTCCGGGACGACAACCGTAACAATCACGGCTGCCGACAATATTGACCCTGCCGACAATGCCCTTGCCGCCGCAAGGACTGCGGAAATCACCTTTGAAGTGAACGGGAAATATGCGGCTCTTGCCGTTTCCCAGGAAGGCGATCCTGACAAGGCTCCTGCCGAGATTCGGAAAGTCACTGTCGCAGAGTTTCTTGCCTTGCCTGAGACCCAGACATATTATGAACTTACGGGTACCATAAGCAACCTTGCCAATACCCAATACGGCAATTTCGACCTTGTAGACGAGACCGGCTCGGTATATTGCTATGGTCTGCTCACCGGAGAGGGCGGACAGAGCGGGCAGTTTGCCTCGCTCGGCCTTGCTGAAGGAGACCTGCTCACCTTGCGCGGAAGACGCTCTTCCTATGGCGGGACACCGCAGATCGGCGGCGCATATTATGTGTCACATGTCCCTTCTCTCCTTGTGGTAGGGAAGAATTCATACGAGCTCGAGAAGGAAGCCGGCACATTCTGCGTGGCTACCGTGGTGAAAGGTGATGTTATCCTTGCCGATACTGAAGCGGATTGGCTCAAGCTTGTCGGAACAAGCCAGGACGGGGATACTACCAGGGTGGTGTTCTCATATTCAGAGAATACCGGCGCCGCTCCTAGGTCTGCTGCAGTCACCCTGTCCTCAGTGAGATTCGGCGAGACTGAAGAGGACAACCAGACTTCCGAGATCAATGTTTCCGTGCGCCAGATGGGGAATACCCCTGAGGTGTCATCCATTGCGGATGCAATTTCTGCAAATGCTTATGCCAACCTTAACGGTACCATAACTGCCGTCTGTGAGAGAGGCTTTATCCTGACGGATGCTTCGGCGTCCATCCTTATATATTATAGTGCAGGATATGACGGAGAGTACGGTATCGGGGACGAGGTACAGGTGGCCGGACAGGTCGGCTCATACAACAACGGCCCTCAGATCAACGGTCCGGACATTGTGAAGCTCATCAAGGACGGTGACTCATATGACTATCCTGCGCCGGTGAAGCTTGACGCTTCTGCAATTGATGCTCTGGCCGGGGCTTCCGGGCTCATGACAATCACTTATTTTGAAGCTACAGGAACTCCTGGAGGACAGTATCACAACATCGCTGTGAATGGAACATCCGTTGCACTTGCCTTCTATTATGTGCCCGACAGCTTCAATGTCGGCAGCTATGACGGCAACGAAATCACAGTCCGCGGATATTATATCACAAGGCAGAGCGGAAGGATCAACTTCATTGTCACGGAGATTCAGGCTGAATAAGCGGCATTTCCCGGACGGGATGATTGAAGATGGAAAGGTGGGTCACATCAGTATGGCCCGCCTTTCTTTATTTGTGTTTTCCGGTGGAGTATTGTCTCATATATTCAATTCAGGGAGGGGAGACATTCCTTTGGGAAGGGGATTATTAATATTCTGTTAAAATTCATCTGAAAAATCGGTCAGACACTTGTTGCTGTCCATAAAATGTCTATATTTGCCGCCGAAAACGGGACGGAAGAATACATTAATTTATATATTCCCACTTATGAAACAAACACTTAAAGGTTTTTTGCTCGCACTTGCGGCAATTTTCGTAGGGGGGGATTTGTATCAGCTCAGGTAACAACTTCGTCTCTTAACGGTCTTGTGGCCGATGAAAATGGAGTACCTGTGCCTGGAGTGGCGGTTCTTGCCACCCATCAACCCTCCGGAACTGTCTATGCTGTAATTACAAATGAGGATGGCCGTTATACCGTGAACGGCATGCGTTCAGGCGGTCCTTATTCGGTGGAATTCTCATGCCTCGGCTATCAGTCGGTGACCTACACGGATGTGACTCTCCAGCTTGCCGAGACCTACAGCCTGAATGTCAACATGAAAGAAGACAGCGAGATGCTCAGTGAAGCTATAGTCATCGCATCGGCTGCTTCCAAGTTCTCGGCAGAAAAGACAGGCGCGTCCACCAATATCTCAAACACGCAGATGACATCACTTCCTACGGTAAGCAGGAGTATTGATGATGTCACAAGGCTTTCTCCATACGGAGGAAACGGGATGAGCTTTGCCGGTACCGACGGACGTACGGCCAATTTTACCGTGGATGGAGCGAACTTCAACAACAACTTCGGCCTCAACGACGGTCTTCCTGGGGGCGGCAGCCCTATATCACTCGATGCAATCGAGGAGGTTCAGGTGGTGATATCTCCTTATGATGTCCGCCAGACCAACTTCATCGGCGGTGGTGTGAATGCCATTACCAAATCCGGTACAAACACCTTCAAGGGTACTGCATATATTTATCACCGCAACGAAAACATGCGTGGAAGCGCCGTTGAAGGCGAGGAAATCGCAGGTGCAAGAGAGAGGGACAGGAACACCACATACGGTTTCACTCTCGGCGGCCCTATCGTGAAGAACAAGCTCTTCTTCTTCGTGAACTTCGAGCAATCCCGCATCCCTACCGTGGCCAACCGCTGGAGGGCATCAGTGGACGGTGTCGCTGACCCGGATGCCTACATTTCCAGGACGACGGAGGCTGACCTCGAGAGGATTTCAGCTTTCGTGAGGGACAGATACGGGTATGACACAGGCTCTTATACAAGCTTCCCTGCCAATGAGAGCAATACCAAGGTGCTTGCCCGTCTGGACTGGAACATCAACCAGGACCACCATCTTGCAGTACGCTACAACTATACCCTCAACAAAGGGTGGAATCCGCCTAACGCATCTTCCAGCGACGCCGCACAGCGTACGGTATATGCCAGAATGTCAGAATACTCCATGTCCTTTGCAAACTCCATGTACTCAATGGACAATCTGGTGCATTCAGTGTCATTCGACCTTAACAGCCGTCTCGGGGACAACCTCTCCAACCAGCTGCTTGCCACTTTCTCAAAGCTGGACGATGTCAGGGGCACGAATTCAGATGTGTTCCCGTTCATAGACATCCTTGACGGCACTGACACAGTGACTCCTTACATGTCTCTCGGATACGAGCTGTTCACATACAACAATGCAGTGCACAAC
Organism: Candidatus Cryptobacteroides merdavium; assembly: GCA_017694755.1. Lineage (GTDB taxonomy): Bacteria > Bacteroidota > Bacteroidia > Bacteroidales > UBA932 > Cryptobacteroides > Cryptobacteroides merdavium. The sequence goes on from JADIMO010000087.1 coordinate 54,271, forward strand.
ACCGTATTCAACATAAAGGATGACCTCACCCTCTATGCCGGCAACCATACCATAACAATGGGTGCAAGCTACGAATATCAGATGGCCGACAACTCATACATGAGGAACGGTACCGGATATTACCGCTACAGGAGCATGGATGACTTCATCAACGGTGCAGCTCCTGAGACTGTCTGCCTTACTTACGGCTACGACGGGGAAGATGCCCCTGCTGCAAGGGTGCGTTTCCACAAGGTCGGCGTATATGCACAGGATGACTGGAGCCCGAATGAGAAATTCAAACTTACTGCCGGTCTCCGTATTGACGGACTGTTCTTCAGCAACAAGGACATCATGACCAACAATGCCATCCTTGCCCTTGACTACAACGGCCGTCACATTGACACCGGACTCTGGCCGTCAGGCAAGGTGTCTGTATCGCCTCGCATCGGATTTACATGGGACATATTCGGTGACAAGAGCCTCAAGTTCCGCGGCGGTACAGGTCTTTTCTCCGGCCGTCTGCCTCTGGTATTCTTCACCAACATGCCTACCAACTCCGGCATGGTGCAGAACAATGTCAAAATCCAGGCAGGAAACGAACTTCTTGACGAATTCAGAGGCGGTCTTGTGGTGGATGCCAACGGAAGGCCGACAATTGAAGCCCTCAAGGACAAGCTCTTCGGACTTGGATATCCTTCCACCATCACTCCTGAAGACGGTACTGCCGGCTCTACATTCGCAGCCGTAGACCGCAAGTTCAAGATGCCTCAGGTATGGAAGACCTCCGTGGCTCTCGACTATGCTTTTCCTACCTCATTCCCGATGAGCATCACCGGAGAGTTCATATACAACAAGACTGTGAATGCAGCCTGCATCTCCAACTGGAATGTGATGCCTGTGGATGGCTTCACAAGACTGAACGGACCGGACAACAGGCCGATTTACCCGGCTGAGCACAAGTACACCAGTACGGATGCCTTTGTCCTCACCAACACCCAAAAGGGCTACGGATATTCAGCCAATGTGATGTTCAACATCAGTCCTGTGGAAGGTCTCGACCTGACCGCATCCTATACGCACCTTGTATCCAAGGAACTCACCGGAATGCCGGGATCTGATGCTTCCAGCGCATTCACATATATCCCTACTGTAGACGGCCCGAACAATCCGGTCCTCCACAATTCACAGTATGTGACTCCGGACAGGTTCTTCGCTTCGCTCACCTACAGGGACAGGAGCAACAACACCTTCAGCCTCTTTTATGAGACATGGCGCGGCGGATACAACTACACCTACATGTTCGACGGAGACCTCAACGGCGACGGCTACAACTACGATGTGATTTATATCCCGAACAACAGTGATGAGCTCCAGTTCGTGTCAGATGACGACCGTGACCGTTTCTGGGCATATGTCGAGAAGGACAAGTATCTCAGCAGGCATAAGGGCGAGTATGCAGAGGCATACAGCGTTTATTCTCCATGGGTGCACAGGCTTGACTTCCATTACGGACATGACTTCAAGATAAAGATAGGCAAGACCACCAACACTCTTCAGCTCAGTGTGGACATCAAGAACCTTCTCAATATCTTCAATTCGTCATGGGGCGTTTCCAAGCAGCTGAATCCTTATCTCAATTCAGGACGAATCCTCTCCCTTGATCATATTGATTCAGAAGGCCGCCCTGTATACAGTACAAACAGCGCCGTAAGCGGTGCAACAGACATCTGGACATATAACCATGCCATCGGACAGTGCTGGTATGCTCAGGTTGGTATCAAATATATGTTCAACTAATCTGTAAAACAATCGCTATATGAAACTTAAATATGCATTGGCAGCGGCTGCTTCCGGAATCTTCCTGCTTGCGGCCTGCACACAAGAATATGAAATTTCGTATCTTGACGAAATCAGGCTTTCCGAGACTTTCGTGAGCATTCCGGTGGACGGCTCATCAGTCACAGTGAATCTTACAGCCAACGCCGACTGGAATATTGTAGCTGAAGTGCGTGCAGAAAACGAGGAAGGCGATGATATCAAAGACGAGAACGGCAACTTCGTATATGAGGAGGTTGACCTTCCGGAATGGTTGACAATCACACCTCTTTCCGGAGCTGCAGGTGAGCATACGCTGACTTTCAGTGCCGATCCTACAGATGCGGGACGCGAGACGAATCTTGTTATCTATGCCGGAGGCAAGAAACAGAACATCACCGTGAGGCAAGGCGAGATTGTAGCCACTGCCGCTACTTGCCAGGAAGTACTGGACGGCCCTGACGGCAAGTCATTCATTGTGACGGGAACATGTACAAGGATAGCCAACACGCAGTATGGCAACTGGTATCTTGCGGATGAGACAGGTGAAATCTATATCTACGGGACAGTTGATGCCACAGGTTCATACAACTGGACAAGCTTCAATATCGAGGTGGGTGATGTCGTTACTGTAAGAGGTCCGAAGACCACATACAACGGCATTGTAGAGCTGGTGGATGTGAGGGTCGTTTCCGTTGAGAAATCCCTGCTTCAGAGTGTGGCTACCGAATTTACCGTCACAAAAGACGGCGGTGAAGTGGAAGCGCAGTTTGTAGTCAAGGGTGACGGCCTGCAGTTTGACCTTCCTGCCGAACTCAGCTCATGGATAAGCATCAATAATATCCGTACATTTGAGGATGAGGATGGTGAAAATACGATAACTGCTGTCACAATCTCCGTAGGTCCTAATGACGGGGATGCCCGCGTGGCTTCTATTCCATTCTCTTCTTCAAACTCCGAAGGTTCATCGTCAGCCACTGTCACTATCACACAGGAAGGCAACATCTCTGACAGGACTGTCGCAGAGCTGCTTGCAATGGAGCCGAGTGACATTGACTATTACAGGCTGACCGGCAAGGTCTCCGACATCACCAATACCGTATATGGCAATTTCAACCTTGTGGACGGTACCGGCTCGATTTATGTCTATGGACTTACCGCCACACAGCAGGAGAGCAATGACAAGACATTCGCGTCTCTCGGCATAGAGGAAGGGGACATCCTTACTCTCATCGGTACGCGTGATGAGTACAACGGGACTCCTCAGGTAGGCGGACCGGCCTATTATGTAAGTCATGTCGGCCATACTGAGGCAACAGTTGCAGAGGTCCTTGCAGCAGCTGAGGATGACACCTGGTACAAGGTGACAGGAACCGTTTCGAATTTAGTGAATACCGAGTACGGCAACTTCGATCTGGTGGACGGTGCCAGTTCAATTTATGTCTATGGTCTGACAAATGCCCCTGTGGACAGCAATGACAAGTCATTCGCATCTCTCGGCATCAAGGAAGGCGATACAGTCACCCTGATCGGCAAGAGAGCCTCATATGGCGGGAATCCTCAGATTGCAGGTGCATATTATTTCAGTCATACTGCTGCCGGTGAATAAAGACAACTCCCGCAAGGGAGCCCGATAAGTTGTTTTCGACAAAGATAACTTGGGGGAGCCATCCGCATTGCGGATGGCTTTTTTGATGTTGTCAGCCGTTTCTTTTCCGGTTTTTCAGTTTCCAGTTTTTCAGTTTCCGGTTTTCGAGATATACGGCCGTGCAGGACAGGAAATAGTAAACTGCCGTCTGGGCGGCGAGCCCGCGGATCTGGGGTCCGGCCATGGCGAGGTCGGCACCGGCTGAGCTGATGTTGACAAAGGCGCGGGAAGCGAAGGTGGACGGGAATATGCATGAGAACAGTTTCCAGAACAGGGGGAAGTTGCTTGCCGGCCATGAGCATCCTGTCAGGAACAGGCATATCGGGGTGATGAACAGGAAAATGACGAATGCTGTCTCCCGGCGGCGGATGAAAGTGCTGAAGGTAAAGCTGAATACGATGCATGCAGGGATATAGGCGAGCAGGAGGATGAATATGTCGCCCGGATTCCCGTTCTGCGGAAGATGGAACAGGCGCGGTATGAGGACGGCGGTGTATATCCCCATGATGATGTAGATCAGCCAGTAGGCAGTGCCGCGGCCGAGGACGGTACGGTTGATGCCCCGGCCTTTGAGCCTGTCAGGCATCAGTGCGAAACTGTGGTTCTGTTCCCTCATGGTCCCTGCAAGCATGGATACCCCGAAGAACATTGTCTGCTGCAGGATTATCATCAGTACTGCCGGTATGAAGAACAGCGTGTAGGAGAATGTGCCGTTGTACGGAATGACAGCTTCCGTCTTTATCGGCTTCACCGCCTGATCCGTCTGCCTGTCGCCGTACCCTGCGGCCGAGAACCTCTTTTCCTGGATGTCGTGCATTTCGCTGATCATCACATTGCCTGTGGCCATTGTAAGGTTCTTGTAATAGAGGAAGCTGCTCATGTCGGCATATGTGGATATGACGGCCGGTTCCATTGCGGCCAGCCTGTCGTCATAGTCTTCGGGAAACATGACTATCCCGTTCACTTTCCTTTCCATGAAAAGTCCTTCGGCTTCAGCCATGTCAGTGCACCTGTATGCCACATCGAGCTCCCTGGTGGCATCCATTTCCCGGATGAACCTTCGGCTTCCCGTGCCTCCTGAGCGGTCTACGACCGCAACAGGCATGCCGTTCAGGACACCCTCCCCATATATCAGATTGTAAAGGACAGGGTATACGAATCCGGCAAGGAAGAATATTATCAGGACGCCGCTGTCGCTGAATATCATCCTGAGTTCGTTGATGAAGATGGCGTTCCAGTCGGAGAGCCATTGTCTTATGTATTTTAACCTTTTCATCTTATCTGGTGTCAGTCCGTTCCTTATCATTTCAGTTTTTCGGATAGTCCATCCGGTACCATGCCCTGCGGAGCCTGCGCCATACTGTGAAAGGCAGCAGCAGGAACATGAGCATGTATGTCATCTGCGCATGCCATCCGGCGAAACCGTTTCCAAGAATTGCTTCATGGACATGGAATTCATAATAATGCCTTAAAGGGAATATGGCGGAAAGTCCCTGTATATATGGAGGCATGGATTCCACGGGGAAAGTGAATCCCGTGAGTGAGAATGCAAGGGTGCTGAACATTGCGGCGATGCTTATGGCCACCCTGAGCACCGGCAGGGTGCCGATGATGAACACGGCCACGGCTTCACTTGCCAGGACAAGGAGGAATGTCATGAGGAACATGTTCAGTATGGATCCCCGTATCGGCAATCCGGTCTGCCGGCAGAGTATCAGGTCGCATGTGATGCCCAGCAAAGTGAAAAATACGGTGTATGGCAGAAGCTTGCCGGCAAGTGCCGCGGCCATTGAATCTCCGGATTTTTCCATGAGATGTACGGAGGTGCCGTATTTGAGTTCCGATCCCAGGGCATATACGGTGACGAGGATTATGATGAGCTCCAGCATGCCGGGAATCATCACATTTGAGAGATAGACCATATAGTCCGTAGCCGTATTTCCTATCTGGTGACAGTCGATTGTTATCGGCCTGACCTGTCCGATGAGGGCTTCACCGTTCATTCCTTTTGCCTGGAGGGCCTGCATCTGTACCGCTCCGGAGAACAGGTTTGTCATCGAAAGCAGGTTCTTGTACGACAAAGCCCCTCCCACAAAATAAAGGGTGTTGACATAAAATGTCAGGGTGGGCTGTCTTCCTGACAGCGCGTCCTCATACATGTTCTCAGGCAACACGCAGAATGCACTGATCTCACCTTTCTGCAGTGCTTTCCTGGCTTCCGTGCAGTCGCCGAACATGACAGTCCGGCCAAGCTGTGTGGCATCCAGCTGCCTTGTCATGTTTCTTGACATGGACGAGCAGTCATGATCCACCACCCCTATCGGCAGGTTGTCCGGAAGCCCTTCCTTCAGCAGGGTGAAGAAGAACAGCATGCTGAATGCCATTACGCATACCGGAGCCACGACATATATGGGTCTCTGCCGCATAAGCCTGATTTCCCTGCGTATGACGGCAATGGTGTTTTTTATGAATTTCATCATGACAGTCATTCCGGAAGGCAAGGCCTTTCCCCGTTATCCGTTATCCTCCGCGTCAGTATTGCCGTCATGCCCGGCCGAATGCCTTCTATGGGGCCTTGCGGGACTGCCCGCACTTCAAATGTCCTGGCATCGAAGCTTCCTGTGTCCCTGGTCGCTCTCCATGTCGCATATGATTCGAGGACACTGATATATGTGACGGTTGCCACGCAGTTGTCCATGCCGAGAGCCGGGATTGAGAGGGAAAGCCTGTCACCGGTCTTCATTCCTTTCAGCATGTCTTCCCTGATGTTGAATGTGAACCATACATCGTCAAGGTCTGTCACTGCCATTATGGGGGCACCCTGGCCCACAAGTTCTCCCGTTTTGGGAAATCTTGCCGATACGATCCCGTCTGCGGGGGAGGTCAGGCAGAGTTCACCCAAGTAGGATTCCACTTCTGCAAGGGCTGCCGCAGCCTGTTTCACGAGGGCTGCCGCAGCGGCCTTGTCTTCTTCCCTTGCGCCTTTGACTGCCATTTCATATTGGGATTTTGCTGCCGCACATGTTGATCTTGCCGCCTGATATTGTGCTTCTGCCTCATCATGCTTCTGAGCGCTTATTACCTTCTGCGCATACAGGGCATGAGCCCTCTCGTATGCTTTCCTGGCAATTTCTTCCCCGGCCATTGCCTTTTGCCAGAGTTCGTATGCGGCGGCGGTCTCTTCCTCCCTTGCTCCGGCGACCGCCTTTTTCTCCTGTGCTTCCGCTGTTGCCTTGAGGGCTTCAGCCTGCGCAAGTCTTGCCCTTGTTTCCGGGCTGTCAATGATGACAAGCGTGTCGCCTTTGCGGACATGATCCCCTTCTGATACGCAGAACCTTTCCACTCTTCCCGGAACTTTCCCCGATATCCTGTATTCTGTGGCTTCCGCCTGTCCCTGGATCAGTGCCGGTTCCGGTCTGGATACCGCGTATCCGATGAGGGAAACTGCCGTGACTATGGCGAGCAGTGTGGCTGCTCCTATGAGCAGATTGTAGTTTTTCTTCTGTTTCATGACATTTATTATTTGTTTTTCGATTGTCTTATGCCATTGCATGTTTTCCGCAAGCCGTTTTACCATGTCATTCATGCGCGGCCGTGCCGGGGACCGGTGCCCGGCCTTCTGCGATGGCAAGGTCTGATGCGCACATCTGCAGTTCGATTCCTGCGTCAATATATTCTGAATGCGCCTGCATCCATGCCGTCTGTGCCTGCATGACGGTGTTGGCCGGCACTGTCCCTTCCGTGAAGCCTATCCTGGCGGTGCGCAGGTTTTCTTCTGCGCTGTCAAGATTGCTGCCCGCCATGGCAAGCTTTTTTAACGCCTCGTCATGCTGCATGCGCAGCCGGGACACCTGAAGGCTTATTGTTTCCTTGGCGTCTTCAATCCTGTATCTTGTCAGGACGGCTTCCGCCTTTGCCTTGTTGACCTTCTGTCTTGCGCTGCATCCGTGTATTATAGGTATGCTGACGGTGACCCCTACATTGAATGTCCCGCCGAAGTCGTTCCTGAACCCGTTGTACACATTGGGGTTTGACAGTATATAATTGGCGGTGAGAGCCACATGCGGTATCATGTCTGCCCTTGCGATGGCTGTCTTCCTGTCGTATATTTCTGCCGCCAGTTCCAGGCTTCTTATTTCCGGCCTTGAACTGAAAATTTCGTCATTGCTCATTTCCGGGACGGCCTGCGGCATCTGCAGCCTGTCAAGTCCCTCGTCAGCCAGTTCTATGTCCGTATTGAGGTCCATGCCGCAGATCCTGCACAGGAGCATCCTGCTGAGCGAAACCCCGTTTTCGGCTTTTGTGAGCATCATTGCCGCTTCGTTTGCCTTTACTTTTACGGCAAGGACATCGGCTTCGGTGGCGATGCCTGCCGCGGCCATTTTTTCTGCATCATCCAGAAGCTGGCGGAGCAGCGCGTCATATTCTCTGGCCAGCTGAAGTTTTTCCGATAGGGAAACTGTCTGCCAATATACTCTGTCGACTTCCGAAATGACAGCCCTGTATTCCGTTTCATATCTGGATTCTGCGAGATCTCCTGCCAGCGCGGCGGCCTTGTCTGCCGCCACAATCTTTCCACCCATGAATACGGGCTGCCTTAATGATACGGTACCGAGGAACATGTTGCTTATGTCCAGGTGCAGGGCGTCATTCAGTTCTGCCCCTATCGCATTGGCCGGTCCTGCCACATCGGTTTCGGACAGCTTTCCCAGGAGTTTCATCATTTCCGGGCTGTTCATGATAATGCTGCCTGTTTCCGGGTCGGCAAGGAGATTTCCGATTCCTTCTGCCAATGCCCCCTGCAGTGCATTTCCTGCATTCGTCAGCTTTTCTGACCTTTCCTGTCCTATGAGGTCAATGTCGCGGGTATTGTACATATAGCCTGCATTTATTGAGATGTCGGGAAAATAATTGGCCCTTGCAGCCCTTTTCCCGTATTCCGCGATGACGATTTCCTGCCCCGCCATCTTGAGGCTCCTGTTGTTTGCTGCAGCGGAGTCCCTGCACTCCTGCAATGTCATGACCTGTCTTGCTTCCGTGCAGAATGGAAGAAATGTGAGCATGGCTGCTGCAATGATTCTGTCTTTTTTCATATCCGTTTCTGTCATTTGTCTGTGACGGGTGTGGGGCGGATACAAAATAATTGCCCGTATGGCTTGTTTTTCTTTCTTATTGGCTTTAATAATTGTCAAAAGGTCGAAAATTCCTGTAAAAGCATTATATTTGCTGTCCCATGTCCGCCCTTTGCGGCATGCATATGTTTTACAATAAGGATGACAGGATGGCACGCACTTCTTCTCAAGACAGGACGATGTATACTCTGGATCTCATAAGATTCCAGCAGCTTTTTCCAATTTCAAATTGCATAAGCATGGGGGATGACCTCTGTGTGGTGGATCTCAAATATGACCCGAACCTGAAATTTCTCGGACAGCCATGCAAGTTCGACGGTTTCATAGCCTTTTTCTGCATTTCAGGCGAATTCCGGATTTCCATAAACATGACCGAATTCAATGTGGTGGAGAACTCCCTGTTCATCAACCTTCCGGGCAACATTCTCCGTGTACTTGAAATCGATGATTCGCAGAAGGAAAACCTGCATTTCGTAGTCATGGCCATGACCAGGTCCTACATGCAGAGCATCAGGGTGGACATAAACCGGCTTGCGGGGAAGGGGGCCATGCTGTTCGACAACCCGTGCTTCATCCTCGGCGAGGAGGAACGGGCCGTGGCAAAGGATTATGTCATGCTGGCGATCAAGGTCCTGCGTTCCAATCTTATGCACAAGCGGGAGTGCATATCTTCCCTGATCTCGTCGATATTTTATCTCGCAGGAGGAATGATGGAGCAGAAGGTTGCGGATGCCTTTGTGCATACGGACATGAAAACCGGACATGGCAAGGACATTTTCAACAGATTCCTGTCTCTCGTCGTGGAATACCATACGGTTGAGCGTAATGTGTCCTTCTATGCGGACCGTCTCTGCCTGACACCGAAATACCTCTCCAAGCTCATCAAGAGTGTCAGCGGCTATTCTGCCCCCGAATGGATAGATGCCTATGTCATCCTTGAGGCCAAGAGCATGCTCATGTATTCCGGATGCACAGTGAAACAGATTGTCTCGGACCTCAATTTCCCCAACCCTTCCGCCTTCAACAAATTCTTCAAGAAAAAGACGGGACTCACCCCTGTCCAATACCGCAAGCAATGACCGGGACTGTTGTCATCTGTAAATGTGCTTCAACCAATATTCAAAGACGGGATCTTGAATTTCAATATTTTTGCCTGGTTGTATGTCAATAAGATCCTTTTGGAGCATGGCTTTTTTCAAACTTTTGATGTTTGCTGATGTCCCTAGATTGTATTTTGACAGGACTGCCCCTGATGAAAATTGCCTGACCCCGTCGGCAATGGCCATAAGAAAGTTTATCTGCCGTTCTGTCAATGTGTCTATAATGTTTGCAAACAAAAGGCTCAGTTGTCCTATGATGTCATAAAATGCATTTCGGACAGTTTCCCCGTTTGCCGCTGTTTCAGTTCTAAGCCAGACCTGCTGGCTAAGTTGCTGGGTATAGTATGGATGGTTTTTCATAAGGTCGGCTATCATTCCGCTGTGTTCCTCTGAAATGTGTTTGCCGCTTGCTTCAAATCTTGTCATTATGAAATCGGTCCATTTTTTCCGTCCGATCTTTTCAAGGAACATTATGTCTCCGAATTTATAGAACGGCATATCATATCCGCTGAAGATGTCAAGCAGCATGTGTCTTTTGCTACCGTAAAGGCAATAACATGTCTTTGTATGTCTTTGCCAATGCGATCTCAACTTTTTCTGGAATTCCAGCGGTTCTTCATAATTCTGTATATTCTGGAATTCATCTATGCATATGATCATCTTCTTGTTTGATTCTCTGCATATCTTGTCCGGAAGATCAAGAATCTCGTCGTATGTCAACCTGTTTTCTTTGAAATTCAGCCCGAAAGACAATTCATAAGTTTGGGCAATGTCCGCCAGAGTTACCGTCGGCAGGAGCCTTCCCAAATATTTTCTTGCAGCAGACATGAAATTTTCCCATCCGGAGGCTGCTGCCTTCAATATTGTATTGGCGTATGCAGAATAAAACTGTTCTTCAGTGCGGCAGTTGAATATGTCTATCTGACAAGTCAATACATCGTCTGAGTCCTTAAATCGGGATAGAACCATATTGACCAGGGATGTCTTTCCCCATCTTCTGGGCGAAATGATAACAGTGTTGACAAGTCCGCAGAAATTATTGTAAAGTCGTTCCTTCTCCAGTTCCCGGTCTGTGAAATTGTCCCCGTCTGCTATTTTTCCATATATGAATGGTATTTCCATTTGTCTATGTTTTTATATGGCACAAAGGTATCCAATAAAAATAAAAAATCAAATCATTTACTTTCAAATCAGATGATTTCAAATTGAATGCTTTGATATATGTTTTAGGGAGCACAGATAAAGGAGAGTATGGGTGTTGTATTGTGAGTATTGTTTGCGGGAGTTATATTTGCAGACGGAAAATGTTATATGATTGCAGCTGTTGCATAAATTTTGACTGCTATGGAGATGTCATCTGGCGGAAATTCAATACATGAAGAGGTGCTTGCCCGGGCACGGAAGCATTATGAAGAAGGGGTGTCCCTCAGGCAGGAGGTCCGTTTCGGCGAGGCCCTCAATGCCTTTATGGCCGCCATTGCCGCCGTTGATGAAGCCTTGTCAGCCGGGAATGCTGCCTGCCGCTCAGGACAGTCTCTCTCCAATGCTGCCGCCAGGTCCATGACAGACGCAGCGCCGGGCTCCGATTCTGCCGGCATTGATGCCTCCCTCCTTGAAATCCGTTCCCGCTCCGAAGCTTCCATAGGCCTCCTCCGTGAGATCATCGGCTTCGTCAACACCGACCTGATGAACCCTTAGGGGATTCATCATTGCCTGTCCATCCATCTCATTCTTCTGATTTCAGGTTACGGAGGGTGAAGTTATGACGGATTTTTGACAAGTCAATGGATTGGAGTTGAGGACAAGTCAGTTTTTTTCTCTTTTTTATAATTTTTTCTTTTTTTATGTGCGGAGGAATAAAAAATGCAGGCCGTCGCGGATGAATTCCGGTGGCCTGCAGGTATTTTTCGTAGTGACTGGTGAATGTCAGAATCTGTATCTGACAGATATGGATGGAATGAAACCGTAAAGTCCGCCTTTAAAATAAGCGGAACTGTGATTTCCGATCCATGCTCCGAATTGAGGCTTCAGATCGACTGAGAGCTGAAGAGGGAACCAGAAAGTATATTCAAGTCCTACCTGTCCCTGAACAGCAATGGTCGTTCCGTTGAAGAATCCCAATGCCAGACCGGGACCTGCATAGAACCCCCATTCTCCTCTGCTTGTCCACGCCGGCTGGGCAATCATGAAATTGTATGTGGAGGAGATATCCATACTGTTATATCCGAATGTTCCGAAGTTGGCCTCGACAAAGTCGGATCCGTTCACAGTGTGCTGGTAGCTGGCCTCCATGTAATACCCCATTCTGAGGCCGATGGCCTTGGGCTGGGCAGATGCAGCTAATGTCAGTCCGAGCATCATCGCTGCAATGATAAGAATCCTTTTCATTTTGATGTTTTTTATGGTTTGATGTTTCCTTCCGGTTGAAAATGCAAATCTCTATTGTTTGTAACAATTATGTTTTATTGCACATTTTAAACAAAGATACCCAATCTGAATGGCAATTCCTAATAAAAAATGACAAATTTCAAGCGGAAGTGTGACAGATGCTTTGCAGGAAGCCCTGCCTGCCATGACAGGGCTAGTCATAATTTCTTTATCGGCTTACAATCCATCTGTCGATGTTGCGGGTGTCGCTGCTGAAGTTCACGCCGATGCAGAAGACCTTGCGTGGGTCCTTTGCGAAAGGCAGGGCGTACTGCTTTTCCATGATCTGCTGCATGGCGTCCTCTGCGGAGCCGTCCAGCTTGAACTCCATGACATATACATAATCCGTGGTCTGGAGCACAAGGTCAATCCTTCCGCGAGAGGTGTGGTATTCCACTTTTGTGTATAGCCCGGCAAGACGGAACACTATGAAAAGGACATTCTGGTAGTGGAGCTCGATGTCCTTGGCCATCTCGTAAGGGCAGTCTGCGAGGAAGGCCTGGAGTCTTTCCATGAAGCCGTCAATGTTTCCGGACTTGACATCGCCGATGAATTCCCAGATTGCGAATCCGGTTTCAGTGTTCTCAACGGGGGTGTAGTACGGGAGGAGGAAGTCCATGAATCCCTCCTCGACCTCCCTGTTGGGGAATCCGAGTTCATAGATTCTCGGCTCGGGGATGAATCCCTTGATGGTGAGATAACCGCTCTGGTATATGACCGGGATAGGGTTTGTTGAAGAGGCGTCAATGCAGTCGAGTACCCTTGCCGTGGTCTTTTCGTGTGCCATCTTGTAGAGGTCGTACTTGTGAGCCTTGAGTAGTTCGACGAGGTAGGTCGGGGTGCCGGTCTCGAACCAGTAGCGGCCGTATTGTTTCTTTTTGAAGGTATTGAGGATGCTGAAGGGGTTGTATATTCCGGGACATCCCGGGTAGAAATGGTATCCGTCATAGTTTTCCCGGAGCTTTTCCCGGGCCTCATCGAAGGTCTGCCCGTTGTTTTCTGCAAGTTCCCTGATGTCATCGCTGAAGTTGTTGAGCAGTTCCTTTTCGCAGATTCCGCATATGTTGACATATCGTTCGTCCATCGATATGTCCTCAAGATTGTTTAGGTCACTGAACACGCTGACTTTCCCGAATTTCGTGACACCTGTGAGCATAGCGAAGCGGATGTGGCCGTCCATCGATTTCATCACGCCGTAGAAAGCCTTGAGAATTCCTCTGAATTCATTCTGGAGGCTGTCATTCCCGATAGCCTGGAGAAGCGGCTTGTCGTATTCGTCAATCAGAATCACGACCCTTTCGCCGGTCTTTTTTGACATATTCCGGATGAGGCTGACAAAACGGTCATCAACGGTAACATCTTCCCGGACCCTTCCGTATTCATCTTCAAAGACGAGCAGTTGTCTGTCAATCAGTCTTGTGAGATCTTCCGGTGAGTCGAATTTCTTGGCGTTGAGATCCAGATGCAGCACGGGATATTTCTTCCATTCCGATTCAAGCCCGGCAACGGCAAGCCCTTCGAAAAGTTCCTTCTTTCCCTGGAAATATGCCTCTATTGTGCTTATCAGAAGGCTTTTTCCGAATCTGCGGGGTCTGCTGAGGAAATAATATCTGCCTGTGGACACAAGCCTGTAGACAAGGTCAGTTTTATCCACATAAAAATAATTGTCTTTCCTCAGACTTTCAAAATTCTGTATTCCGATAGGGTATAACTTTTCCATGGCCGGCACCGTTAATGATCCATATACAAAAGTAGCAAAATAATTTCAAAGAGAACGGT
>JADIMO010000088.1 GCA_017694755.1 Candidatus Cryptobacteroides merdavium
TAAGTATTGTTGGCAGAAACATGCACCGAATATGTTGATTCAGACGCATTCCGGACAGAGACCCAGCCGCCGTCATTTCCGGCAATGGAATATTCTATCTGAGACGGATCAAGGTTGGTCCGCAATATGACATCGAAGTCTCCTCCGTTGTAGTCAAATGATTCGGTGCCGGAGGCAGGTGACTGGAGCTCCATATAAGGGACAGCATATGATATCACGGTGATAACCTTCGAGGCAGTGCCGGAAATCACCTTGTACTCCTGCTCAAGAGTCTCCCCCGTAGTATTCGGCTGTACATTGAAAGTAATCCTGTCGCCGCTCTTGCCTTCAGCCGGGGCAACCTGACACCAGTCGCAGCTTCCGGTAATTCTCCAGCCGTCGGCGTCGACACAGGTGACAGTCACCTCAAAGCTGTCTCCCTCCGGGTCTGCCTCAAGGGTTTCCTCCGAAAGCTCCAGAAAACTTTCCTCTTTGGCGGACTGGCTGACATTGACGCGGAATGTCTTGGCAGTTCCTGCTGTGAACAATATCTTTCCTTCACGAGGCTCGGTCTTCATATTGGCCGTAACATTCACTCTCAATGTATTGTCGCCTTCTTTTTCGGCATCAATCCATCCGTCGGCAGAGAAATCCCACTCTGCGGCATCCGTAGTGACCGTCAGGAGGACATCCTCGTTGCCCTGGGCAGCAAATGAAATTTCTGCAGGAGTCACCTCCAAGGTATTTGGACCTCCGTTTTCCTTTTCCTGACAAGAAGACAGGGCAGCAATAAATGCAGCCACAGTCATTAAAAATACAAATTTTCTTTTCATGAACAGTATAAAATTATTATGAATGATTTTAAGCAACCGTCAAGCGTCCGGCAGAGCCCTGCCTATCAGCATGAACATGAACCTATTCATCGAAAAGGCGGTCGAGGAGGGCTGCCCGTTGCTCTGTAAGTTCTCTGATGCGCTCAATTTCTGACGGATAATCTTCAGCCGGCATATTGGCTTCGGTACTGTACTGATAATCAAATGGCCAGACAGTAAAATTGGCTTCTATGGCCTTTGCCATGGATGCCGGCACTTCTTCAAGCACGCGGTCTGTCACAGCAAGAAGTTCTGCTTTCTTCGACTTCCAGCGGGAGGCGACATCAGCACGGAATGTCTCGTCGTCCCACAGTCGCTGGAACCAGTCATAGTTGATATAATTCGGCATCCAAAAACCAGCATATATCATCAGATTGGTCAGAGGATCCCCATGTTCACGGCGCTTGTCATTATTCCAGCCTTTGTCACAATCCCAGATCGGACCAAAGAAAAGCTTGTCCACCCCGCGCCGCTTATACATATAGGTACTTGTATATCCGTCCATATCGGCTGCAAGCTCCTTTATAATGATAAAGTCAATGAGGGTCTTCTCATCCAGATATTTGCGCCAGCCGTTCTCAGGATCCTTGAAATTATTGCCATAAAGGACATTTTCAAACTCCCCTATGAAATCCGTAATGTATCTGTAGCATATTGTGGGGTCATAGTCCTCTTCATCATCTTCCGGATATTTGTAGGACATCTTGACATTCTTGACAGGAGAGAACCAATTGCCTTCATGTATATCTGTTTCGATGATATAGCCACCAGTAATTCCGACCGGGTCCGTAACGTCGTCAGCCTTGATCTTGTCAACGGCAATACGGCCTTCCGCTTCCTGAATCTGGTCACTCATCTGATATACGCCGAGATATTCACCATCGCGGTATGTCCTTTCTCCTGTCGAGCTGTCAGTGTACCATCCGGTAATGTAGACATTCACATACTTGGAAGCAGGAGTGAAAAGTATTGCATTCGGATCGTGATAATTATCTGACGCGTCAAAGAGCGCCCTTGAATATTCAAATGCAAGATGAGTACGCAAAAGGGATTTGTCCATATCCTGCGCAAGAAGCGTCCAACTTTTTTCTTTCGCATGATTAAGACCGATAGGGCTGAATTTTTCCGGGAATTTTATTCTGAAAGGCTTCTTCGGAAGTCCCCATGTTGAATTTCCCCTGCCACGCATCTCAACAGTTCCCTGCTCATCGCTGTTCCACCATCCTTCGCCGGTGGAGCCGGGAGTCTTGTCATAAAGCTCAATCTCCGTGTCTACATAATCATCCTTGCTGACAATCTCTTCAGCCGGTTTGAAATGCAGGACTGCAAGTTCGCGATTAATCTGAGGACAGTTCAAAGATACGACATAGTCCTTTGTGTCCCCGCTTTCCGCTTCGACCGTAATGGTAACATCATCTGCAAACGACACGGGAGTCTCTCCTGAAACAATCTCCTGGCCGTCAGCATAGACAGTCTCTCCGGTAAATTCAAACACAGGGATGAGCATCTCAGGGTCGTCTTTCTCTATCCATTTGAGGTACATGGCATCAAGAGTGCGGCTGTCCTTGTCGAAATTGAACTCAATCGCGGACCCGAGGCCATTGAGGGTACCGTCGATGCTGAACGAGAGGAGGTCGCAGTCCTTGTTCTTCAGACCGCCTTCCTGCACGAGCGTCACAATGACATCATCCGCACCTTCGGCGCTCAGGGTCACTTCTGCAGATCGGCTCTGAGTATCATCATTGCGGTCAACACGAAAACGAAGGTTATCCTCCTCGGCACCGACAATAAGACCTGCGGTAAACCATCCGGCCCCGGTATCGTATGACACGGACACATTGCCGTCAGATGTCACTGTCAGGAAATAATCGCCGCCGGCACTCTTTGCCTCGACGTTGGTGGCGGACACTGTTATCTCACCGCTGCCTGCGGGATTGTCCGGGTTCTCAAGATTTTCTTCAGTACAGGAAACAAAGGCCAACGATGCGGCAACCGCGCTCAGGCACAGAAAGAATCTCTTCATCTTGAAAAGGTTATCAGATTAAAGTGTTAATAAAATGTAAGGTTGGCGGAATGCTCCGCAAATGGTTTGCAAATTTAGCATTTTAATCAGTCCGGTAAGCGGATTTGTGCAATTTTCTTAATCAGTAAGAAAAAACCGATGCGGAGAAAAGTCCGCACCGGTCCAAGAGATTTATATTGAAATGCTGCTATTCTGGAAGCTGGACTTCTCTCCATTCCATGCCATTGCTCCAGCTGTATCCGCTGTAGACTTCGCCGGTGAGGTCGTTGCCGTTGGCGGTATAGTCCTTGGCAATATAGCCCGTGCCGTCATCCAGTTTCCAGTATGCGACTAGGCCTTCTGAAGCCGGGTCGACCTTATAGAAATGGTTCGGAGCATTGATTTCATCAGCGGAAAGTGCTCTGTTCCATACGCGGACTTCGGACATGAGGCCGCAGAAGTCACGGTTGGTTGAATATGAGCGGCCAAGATAGAATTTCTGGAGTCCCTCTGCCTGGCGGGTATATTCCTCTGTGAGGTCAATCGGACGGATATCATCATCCATAGTGGCCGAACCCACTACTTCCCCATCCTGGTACAGGGTCACCGTCTTGGCCTTTCCGTCAAGTACAGCGGCTATATGTACCCATTGGTCTGCAGGAATATTTACTGATGACTTGACCTTGGACTCAATATATTCGCCGTTGCTCTCTGTGGCATTCAGCACATAAACGAGTTCCCACTCCTGATAATTTTCCTGATTGTCACCATGCCTGAGCAGGAGACGACGTTCTGTTCCGAACAATGTGCCGATGCCGTTGCCGTTCCAACTGCTGGTTGTCTCGAATGTGGCATCATGCTTTACGAGCATCTCAACTGTAAGGGTAGTGCCAAGATTCATCACTTCAGGAGTCTTCCATTCTGCTGCTCCGGCGCAATGAGACTTCATGTAGGCGGCAGTATTGATAATGTAGTTGCTCTGCTTTACAGTGACAGAAGCTGTCATTGGAGCAGAGTCTCCTGCGGGATCTGTTTCAGTAAAAGTTATGACTGCCTGACGGAGACCGGCTCCCTCCCATGCGCTGTAGTTCCATGTCCAGGTGTCGCCGTCATTATTCTGTCCAGTCAGCCATGAGCCGGCTCCTTCGCTCAGGGATACTGTATAGTCAACATTTGCCTCCACATTTATTGTAAGCACACCGGCTTCCACACCGAGATTAACAGAAGACTGGTCCGCTTTCAGTATGGATTGCGGCATCTGAGTCACCTCCACAGTGACAGGGTTTGCACCTTCATATCCGATTGTAATGGTAGCGGTACGTGCCTCCAGCCCGTCATTCAGGGTATAATCGAAGTCCATGACTGCAGTTCCGGCTGTTTCTCCCTCAAGAAC
>JADIMO010000089.1 GCA_017694755.1 Candidatus Cryptobacteroides merdavium
GTATTCTGTGGGTACCAATGTCACAGTATGGAAATTCTATACACAGGCCGGCGGGCCTTCCTCTGAAGAGGGCGCGGCCATCGAGTTCACGGTGAAGGGCGCTCCTGCAAGCCTGAAGGCAGACATGAGCGACACCGAGGCTCTGTCACTCACTTGCGGTGACTTCGCCAACACTGCGACTACAGTCGGCACGCTCTCCCTCACTGTAGAAGGGACAAATGTTACCCTGTCCATTGATGCCACAGACGGAGCCGACAGACTCCGCGCGGAATATGCCGGCGCCTTCACTTCTGCGGATGATGCCCCTGAGAGCCATCTCAAGGTGACAGGCGCAGACGGCACGACTATAATTGACGCAGCTCTGACTGCAGTATTCCGTCATATTGACGGCTCCAATGTACGCCTCGTTCTCGGCGATGCCTCCAATCCTTCCTCACCTGAGGACCTGATGGGCGGCAAATATGTCCTTGACCTCAGGATTCCGTCGGCATACTTTACGGAAGAGGGAAGGGAGCTTGACTACAATGACATCACGGGACTTGCGTATGACTATTATCTTGACTACGCTTCATGGGTAGTGGAGGACGCTGAATCATGCTCAGTCTATGTCAGAAAGACCGGCGAGAATTCGCTTTACATGACATTCTCCATCAAGTTGGCCGATGGACCTTCCTTTGAAGGGACCTGGTACGGGGATGTCACTGATGTGACTGAGTTCCCGGACCTTACCCCTGTAGAGCCTGTCGAATACAAGATAGAGATTACTGACGCTTCCGGAGCAGTGCTTCTGAGCAAGATTCTGGAAAGAGTGGAGCTCCGCAGGGAAAATGACTATAGGGTGCGCGGCGGCGACCCTGCATACGGCGGTGCTACCTTTGATGCGTATGTGTTCTATTTCTGTTCTGCGGATTCGGACAACGCCGTCGACAATATGCTGTTCACTCCGAAGCTTATGATTCCGGTGGAGGCTGCTACCGGTGAGGAGATAGAACTGGCTACGGCAGGTATCTGTTTTGAATTCAGGTATCAGAATTCAAACTTGTACACTACAACATATTCTGATAACTATACCATGTACGGCTCGACGACATGGTCATGTCCGGATGATGCCAAGGTGACGGTTTCCCATGATGCGGGCACCAAGGTATGGAAAGTATCGTTCTCGATGACTGACTACATATCCAACAAATCGTACGGACAAGGCTATGGCAATTATCTGACAATCAACTGGGAAGGTCCTGCTACCAAGTACAGCGGCACATCCAGGAACGACATGCCGGACTCTGAATATTGATGGTGCAGCATACTTGGTTTGACACACGGGCGATCCGGCCCGAACCGGACCGCCCTTATATATGCCCTGATGCATGATGCGGGATTTTGAAGTCGCGGTGCGAGGGGGAAATTCTTTTCGGAAATATAATATTGGATTATGATAAAAAGATTTTTTGTACTGATGATTTTCATCTTCGGACTTGCTCCGGCCGCCTTTGCCCAGCAGCATACGGTGACCGGTACGATCAAGGACGATGCGGGAGAGCCGATATGGGGGGCAACCGTGACGGTGGAAGGCTCCACTGTCGGCGCGATGACCGATGAGAACGGAAAATACAGCATTGAGGCTCCTGCGGATGCCGTGCTGTCCTATTCATTCATCGGATTTGCCGGGCAGCAGATTCCGGTAGGCGGACGCGCTGTCATTGACGTGGTCCTGAAGATGGATTCCGAGACTCTCGACGATGTGATTGTCGTCGCGTTCGGTACCACCAAGAAAGAGGCCTTCACCGGCTCGGCCACTACGGTCAAGTCCGAGGACATCACGAAGAGCCAGCAGTCCAACATCGCCCAGTCACTGGCCGGAAAGGTGGCCGGTGTGCAGCTGTCCAACACTTCAGGACAGCCGGGAACGAATCCTGAA
Organism: Candidatus Cryptobacteroides merdavium; assembly: GCA_017694755.1. Taxonomy (GTDB): domain Bacteria; phylum Bacteroidota; class Bacteroidia; order Bacteroidales; family UBA932; genus Cryptobacteroides; species Cryptobacteroides merdavium. The sequence goes on from JADIMO010000089.1 coordinate 1,919, forward strand.
ATCCGTATCCGAGGCTTCAGCTCCCTCAATGCGGGGAACAGCCCTCTGTGGATTGTGGACGGAATGCCTTATTCCGGAGACCTCAACAACCTCAACCCGAGCGATGTCGAGTCCATGACAGTCCTCAAGGACGCGGCTTCCAATGCTCTCTACGGAGCCCGAGGTGCCAATGGAGTCGTGATGATTACCACCAAGAGAGCCCGTGACCGCAAGCCTGTGTTCAATGTGGACGCCAAGTGGGGTGTGAACTCCCGGGCAGTGCAGGACTATGACTACATCGATGACCCGGCAGTTTTCTATGAGACGCATTACAATGCCCTGAGGAACTATTATCTTGACAGCGGCATGAATGCCAGCGAAGCGCATGCACAGGCCAATGCCAACCTCATCGGCTCCGCAAACAACGGCGGTCTCGGCTACATGGTATATACCGTGCCTGCAGGACAGGAATTCATCGGCATCAATGGAAAAATCAATCCTGCTGCTACACTCGGAAGGAAGATGGTATACCAGGGCCAGGAATATTATCTCATTCCGGACAACTGGACCGACGCCGCTTTCCGCACATCACTGCGTCAGGAGTACAATGCGAGTGTGGCAACTTCCGGGGAGAAGACATCCCTGTATGCCTCATTCGGTTACCTCAGCAACGAAGGTATCGCGTATAATTCAGACATGGAGCGCTACACCGCCCGACTCAGGGTCGACTCCGAGCTGACGAACTGGTTCAAGATGGGAGCCAATGTCAATTATTCGCACTTCACATACAACCAGATCGATGACTCGGGTGCGAGCGGAAGCTCAGGCAATGTCTTCGCCTATACCACCACCATGGGTCCTATCTACCCTCTGTATATCCGCGACGGGAACGGAAACATCATGTACACCGAGGACGGCATCATGAGGTATGACTACGGAAACGGAGAGAATGCCGGCATGGAGCGTTCCCTTTTCCCTAATGGAAACGCCCTTTCCGACACCCGTCTCAACAAGAATTATTCTGAAGGCAATGCCCTCAACGGAACGGCATACTTTGACATTTCCTTCCTCAAGGACTTCAAGTTCACATTCAATGCCGGCGTTGCCCTCGACGAGTCAAGGGCAACTTCGGTCACAAACCCGTATTTCGGACAGTTCGCCTCGGAAAAGGGTATCGTGACCAAGAGCCACGGCCGTCTGTTCGAGTTCAACATGCAGCAGATTCTCAACTGGACGAAGCTCATCGGCCAGCACAACATCAATGTGATGATAGGCCATGAGAACTACAACCAGACTTCCTACACTCTCGGGGCTGCCCGCAGCAATATGCTGACACAGTCAAACGACGAGCTTGCAGGAGCCATCACCGACCGCCAGTCGGCCAATTCCTACAAGATAGGATATAACAACGAAGGATATTTCGGCCGTGTGATGTATGACTTCGCAAGCAAATACTATCTGTCGGCGTCATATCGCCGCGATGCTTCGTCAAGGTTCCACCCTGACCACAGATGGGGTGACTTCTGGTCTGTCGGAGCAGCATGGAGCGTCTCAAGGGAACCTTTCATGCTCAAGACCCGTGACTGGCTCGACAACCTCAGGATCAAGGCATCAATCGGATCCCAGGGTAACGACAACATCGGCGACTTCCGCTATGTCGACACCTATACCATCACCAATGCCAACGGAGAGGTGTCCACTGTATTCGCCAACAAGGGAAATGAGAACATCACTTGGGAGACCAACACCAACTTCAATGCAGGAGTCGAGTTCAGCTTCCTGTCCGGGACCATCTCCGGAGGCTTCGAATACTTCCTCCGTACGACCACGGACATGCTCTTCTCGTTCCCTGTGGCTCCTTCAATGGGATACTCTTCTTACTATGCCAATGTGGGCGACATGCGCAACAGCGGTATAGAACTGGAGTTGAACTTCACTCCTGTCAAGAGCCGCAATGTGCAGTGGGACATCAACATGAATCTCACCCACCTCAAGAACAAGATTACGATGCTGCCGCAGGAGCGCCGCAACAAGGTTGTCGAGGGCTATGAGGGCTATGTGAGCGGAACAACTTTCTTCGGTGAAGGCCTTCCGATCTATACCTTCTATATGAAGAAGTTCGCAGGAGTATCCGACAAGGGTGAAGCTCTTTGGTATATGGATGAGGTTGACGATGCCGGCAATCCGACCGGACGGCGCGTCACCACCACAGAGTATACGAGTGCGACTGACTATCTCTGCGGAGACCCTATTCCGGATGTCTACGGAGGATTCGGCACTACACTCACTTTCTACGGCTTTGACTTCGGCATCAACTTCACCTATCAGATAGGCGGACTTGCATACGATTC
>JADIMO010000090.1 GCA_017694755.1 Candidatus Cryptobacteroides merdavium
ATCATATCGTCCCTGGACAAATTTGAGTGGAGAGGGCCGGGTTCGTTGAGGGCATGGATGACGAGGATAACCGTGAATGAATCCCTCAAGTTCCTCAGGGAGAATGAGAAGACCAGAAAAATGTTTGAGGGCTATGTCCCGGAGGATGAGGCAGATGAAGAGCCTGATACTGACAATCTGTCAGCGGAAGAGATACAGGGCATGATTAGGGAGCTGCCTGACGGCTACAGGACGGTATTCAACCTTTATGTTTTTGAAGAGAAGAGCCACAAGGAGATTGCCGCCATGCTGGGAATCACCGAAAGCACATCGGCTTCCCAGTTCCACAGGGCGAAGGCACTGCTGGCATCAAAGATAAGGGAATACCGGAAGAAGCATGACATGTAGTCCGTGCAGGACCGGCACATTATAAGGTACGCAATGGAGAAAGACTGGATAAAGGACCTGCGCACGAAGATGCAGGATTATGACAACCCTGAGCCCGAGGGGTTGTGGGAGGACATTGCCGCTTCCCTTGACCGGGATGGCTTGTCTTCCGGACTTTCCCGGAAGCAGCGTCGCGGCAAGGTGGTGAGAATTCTTTCGGGATTTGCCGCTGCAGCCGCCGTGCTTTTACTGGGCCTTTTCCTGTGGCCGGCGCAGGAAAGCGCTCCAGATGTCCTGTCTGATGCCTCTGAGCAGGGGAAAGGAACTGCCGTGCCGGAGGAGATTGTATCAGGGACGGAATTTCCGGGCGAAGATGCTGCCGTGGATGCGCTTGCGGGTGATGTGATGTCCGGACAAGGAAATCCTGATGCCGTATCGGTGTCAGAAAGTGCTGAAGATGACATTTTTGTGGCTGATGTTGCCGGTACAGACGCCGTTGCAGGCGACCTGCCTGCTGAAAATGTTTCATCTGATTCTGCTGGGGATGTGCAGCCTGGAAAGCATTCAGATTCAGGGGAGAGGAAAGCCCCGATTGATGTCGTGAAGGAGGAAGTCCGGACGGAGGACCTTCTTGCTGATGCAGGTTCGGTGGCTGATGCTGCAGTTCCGGCTGAAGAAGTTGTGTCGGAAGAAGGTGCGTCAGAAGAAACTGCCTCGGAAGCTGATGCGGAGCAGGATGACAATGTCCAGAAATACGTGGAGAAATATTCATGGCCGACGGACGCTGTGCCCGATATGAAAGGACGGCTGTCTGCAGGGGATAAACGCAAGAGCATCATAAGTACCGACATTTTCTTTTCCAACCTTCCGGGTTCGGCCGACAGCCGTTCCGGCTATGAATCCCTTTTCGCTTCCCCGGTTTCTCTCCAGAGGGAACAGGTGCAAGAAATGATAACAGTGCCAAGTCACGGCGAAGTCACCCTTTTCAGCGATGAGCAGGATCTCAGTACTGAAATAAGGCATCGGCAGCCGGTAAGGGCAGGAGTCTCTTTCCGCTATGACCTGGGCAGGAGATGGAGCATTGAGACTGGGCTGGCATATACCATGCTTTCCTCTGACATAGATGCGGGCAGCGATTTCCGCAGGTGCCTAATTGAAAGGAAACTGCACTATATAGGTATTCCTCTCAATGTAAGCTATGATTTCCTGCAGAAAAAACGCTGGTCCTTGTACGCCACCGCAGGTGGAATGCTCGAAAAATGCGTTTCAGGCCGGGAGGTGGCCGAATACCGCACAAATGGCATTACTTCCTCGACGGATACGCATGAAATATCCGTGAGGGAACTGCAGTGGTCCGTCAATGCTGCTGTCGGAGCCGAATTCAATTTCACTCCTCTCATCGGCATCTTTGCCGAGCCTGGTGCCAGCTGGTTCTTTGACAATGGCAGCCAGATAGAAACCATCTATCAGGACCGCCCGTTCAACTTCAACTTCCGCGTCGGCCTGCGTTTCTCCTTCCATTGAAGGAATCATCTTGAGCGCAATTGAGGCGCTTTAGCAGTCGTTCATTCCGGCAACAATGGGTACTTTAGCATATGGTCATATTATATTCTGCAGACAGTCATCCCTTCGTCTGAGAAACTGTAGAATCTGTCATCGCACATCACCACATGGTCCACGAGGGAGATGTCGAATGTTTCCATTGCGGCCTTGAGCCTGCCTGTCAGCTTTATGTCTGTCTGCCCGGGTGTGGGATTGCCTGACGGGTGGTTGTGGACGAGAATCACTCCGCTTGCAAGCTTTTCGATGGCGGTTTTCACTATCATCCTCACGTCCACTGTGGTGCTGTCCAGCCCTCCCTTGCTGAACCTTTCCTTTCCGATGACATAATTGGCCCTGTTGAGGTACAGCACCCAGCATTCCTCATGCCTCAATCCCCGCATCTCAGGCAGCATCATCCTGTATATCATTTCCGGCCCTGTTATCGGGACTCTGTCGAGCCTGCATATTTCCCGCCCGTATCTTTTCCCGAGTTCAAGTGCGGCAGCCACCGTCACGGCCTTTCCCTGTCCTATGCCGCCTATGCTGCACATCTTTTCCACGGACATCGATACAAGTCCTGAAAGGCTTCCCTCCGCCATCTTCAGCAGCATCTGGGCAGTTTCCAGCACATTGTGCCTGCCGGTTCCCGTTCTCAACAGGATTGCCAGCAGTTCCGCATTGCTGAGGCTGTCCGCCCCCTTTGAAATCATCTTTTCCCTCGGCCTCTCATCCGGGCACAGTTCCTTCATCTTCATATCCGTCTTGCCGTCCGTCCTTTTCATCCCGCAACTTTTGGCTCTCTCCTCAGCACCTCCCTGTCATGCTTCGGCAGTCGGTCTGCGGCCGGACAAGCATTGCAAAATTACCTTCCATTTCTTATTTCCCTACGCCTCCGATGCAGGTTTTTCTCTTTTTATATGCGGATTTTTCTTTTTTTATAAAAATGTCTATCCGTAAAATTATTCCGGATAATTGACACAAAAAAAACAGGGACATCCCAGTCTGGAGCTGTCCCTGTCAATATTGAAAGTGCGGCCCGGGCCGCACTTTGTAAATTTGCCTCTGCACTCGGC